>SOJQ01000093.1 GCA_004376075.1 Dehalococcoidia bacterium | reverse complement strand
TAATTTCTCTACTCTTACTCTGGGTATAGGGAATTTACCATATCTACCAAACATAATCAACCCCCTTTGCAAGAGAACCCGGCAAATACAACACTAAATATAACGCTCTGTCAATAGTTTATTATGCAATTTTATCTTTTTGTGGAAGATCCTATCTCAAAAGGCTCTCTAGGAAATCCTTGATGGCCTTATTTACCTCCTCGGGCTTCTCTGCGAAAACCATATGGGTGCCCCCGGAGACGATCACCTCCCTCGCCCCCTCGATCCTGTCGGCAAGGTATTTGCTATATTTAGGTGGGGTCATTATATCTTCGCTGCCACAGAGAGCCAGCGTGGGCAGCTTTATCTCCTGCACCCGATCCATGATGTCGAACCTATCGCAGCAGTGCATATCGTTGAGGAATGCCCCAGGGCCATTTTCATAAGCCCTCCTCCTGAGCACCTCTACCAGCTCCGCGTCGATGAGTTCCCATCCTATTTTCAAGAACTCCTCGAGGGCGCTGGGGTCATCGATGGCCTTCTCCAGCATCTCGAGGTACATAGGATGCACCCGCAGCCTGGCCCCAGACCCGATGGGGATAATCCCCTTCAGGTCCTGGGGATACTTCAGGGCGTAGAGCAGGACAATTCCCCCTCCCAGCGAGTGACCCGCCAGAACAACATCGCTATAGTCCTTCTCATGAATGTATCCCCTGAGCCATTCTACATAGTCGTCAATGCTGGTGCGCAGCTCGCCCTGAGGGTGGCCGGGGAGGTTGATGGCCTCGGCATCGGGGAAGTGCCTCGTCTGATAGTACCATGCCTCCTTCGAGCCCCCGGAGCCGTGGATAAAGATGAGCTTCATGCCATTGTGCCCCCGTCGACATATATGGTCTGCCCTGTGATGTAGCTTGAGGCGTCAGAGGCGAGGAAGAGGGCCACCGACACGATGTCCTCGGGCTCGGCGATGCGGCCCAGAGGGATTCCGGCCTCGATGGCCTTCAGAGCCTCGGGATTGCCCCATATGGGCTCGCTGAATCCCGTCCTCACTATACCCGGTCCGATGGCGTTAACTCGGATGTTGTAGCGTGCCAGGTCCGCTGCCAAGAGCTTAGTAAGCATGACCACACCAGCCTTGGATATACTATAGGCCCCCAGCAGTGGGGATGCCTCCACTGCGGCAGTTGAGGTCATATTGATTATGTTCCCCTTCTTCCTCTCTATCATCACCTTTGCCGCAGCCTGGCTGCAAAGATAATAACCCTTCAGACCAACATTCATCACCTTGTCCCAGCCATCCTCTCGAAGGTCGATAAGGGGACGCATAATGTTCATTACCGCGTTATTAACCAGGATGTCGATGGTGCCAAATTTTTCCACCGTCTTCGCCACCAGGTTATCGACATCGCTTTTTATGGCAATATTGGTCTCCACCGCTAACGAACGCCTGCCCAGAGCTCGAATCTCCTCGGCGACCTTCTCTAGATCGGAAAGGGTCCTGCTGCATATCACCACGTCGGCGCCGGCCTCAGCGAAGCCCAGAGCGATCGCCCTCCCAATCCCTCGGCTTGCCCCGGTGACGATGGCCACCTTGCCCTCTAGGGATAACCTTGGCACAGTCATCTTCTCACCTCCTTATCTGGCGAAGAGTATAACACAAGAAGAGGCGGTGAGCATATAAGCCCACCCCCAAAGCAGAACCGAAAACGGTATCTAAATCACCGTCCCGCCATTGGGGCTTATTACTTGTCCCACCATAAAGCTTGACTCATCCGAGGCGAGGAAGACAGCTACCGGGGCAATCTCCTCGGCGGTACCTAGCCTGCCCAGGGGGGTGCGAACAATCACACTGATCAGCATCTCCGGCGGCAGCTCCGCCATCAACCCCGGTGTATTTATGAAACCGGGAGCGATGGCAT
This sequence comes from Dehalococcoidia bacterium, assembly GCA_004376075.1. Taxonomy (GTDB): domain Bacteria; phylum Chloroflexota; class Dehalococcoidia; order E44-bin15; family E44-bin15; genus E44-bin26. The sequence goes on along the minus strand of SOJQ01000093.1, from coordinate 12,828 downwards.
TGACATAAACCCCCCTTCCGATGACCTCGGCAGCCACCGATTTGGTAAAGGCGATGATGCCACCCTTGGCTGCCGAGTAATCGGGGCTGGTGGCGCAGGAGCCCGACATCCCGCAGATGGAGGCTATATTGATGATCTTCCCATAGCCCTTATCCTCCATGATGTTGAGCGCCTCCCTGGTGCAATAAAAGGTCCCACAGAGATGAACATCTATCATCCTCTGCCACTCTTCGTCGGTCATATACCTTGTCGCCTCCAGCGACATCTTTGCCACCCCGGTAGTTGCCATCTGCTTCAGGTATTTGGGGAAATTGTCCTTAACCTTATCGGTTATCTTGATGATCCCGGCATTGTTCACCAGGATGTCCAGGGTACCGAACCTCTCCAGCAGCTTGGAGAACATGGCCTTTACTTGCTGGCTGGAGGAGACATCCGCCTTGACCCCCAAGCTTTCGCCCCCCAGCTTCCCCAGCATGGTTAGGGTGCCTTCTATCGTGGCCTCATCTATATCATTGACCGCCACCTTGGCTCCTTCCTTAGCAAAGGCGAGGGCTATTGCTTTGCCGATGCCAGAGCCGGCGCCGGTTACCAGCGCCACCTTGTCTTCAAGTTTCATGAGACCCCCTTTCTTCCATTTAGTAGAATCTCGATGCGGAGAGCTGAACTGCTCCCTATCATCTCTCCATATCCCCAACCATGATCAGAACTAGGGTAGACCAGCCATAATTACAGGCTCCGCCGCCTTTTCCCGTTTCAGAATGGTAAAACTCGCGAAATCCCTCTTTTCGGACCAGTTGGTAGGTCTTTATAGTTATCTCGTCAGCTATCTGATTGTATTCCTCCCTGTGTTCAGGGAAACGCAGCGCTTGCTTTCGAAGCCCTGCGGCGATATACCAGTTGGGGTAGACCCATGTCTGGAGACCTCGCCAGAGATACTGATCCCCTTCTTCTTGTGAGCTAGCAGGCTCGGCCGGTATAGGATACTCTGTCCAGAATTCCTCGGGATTCAGGAGATGCTCCCCAACCAATCTCTCCACCTGAGACTGGCTGATACCATCTAGAATAAGGGGCATTAGAGAGGAAACGGTGCTCACCTTTAATTGCCTTTCCTCACCGTGCCTTGCATCCAGGCTATAGAACAGCCCCGTCTCCTCATCATACATCTTTTCGAGCACCGCCCTCTCCACCAATTCAGCCCTCTCTTGGAAAAGCTCAGCCTCCTCTTCTTCACCAATGATAGCGCAAAGGCGGCTCAGCGAGAATAGATTCTGGGCGTAGATGCAGTTGAAGAGCAGATCCTCGACCACAAAGTCATCGCTGGCAAGGGTTCGCTCTATGTCCCAGCGCATCATCCAGTGTTTGAGCATTAGCCTCACTATCGGTCCTCGCCAGGCAGGTTTTGCGCTGGACTCGCCGTAGACGATCTCATATTCGGGGCTTCCATCTTTTGATTCCCAGGAGATGATGATCTCCACCAGCCCATCTCCATCGCTATCGCGCACTCCCTCCAAATATAAGTAGTAGCTCTTTAGATTGGGCAGGACCCTCTTCAGGAAATCTATATCGCCGCTTTCCTGGTAGATATGCTCCACAGCTTCGGCTAAAGACGGGGGCTGAAGATAGGGCGAGGTATAGTTTGAGGGATAGAGCCACTGAAGAAACCTATCCACCCAGTGCATCCTTTCACCGTTCCAGATCATGTGGGGGATGAATCCATCCTCCCCCTGGGCGTAAAGCAGGCTCTCGATCTCCTCCTCTGCCAGCTCCGGATCGAGATGGGAAAGCACCATAGCATGGGCACAAGAATCCCAAAAGAATTGATGAGGATAGCACTCCCGCCAAGGCGCTCCCAGATACCACCATACATTCCATAACCAGTGGAGCCATCGCGGCATCCCCTCAGGATAATCTATGGAGGGACAGAGGGAAGGGGCATGATAAATAGAAATTTGGCTATCACCCTTCCAGCCCCGCACCTCGACCACTTGATTCCTCTCAAAATTATGCTCCACCTCCTCCCTTAGCCAATCTAGGTCTATTTCTTCGTCCCTAGTGGCAGGGGAATAGGCAAAGGCCTTCGCCAATGGCATGAAAAGGAGGAGTATTAGGAGCAGGGTAAGGGTTAGAAAGGCAGTCCTTTTCATATTTTGGTTACAGCGCCAGTATCCCCAAAACGCCTTCACGGATCATCTTCACCGCAATGGCGGCGAGGAGCAGCATGGCGATCTTGGATGCTGCTCTCAGCCCTCCCTTCCCCATAAAGTTTGCCACCCTGTTTCCCTGAGCAAAGAGAAGCCAGGCAATGGCCAGATTGAGCACAAAGGAGATTATCACCACACTTATCCCCACAACGCCTTCAATGGAATAACGGTCAATGAGGAGGAGAAGGGTGGTGAGCACCGCGGGCCCCACTACTAATGGGGTGCCTATAGGGACAACCCCGATCATGTCCTCAGGAGCGGCAACCTGGGGTGCCCTCCTCTCAGTGAGCAGCTCCCTTATTGCCAATATGAGGAGGATCAGCCCACCAGCGACCAAGAAGTCAGCAACCTCGATGCCGATGAGCAAGAAGACGATCTTTCCTAAAGCAATGAACCCCAGCCCGAGCCCCAAGGCGGTGATCATGGCCTGGCGCACCATCCTGGTGCGCTCTGAAGCCATCATATGTTCGCTTAGCCCCAGGACAATGGGCAAGGTGCCTATTGCGTCCATGGCAACAAAGATGGGGATAAAGCTCAAAAGCAGATGTTCAAAGAAGCTTGCCATGCTCCATCAATAGAGTTCTTCCTTCAAAGGCGTTTCGCCCCTCCTTCAAGGCAAGCGATAGCGACCACCGCATCCCCCTCATCGGGCTTCATAAGGCTGGCCCCTCTTCTAATCCTCCCCTGAACCGGGATGTTATCCACCCGCATGCGGATGATGACCCCCTGAGCGGTGAGGAACATCACCTCATCGGAGGTGTGGACAACACGCGCGGCGACGATCCTTCCTGTCTTCAAACTAAGGCTCTTTATCCCGCTGCCCCCGCGGGCCTGTCTGCGATAAGCGGACAGGCGGGTGCACTTGCCAAAGCCATCTTTGGTAACTACCAGCAGGCAAGCGTCAGGGGAGACGATGTCCATAGCCACCACACGATCGTCGGGGGCGAGATGGATGGCGCGCACCCCGCCGCTGGTGCGGGAGGCGATGCGCAGCGTGTCGAGAGCAAACCTGATCGCCCGCCCCATTTCGCTTACTAACACTATTTCGTCCCCTTGATGAGCTACCCTTGCCGCGATGAGTTCGTCGTCTTTCTTAAGGTCCATAGCGATGAGGCCGCTACTTCTCACCGAGGCGAACCCTTCAAGGGCGCTCCGCTTTATCACCGCGCAGCGGGTCACCATAATCATCGACTCCCCGGGGACAAAGCTCGATACCGCCAGGATCTCGGTCACCTGCTCCTTTTCATCCACGGAGATGAGTTTGATGAGCGGCGTTCCCTTAGCGGTTCGGGAGGTATCCTGTGGTATTCGGTAGCATCTTAGGGAAAGCACCTTCCCACGATTGGTGAAGAAGAGCAGGGTATCAAGGGTATCAGCGACGAGGAGGAGACGCACCCCCTCTGCCTCCTGGGTAGCCACGCCTGTCGCGCCCCTGCCCCCTCTCTGCTGAAGCCTGTAGCTTTCGCTGGGCACTCTCTTAATGTAGCCCCTGTGTGTTAGGGTAATCACCACCCTCTGATGGGGGATTAGATCCTCCTCCCTGAACTCCCCGGGCTCCTCTTCGATGATCTCTGTCCGCCGTGGGTCGTCATACTTAGCCTTCAACTCGCCCACCTCCTCCTTAACCAGAAAGAGGATCTTCCTCGGGTTTGCCAGGAGGTCCTCTAGGTAGGCGATAGTCTTGAGAACCTCGGTATACTCCTCGGCGACCTTTTTTCGCTCTAGGGCGCTGAGGCGGCGCAGCTGCATATCTAGGATGGCCTGTACTTGGGCCTGGGTTAGCTCAAAGTCCTTCATCAGATTTGACCGCGCCTCCTCAGCGCCCTGGGAATGGCGAATGGTGGCGATAACCTGGTCTAGCTGATCGAGGGCGATCTTCAGTCCTTCAAGGATGTGAGCCCTCTCGCTGGCATGACGAAGCTCAAATCGGGAGCGACGAACGATGACATTGCGGCGAAAGTCAATGTATTGTTGGAGCGCTGTTTTAAGGCTAATCACCCTGGGCTGGCCATCGATCAGGGCAAGCATGTTGACAAAGAAGGCTGACTGCATCGTCGTATGCTTATAGAGGTTGTTGAGCACCTGCTCCGGTTGGGCATCTCGCTTTAGCTCGATGACGATGCGCATCCCTTGCCTATCCGATTCGTCGCGTAGCTCGGCGATCCCCTCGATCCTTTTCCCCTTAGCCAACTCAGCGATTCTCTCCACCAGCGCTGCCTTGTTTGCCTGATAGGGGAGCTCGGTGACTACTATCTGGGAGCGTCCCTTAGCCATCTCCTCGATATCAGCCCTAGCCCTGACGACAATTTTGCCCCTTCCTGTGGTATAGGCGTTTTTGATCCCCTCACGACCAAAGATAATCCCTGCCGTGGGGAAATCTGGACCGCGGATGAAATCGGTAAGCTCGTCCACAGTGGCTTCGGGGTTATCGATGAGATAGGAGATGGCATCGCACATCTCAATGAGATTGTGGGGTGGAATGTTTGTGGCCATGCCAACAGCGATTCCTGAGGCACCATTTAAGAGTAGATTGGGCAGCCTGGTGGGAAGAACGGTGGGCTCCTTTAGGGAGCCATCGAAGTTTGGCGAGAGATCCACAGTATCCTTATCGATGTCAATGACCATCTCCTGGGCGATCTGGGAAAGGCGTGCCTCAGTATAGCGCATCGCCGCCGGGGGATCGTTATCCACGCTGCCAAAGTTCCCCTGCCCATCGATGAGCACATATCTCAGGGAGAAGTCCTGGGCCATGCGCACCATAGCCTCATATACCGGGGCATCACCATGGGGGTGATATTTACCCAACACCTCGCCGACGATGCGGGCACTCTTCTTGTGGCTGGTGGTGTGACGAAGCCCCAGCTCCTCCATGGCATAGAGGATCCTTCGCTGCACCGGCTTCAAGCCATCGCGTACATCGGGCAAGGCGCGGGAGACGATAACGCTCATCGCATAGTCCAAATAGGAGCCCCTCATCTCCTCCTCAATGTCTACTGGCTTAACTGCCCCGATATCCATCTCCATAAAACCTTCCTCTGTTGAAACCATAAATAAGGCGGTACTTGGTGACGCAAGAATTCCCTGCAACAGAATAACATGCTTCGCTAAGCTAGTCAAAGGGGAATTTTTGGGGCAATGCTATTTGTTTAGGTACCGGGGAGGTTCACTCCTCCTCTAGAATATCCCCGCTATCTCCATCCTCATCATCGGCTAAAAGGGAGACACCCTCAGCCAGGGGTTCTATCTCCTCTTCCCACTCAAGGGGATACTCCCTTTCCTTAAAAGCCTCCTCTTCCTCCAGCTCGTACTTCAATATGCTGTCCTTAACGTAGGGTCGGAAGCCATCGAAGGCCTTAGCAGGGAAGGAGGGGCGTCCCACCTGGCTGGGATGCTGGAAGGTCTCCTTAATAATCACCCTAACCTCGTTATCTGCTAGGCTTGTGATTGCTGCTGTATACCTGTTGCCCCTTTCTATTAGCTTGGTGAGGCGCATGCCGATCCTTGGCTCAACCTCCCCGAGGTAATCACCGAGCTTATTCTCCACGATGAGACTTTGCCCCTCCGGCCTCAAGTACACTCGATCGCCAGCAGCGATCCTAGCGAGCACTTCCCTTGAGGCCAATCGCTGAAGGCTGGCTACCCCAGCCTGGCCCGTCTCCTCGATGAAAAGATAGGGGGCAACCTTGTGATGGTCTCCCCATGGCGATAATTGCACTTCCTTCAATAAAGACAACCGTTGAAGATTTCTCCTGGCGATGCTATTCTTCGGGTTGATTTCAAGAGCCTTGCTATAGGCTTCCCTAGCCTCAGCATACTGACCTAGCTCTGTCAACGCCTTGCCCAGTCGATTATAGGCATCGACATCCTTAGGGAAGACCTCGATTATGCTTCTATTGGTGGCGACAGCCGCCTCCCACCGCCCTTGCATTGCGAGGGCGATAGCCTCCTTGGTGCGCCGCCGCCTAAGTCTTACTTCTCCTGTCTGGTAATGCATCACACCCCCAACCCGGGCGGCATTTTATTACTTCTGAGAGAAATTTTCAAGAGCTGCTATTGGGTCATCGCTTTGTTCCCTAAATTTGGCTTATCTTTTTCTGAAGCTCAGGATCATCTCCGAATGGCAAACATAATGAACCTCCTCCAGGGCGAAACCCCGATCCTGGAGAAACTTTATTAGGCCGTTTTTTGAATAGTGGGTGGTGTGCTCCTCAGCGTATCCCCCCGGGGCGAAGAAACGGTAAAGGCGCTCCATAAGCCTCCAGGAAAAGGTGGCATAATCTGGCGTTCCAATAATGAGGTTGCCTCCTCTTTGGAGCACCCGGGACATCTCTAGGAAGGGCTCTTCCCCTGGGAGCAGATGCTCGATAACCTCCGAGCAGACTACACAGTCAAAGGCACTTTCCTTAAAGGGCAGGGCATAAAGGGAGGCGTTAACCAATGGCTTGCCATACCCCCTTATGTAACGGAGCTTGGCCAGTTGGATGTCGAGGCCAATGCCACCCTCCAAGCCACCCAGAATTCTGCTGGAACCGCAGCCCACATCCAGGGTGGATTTTGCTCCCCTTGCCAGGTCGGTGATGATTCTGTAGCGGCGCCGTTGCCAGTATCTTTGAAGGGGGATGCGGCTGTCGAAGGCTCTATCATCGTAATCTGCGGAGAGGATCGAGTTTCTCAGGCGCCACATGCGCCTGAAGGTTCTAAGGTAAGAGATGCCAAACCTGAGCAGCCTCACATGGCTGTCTCCCCCTTTTCGGGGCAGATAGTGGAAGGGGGTCTCCTTGGTCTTCCAACCCTGGGCATAACACTTGACGAGAATCTCCTGGAGTATATCGAAATCGGAACTACTTAGCGCCAGGTTGTGGAGGGAGGAGGATTTATAGAGGCGAAAACCACTGGAGAGGTCCTTCACGGGGAGGGCAAGCCCGGTGGCAAAAACCTTATTGAGCATTCTGCTGAGAACCTTCCTCATCAGGGGCATCTCCGCTGAGCCCCCAGGAACATAACGCGATGCCACTACGATCTCGGCCTCTTCCCTCGCCTCCCACATTTGAGGAATGAGGGTCGGGCTGTGCGATAGGTCGGCATCTAAAGTAAGGATATGTTCCCCTTGAGCGGCATCAAACCCCTCCCTCAGTGCCTCTCCAAAACCCCTCCCCTTCTGAACTATTACCTTTGCCTTGAGCCTCTTTGCTACATCTCTGGTATTGTCCACCGAGCCGCCGTCAACAAGGAGGATTTCATACTCAGGGGAGATTGATGGCACCACCTTATGAAGGGCAGTAATCAATTCAACCACGTTCCCCTCTTCGTTCAAGGCAGGTATGACAATGCTAAGTTTCACCACTACCTCCGAGGTTTTAGTGATTATATTCCACATTGTCAAGATAGTCTAGGGGTGTGGGTGGAGGGTTTAGCCCTTTGACAAAGCTTTTCTTTTGTGCTAGAATAGCGCAGGATCAGGGGAAATTGGAGGAAATGATGCGTGAGAAGGTTGAGGAGGTTCTTGCCCAGATAAGGCCCCATCTGGAGGCAGATGGAGGTGGTGTGGAACTGGTTGACGTCAGCGAGGGCATAGTTACCCTTAGGCTTCTCGGTGCCTGTGGTGGATGCCCGATGAGGCAGATGACCTTGACTGGGGGCATCGAGCGCATCCTCAAGGAGCAGGTGCCCGAGGTTAAGGAAGTAGTCGCCGTCTAGCCGGATTCTTAGTGAATCCTAGCTAATAAAAATGGGGGCGATCTAAGATTTCGCCCCCATTTTAGTCCGAAAGGACTTATTAAATCTCACCCCTCTTTCTCCAGCGCGAAGGCCCGGTGCAGGGCAACGAGGGCATCCTCAACCCTGGCCTGGTCGATGATGCAGGTGATCCTGATCTCCGATGTGGTGATCAGCTCGATATTGATCCCCTTCTCGTACAGGGCGCGGAACATCCTTGCCGCGTAGCCCGGCGCATTCTGCATCCCTGTGCCCACGATGCTTACCTTTCCCAGGTTGGCATCGGCAACACAACCCCTGGCCCCGATGGATTTGGCTATCGGCTCCACCACTTGCATTGCCCTGGAAAGGTCGCTCTTAGCAACGGTGAAGGTCAGGTCGGTGATCCGCTCCACACTGGCGTTCTGAACGATGGTATCCACGTTGACATTCTCCTTAGCTAAGGGCTCGAAGATGGCGGTGGCGATCCCCGGCTGGTCGGGGACGCCAAGGACGGTGACCTTGGCTACATCAAGGTCGTGAGCAATTCCTCTCACCTTGTTTCGCACTTCCATAGTGATTCCTCCGTGAATTAGGGTTCCTGGAGCTTCGCTGAAACTGGAAGCCACCAGGATCGGAATATCGAAAAGCTCCCCCAGCTCTACGGCGCGGGGGTGAAGCACCTTCGCCCCGTAGCTGGCAAGCTCTAGCATCTCTTCATAGCCGATCTCCTCCAGTTTACGCGCCTCGGGGACAAGGCGGGGATCGGCAGTATAGACCCCTTCAACGTCGGTATAAATCTCGCATAGAGTAGCCCCAAGGGTGGCTGCCATAGCCACCGCTGTGGTATCGGAGCCACCCCGGCCCAGGGTGGTGGTGTCCATCTCGCGGGTGATGCCCTGAAACCCGGCAACAATAACGATATTGCCCTCTCCCAGCTCCTTAACGATGCGGTGGGCCTCGACGGTAAGGATGCGCGCCCTGCTATGGACAGCATCGGTCCAGATCCCTGCCTGGGCCCCGCTGAGGCTGAGCGCCTTATGCCCCAGCGACTTCAGCGCCATAGCGAGAAGGGTGCTGGAGACGGTCTCCCCTGTAGAGAGGAGAACATCCAGCTCCCTCTCGGCGGGCTGATCGGTGACCTGGTGGGCGAGGCTGATTAGCTCGTCGGTGGTTTTCCCCATAGCGGAAACCACCACCACTACATCATTGCCCTTCTCCTTGGTGGTGGCGACACGCCGGGCAACATTCTTGATCCTCTCCGCATCGGCAACGGAGCTACCGCCATACTTCTGCACAATAAGCGCCATGATTCCCTCCTTACCCTCCTATTAGCCTGCCCATAATGGTATGCCCCTCCTCGATGAAAAGGCCTGTGCTTTTCGCTTCTGCCTCTGTGAATCCCTTCGCACTGCTACTTTGAATCCCCGGCCCCCAGAGCATAAAGGGGACTGGCTCTGGAGTATGGGTCTGAACCTCGATGGGTGTTGAGTGGTCGGGCAGGATTAGTATGCGAAGGGCGTCTTCCTCCCACGATAGGAGTTGGCTCACAACCTCTTGATCTATCCGCTCAAGGGTGTCTATCTTGTCATCGATAGAGCCAGCATGGCCAGCCTCATCCGGCGCTTCGATGTGGATAACTACCAGGTCATGTTCCTCGAGCGCTTCGACGGCACCGGCTGCCTGTGCAGCGTAATCGTTGTCCAGGCCGTCGGTCACCCCCGGGATATCTAAGTTATCAATCCTTGCCATCTTTGCCAGGCCTCGGAGAAGGTCAACCCCCGATGTCATGGCGGCATCGAGTCCATAGAGCTCTTTGAATGGGGGCAGATCGGGTATTTGCCCGCTACCCCAGAAGAGCCAGATCATCGTAGCCGGGATCTCGCCGCGAGACTTTCGTTCTCGGTTCACCGGATGCTCCCGCAATACATCTTCGGAGCGCGCCATGAGGTCGCGCAATAGGTCGCTCCCCGGCCCACGGGGAAGAAATCCATCGATGGGCTTGCCCGGAATATCGTGTGGTGGGGTGCAGGTAGCCAAAAGTGTATCCTCTTGCCCTTTTATCTTGCATATGTGTCTATAGCTGACGCCGGGGTAAAAGTGTATTTTGTCATTGCCCAGGCTCTTCTCCAAAGCGGCAATGAGGGCATGGGCTTCGCCATTGCCGATGTGACCGGAGCTATAGTCCCACATCTTCCCATCGCGAACGGCGACCAGATTGCAGCGAAAAACAACCTCCCCCTCATCGAGAGGGATACCCCTGCTCTTGGCCTCGATGGCGCTCCGGCCCCGGTAGTAGACCTTTGGATCGTAGCCGAGCACGGACATGCAGGCGCAGGCGCTGGAGGGCTCCATCCCCTCCGGCACGGTGCGCACCAGGCCAACAACGCCCTCCTCAGCCATCCTGTCCAGGTTGGGGGTATGTGCCAGCTCCAGGCAGGTCTTCCCCTTGCGCTCAGGGAGCGGCCAGCCAGAGGCCCCATCGATTATCAGCACGCAGTATTTCACCATTTATTAAGTATAGCAGTGGATAGGGGGCAATTCAAGAAGGCTTGTTGCTAACATTGTCAACGCAGGCTATAATAGTCCCTGCGGGGCGTGGCGCAGTCTGGTAGCGCGCAGCGTTCGGGACGCTGAGGTCGGAGGTTCAAATCCTCTCGCCCCGATTTTTTTGCCCGTTTTGATTTTTGGGGGAAATTTGGCGTTCGCTTTGTTTGTTTATTATTTGAGGATTGTAACATACTTAGCAGTTTTGCGTTAGTAAGGGAGCAGGGTGGAACAAATTGAGCCTGCGGAAATTGAGGCTCTCTTGATCGAGCAGGCAGCCAAGGGTGACGCGCAAAGTTTTGCGCGGCTCTACGACCTAAACGTCGACCGCGTTTACCGGCATATCTTCTACCGGGTGAGCGACATTGGCGTTGCTGAGGATTTAACCCAGGAGGTCTTTCTCAAGGGCTGGCAGGCGCTTCACAGGTACAAGAGGACGGGCAGCCCTTTTGTGGCTTGGTTGCTGACCATCGCCCATAATCTGGTGATAGATCACTACCGAGCTAGGAAGCGCGAGACCTCCTTGGAAGCCAGTATCCTACCCTCCGATTCGGCAACGACCCCGCAGCAGATAGCTGAGGTCCGCTGGGAACAGAGGGAGTTAGAGAGAGCTATCATGCAATTGCGCCCTGAGCAACAATTGGTCATTGTCCTTCGCTTCATCGATGGCTTCGAGTACTCTGAGATCGCCGCTCTCCTCCGGAAGAGCGAAGGGGCAGTTAGGGTCATTCAGCACCGTGCCCTAAAGGAGCTGAGACGCATTCTAGGTAAGGAGATAGGTTAGTGGCGACTAAGAAAGAAGAAATCCTCGCTCAGTGCATCGCAGACGTTAAGGCGGAAAGAGCCAGTGTGGAGGATTGCCTGGCTAAATACCCTCGCTTGAGAAAGGAGCTAGAGCCACTCCTCAAGATAGCCCTCGCAATCGAGCCTCCGCCTGAGGTCAGCCCCTCGCCCACCTTCAAGGCGAGGGCACGGGCTAGACTGCTGGCCCAGATTCATGCCCAAAGGCCTGTAACAAAAGGGCGACGGCTGCGTTATATTAGCTGGACACCTCGAGAAAGGAGGTTCAGCATGGTAGCCATCGTGATCGCCATCATCGTGGCCCTGGCGGCTATAGGAGGGGGCACTGTCTATGCCTCGCAAGATGCCCTACCGGGTGATGTTCTCTACCCTGTCAAGACAACCATTGAGGATGCAAGGCTATTCTTTGCCTTTTCAGATGAGGCTAAGGCAGGAACCTACTTAGCGATCGCCGGGACGCGCCTTGACGAACTCTCAAGGTTACCTGGGGAAAGAAGCAGGTTCGTCGAGCGCTTGATGGAAAGGTATCGGTATAACCTGGAGCGGGGGCTTGATTTTGCTGAGCAGCGGATAGAGCAGGGCGGGAACGCGTCAGGTCTGCTAGCTAGGTTCCAGGAGAGACTTGCCCATCACCAAGAGGTGCTACAGACCGTTTACGAACAAGTACCCGAAGAGGCCCAACCCGCTATCGAACATGCTATCAATGTCTCAGGACAAGGACTGGAAAGGGCGAACCGCCTGAGGGCGCGAGCCCATTTGGAAAATGCTGCTCAACGACTGGCTCGAGTCTCTGAAATGGCCCAGGCAGGAAGGATGGATGAGGTTATCGAGTTGCTTGGGGAATATGACGAAGACCTCGCCTCATTTGTGGAGGCAGCCAGCGAAACTGGAGATGTCGAGCTTCTGCTGGAGCTGGCCTGTGAGAGGCTCGATCTGGTCTTTGTTGATGTCCTGGCGATAGTCCCCGATGAAGCGCGTAGCGCCATCGAGGACGCTCAGGCGAAGACAATGAAGGGGTTTGATGAGGCCACTGAGGCGGTTGACAGGGGCCAAGACTTAAAGGATGCCTGGCAGGAGTTCGAGGTTGAATGGGAGGAGTTCATGCCACAGTGGGAGGGAGAGATGGAGCCTGGCTCGGAGAAGTGGCAGGATGCCTGGCAGGAGTTTAAGACGGAACGCGGCCACTCCCAGCTTGTGCCGACTCCACCAATTCCCTAAGGGTGGTGGTCGTCTTTAGCCCCTCTAAGTTGACCCTTTCCTTGAACCTCCTCCATGCCGAAATGGCGGGCGATCTCATGGCGCACTACCCTCCTTATTCCCGCTTCGCCTCCTCCCATAAAGCGTCCTGCTCCTCCAAGGGCAGGCTTGAAAGGGCGATGCCCCTCTTCTGGCAAGCCTGCTCCATGTACGAGAAGCGGCGGTAGAAGCGCTCGTTTGCCCCGCGCAATGCCACCTCAAGGTCGATATCGAGCCTGCGGGCGATATTAGCGAGGGTGAAAAGCAGGTCGCCGAACTCCTGCACCCTCTGCTGGTTCTCGGTTGCCTTTTTCAGCTCTGCCACATCATCGGCCAGCTTCTCAATAAT
>SOJQ01000055.1 GCA_004376075.1 Dehalococcoidia bacterium | reverse complement strand
GGTGATCCCCAGGCAGTAGAGGACGAGGCTGGCAGCGGCGCTGCCCCTGACCCCGAAGAGGATGTTTCGTTCTTTAGCAAAGGATATTAGGTCCCACACAACAAGAAAATAGTTGCCGAAATTGGTTTGTCGGATCACCTCCAGCTCGTAGTTGAGGCGCTCCGCGACCTCAGTGGTGACCTCGCCATAGCGTCGCCTGACCCCCTCACGGCAGAGCTCCTCAAGGTAATCATCGGCGGTCTTACCCTGGGGCGTCCTCACCTCAGGAAGGAGAAGGCGTCCAAACTCCAGCTCGAGATGGCACATCTCGGCGATGCGCTGGGTGTTTTCTAAAGCCTGGGGGAGATCGGAGAACAGCTCCACCATCTCCCCCTCACCCCTCAGGTAGAAGGAATCACAGGGCATCCTCATCCGCTTCTCATCATAGATGGTGGAGTTGGTCTGGATGCAAAGGAGAAGCTCATGGGAGTAGGCATCCTCCCTAAAGACATAATGGACGTCGTTGGTGGCCACGAGGGGGATACCCAGCTCACCACCTATAGCGATGAGCTCGGGGTTTATCCGCTCCAGCTCCGGCATGGGATGGCGTTGAAGCTCGAGAAAGAAATCGCCGAAGACCTCCCGATGCCAAAGGGCGGCCTTCCTCGCCTCATCGGGTCGCCCCTCCAGGATGAGGCGAGGTATCTCGCCCCGGGTGCACCCTGAGAGGGCGATCAGTCCCTCGTGGTGCTGGGCTAGAAGCTCCCTATCCACCCTTGGCCTATAATAGAAGCCCTCAAGATGGGCTTTGGTGGTGAGCTGGATGAGATTCTGATAACCCGCCTCGTTTCTGGCGAGCAGGACGAGGTGATAGGGGTTCTTGTCGGCGGCGTCCCTGGAGCGGCGGCCAAAGGGAGCAACATAGAGCTCGCAGCCGAGGATCGGTTTTATCCCGTCCTCCCTGGCAGCGAGATAGAATTCGATCACCCCATACATAGCGCCGTGATCGGTGATCGCCAGGCTATCCATCCCCAGCTCTTTTGCCCTGGATACCAGCAGCGGGATGCGGCACAAGCCATCGAGAAGGCTATATTCGGTATGGATATGAAGATGAGCAAACATGAAGAGACCAATCGTCAGGATTAAAGTATTATACCATAGGTGCTGCCTAAACCGTAGAAGGCAAGGCCGGGGCTAAGATTAGATAAAATTAGCCGAAATTGGAAGCAACGGTGAGCAATAGAGAGATGTTAAGAGATATTATAGGAGAGAGTTGACATAAGCTAACTTATTCTCATTTCGCTTAACATAAGCGAACATCTCGGCGGTTGCAATTCCTAGGCCAAGGCTCTATTCTTACTATGCGCTCTTTGGAAGGCGCCAAGGCGAAAAAGGCAAACCCCGAGAAATCGGGGGGCGCAAAGCCACGGGTCTAAAGCTCACTTATTGAGCCATGATGGCTGGGTTGCCGCCGAGTAGAAAGGATGTAATAAACTCTTCGGGCAACCAGCCCGGAGAGTTTATTTCTTCATGAAGCCTTCGGAGGTATTATGCCAAAGGGGAAAATCCTGGTGGTGGATACAAGCCAAGCCTCGCTCCTGGAAAGGATAGAGGCGGTGGTCGGGGAAAACTACCAGGTGGCGGGTGTTCCCGACGAGGAAGAAGCGATCCAACTCATCAGGAAGGAACGCTTCGACCTCCTGATCACCGAAACCAGGGCAGGATTGGGTCTAGTGGAGGCGGTGAGAAAGAGCGATCCCTCTATAGCCCTCGTCCTCCTTGGTGACCACCAGAGCATAGATACCGCCCTTCAAACCGTAAGATCGGGACCCCAGGCCTTTTTGTCCTATCGCTTTACGGCAAGCGAGCTGGAGAGGGCCATTGAGGATGCTCTGGAGAGAAGGAGGCTAGTTAGGGATAACAAAAGGCTAAAGGCGCTGCTCCCCCTCTTTGAGATCAGCAAAACCCTCCTCTCCGAGGTGGAGCTGGGGAAGCTTTTCGATGTCATCCTGGAGATCGTTTGGAGGGAGACCGAGGCCGATAGCGTCTCTCTGATACTCCTCAATGAAGGGGGGCAGGAGCTCGTGGTGAAGGCAGCCCTTGGCCCTTTGGAGAGGGTAAACAACGCTGAGGAGAGGATCGGGGAGGTGCTCGCCGGCTGGGTGGCGAAGACAGCAAAGCCGCTCTTGCTTACCGAGGAGACATCCATTGACCCTTCTCTAAAAAGGGCGATGACCGAGATGGGGGCCTCCTCAGTGCTCTGCCTGCCCCTGGTGGCCAAAGGGAGGGTGATCGGTGTATTGAGGAGCAGCAAGACCGGGGGAGCTCCCTTCAACTATAGTGACCTGGAACTCCTCTCCATCCTATGTGGGCAAGCGGCGATTGCCATCGAAAACGCCAGGCTCTTTAGTAGGGTGAAAACCCAGCAAAATCGGGTGGAGCAGCTCCTGAAGCAGACCATCCTCGCTCAGGAGCATGAAAGGAAAAGGATCTCCCTGGAGGTCCACGATGGTGCCGCCCAATGGATGGTTGCCGCCTGCTATCGAATTCAGGCCCTCCATAGGATTCTCAATAAGTATAATGTCCCCCAGGCCGGGATGGAACTCTCCGAGATAAAGAACCTCATCGATCAGAGCATAAAAGAGCTTCGCCGGGTGATCGTCGATCTTTACCCTCCCGCCTTGGAGGAGCTGGGTCTTTTCGGGACGCTCCATCAGAATCTAAAGAACTTTGAAAAGGAAACAGGCATCGCCTGTTCCTTTCAGATCGAGGGTGCTCCCCCCAGCCTCCACCCAATTTCCCAGATCGCCATCTATCGGGTCACCCAAGAGGCCCTGGCTAACGTGAGAAAGCATGCTCAAGCAACGGAGGTCGATGTTATCCTCCGCTTTCGGGGGGATGAGCTCTCCTTGGCGATCAAGGACAATGGCAAGGGGTTCGATCTTTGCCAAGTGCTCGGCAACGCAAGGTCAGCAAAGAAAGTAGGGCTTCTCGGTATGAAGGATAGAGTGGAAACCCTGGGCGGCACCATCAGGATGGAGACCGCAGAGGGAGCAGGAACCATGGTAACGCTAACCCTTCCCCTCTCAACTCCGCTGCCCGAGGAGCTCTCCCCCATGGCGAAAATGCTTATGAGCTAAGCCTTTCAGCCTTCTAATTCTTATATCAGGAAGGAGAGGTGAGCATTAAAGTTCTACTGGTAGATGACCACCCGGTGGTGCGTCAGGGGCTCAGGCGTATGCTCGAGCTGGAGGAGGATATGGAGGTGGTGGGTGAGGCAGCCAGTGGTGAGGAGGCGCTTCATCAGATAGGGGATGTCTCCCCTGATATCGTCCTCCTTGACATTAAGATGCCCGGGATGGGGGGCGTGGAAACGATCCGCCAGATCAAAGAGCATCACCCTGAAGCAAATGCCATTGTATTGACCCTTTATGGCGATCAATACCTGGCTCAAGCCATCGAGGCTGGTGCTGTGGGCTACCTAATTAAGGATGTGGGAAATGATGAGCTCATCCAGGCGATCAGGGCGGTGCATCGAGGGGAGTCGATACTCCATCGCTCTCTGAGCAGGGAGCTTTTTAGCGAGTTTGCCTCCTTAGCTAGAGGCAAGAGCAGTCAGAAGTATTATCTCTCGCCACGAGAGCTTGGAATCATACACCTTATTGCTACCGGGACGACCAATAAGGAGATCGCTGCTAAGCTTTTCTTGAGCGAGACCACGGTGAAACGGGGGGTAAGCCGCATCTTCGATAAATTAGGGGTTAAGGATCGCGCTGAGGCGGTGGCTGAGGCCTATACGAGAGGGCTACTTTAAGCCGACCTCCATTAAATTGGAATCTTTGGGGACCCTATTGGGTCTCTTTTTTAAACAGACAATTTCAAAATGAACTAAGCGACCCTTTTAGGTCAAAAAAGTTGACCAAACCATCCTGGGCAACTTGAGCCCTCTGGGTGTAGCGCCAGGAGGATGGAAAATTTTAGAATGGAAATTGATAGCTTTTGGAAGGCCAGGGCACACCCCCTGGGCTCCGCTCAAAAACCAAGTGAAGGTGTGCCCTGGCCTGCCCCGCAACGATTGGCAATTCGCGGAGGTAACGATTATATCTACAGGTAAAGGGGGTA
>SOJQ01000115.1 GCA_004376075.1 Dehalococcoidia bacterium | reverse complement strand
TCCGTTGAGGAAGATGTTGCTGCCCAGCTCCTCATGGCGGATGCCCATTCTCTGGACGATGTCTTCGATGGTCTCTCCCTCCCGCACTGAGACGTAAATGATGAAATCCCGCGTAGGGTCCTGGTTCTCAGCAAAGCGGCGCAACTTGCCATAGAGATGCACCTCGATCACTGCTTCCCTCCTAAGGGAGTCGCGAATAGACCGTACCGAAAGCCCTAAGAAGAGGCGAGTCTCTTCGCAACGGAGCCACCTGTTCCGACCCAGGGTTTAACCTAAGGGGCGTGGACCTTGTCTAGCTCCTCGTCGGGGATATCCCAGACGGCGTTATGGGGTGGGAGTGGCTCATGCTTCATGAACTCAGGCAGCCTGGCCCTCAGGGCTGATGGCATCCGTTCACTGGTGGATGTGTTTGGCTCCGCTGCCGTTCTCTTTGGACTTATCCTTTCCGCCCGCAAGACCGGCGCTTTCCCCTACGGCCTGTATAAAGTAGAGAACGTAGTGTCCATAATCATTGCCTTCCTTCTCGTCTTTGCCAGCTATGAGCTATCCCGGGAGGCCTTTGTATCTGGGGAGAGGGAGGTAAAAAATACCCCATGGCTGCTAGCAGTGGTGGCGGTCTTAGTCGCGGGTTTTGGTCCACTACGAACCCACGGCTCGGACCGAGGTGCGTTATGCCGTGCCCCTGGCTGATGCCGATGGCAGCATCAGCCCTCATTTTGGCGAGGCGCCCTACTTCGCCATAGTGGATATCAGGACAGACAGTTGCTGCGCCAGGAGGTCATAGCCAATGCCCACTATCTATCGGAGGAGGGCAGGGGGATCAGGACTGCGGAGTTCATGATGGGGCACAAGGTGGACGTGATTTTGACCCGAGAATCTCTGGCAGCTAAGGGGCCAGGCTAGTGAGCAGCCACTTGTAATCGGCCTCTATAGCTCGGGGCGATACCTTTTTGCCCTGGGGTTGACAACAGCGCTGCCTAGTGGTATTCTCAGCTAACTCGACCCTTACATTAATCGGTGGAAAGGGGGTGATGGTAGTGGCTGGGACTGGAGAGCGGTCAGGATTAAAGTGAATTAAGGAGGTTAAAGAATTAAGGAGGTTAAAGAGATGAATAGAGTGATGAAAGGAGCCATTCTCCTGTTACTTGCCTGTTTTGTAATGGTGGCGGCGGGTTGCCCTGCGCCGGTAGTGAACGAGATAAAGATAGGGGTAATTGGCCCGATGGCTTTCGTACAGGGCGAACACCACTGGTACGGGGCTCAGTTGGCAGCAGAGGAGATAAATGCTCAAGGCGGCATATTGGTGGGAGACGAGTGGTACCAGATAACACTGGCCCAAGTTGACTCCAATGAAATGCTCAGCGTTACGGATGCCGCCACGGCAATGGAAATGGCGATAACCGTTGAAAACGTGGACTTCCTGGTCGGTGGCTTCAGGACCGAGGCGGTATTTGCGATGCAGGATGTTGCCATGGGCTATGAGGTGATCTTCCTCGGTTGCGGTGCTGCCACTGTGGAGCTGTGTACACTGGTGGCCGACGATTATGAAACGTACAAGTACTGGTTCAGGGTTACCCCAATAAACTCCAGTTACCTTGGAATGGTCGATTTCCTGCTTCTAGGAATGGTGGCCGAAGAGATAAGGGCTGAGCTCGGGATTGAGACGCCAAAGGTGGCCATATTGGCCGAGATGGCAGTGTGGGCAGATTCCATAGTTGCGGCTGCTTACGTGTACCTTCCTGCCATGGGTATGGAGATCGTTGGGGAATGGCGGCCTTCCCCTATCGCTACCGAGGTAATGGCTGAATTGTCGGCCATAGAAGCTGCCGGAGCCCACATAATCTTCACCACAATCTCTGGACCGCTGGGGATTACCTACGCCAGGCAATGGGGCGAGCTGGAAATCCCAGCGGCTTCGGTGGGGATCAACGTTGAAGCCCAGAAGGAGGGCTTCTGGGATGCAACGGTGGGAAAGGGCAACTATGAGATGACCATGAATACCTACGCCCGGGTCAACATCACCGATGAAACCATACCCTTCATCGACAGATTCGTAGAGAGCGCTGGAGAGTTTCCCACATATAATGCGGGCACCTATGAAGCGCTATACATACTGAAGGCAGCTATTGAAAGGGCGGGCACTCTGGATAGCGATGCCGTTGTTGCCGAACTTGAAAATACCGATCGCATTGGAACTGCCGGCAGAATAGTGTTCACCGATGCTCATGATGTAACCTGGGGCCCGGGTTATGTAACCGGTCTCGGCGTCCAATGGCAGGATGGGGAGATGAAGTGCGTTTGGCCTCCTGCCGATGGGTCATGGGAAGGGGTCGTTTATGAAGGCGCTGTAGATTATGTGCTGCCACCGTGGATGGTAGAATATTGGGCGCCATGATGCCCAGCTAGATATATTCCATTTTAGCCTTTGCCCTAAGTTGGCGCAAGGCATTTGTCTTGCTATACCCCCTCCATGGGCTTGTGCCTTTGCCGGGGGTATATCCTGTATTTATTCAGGCGGCTTAAATGAGCCATGATTGAAGCCATAATAATCAATGGACTAATAAGCGGTGGTGTGTATGCCCTGTTGGCGGTCGGTTTCTCCCTCATTTTTGGGGTAGCACGCATCATCAACATAGCTCATACCGCCTTTTACATGTTGGCTGCCTATTTCATATACACCTTTGCCCATCTCCTGGGTCTGAACCCCTTTTTATCCGTTGTGCTCTCCGTAATAATTGTAATCCTCATAGGGCTAGTTACCTATAAGCTGGTCATTGACCCCGTACGTGAGCATGGGGCCACGACATTGATAGTGACTATAGCCCTCGCCATAATTTTCCAGGAAGTCATGCTCATAGCTTTTGGGGGGCACTTTCGCGGAGTTCCCGGCCTGGTTTCCGGATATACGGAGATACTGGGGGTCAAGGTTACCTATCAATACCTATTAACATTTGGGGTAGTTTTGGTCGTTCTCTTGGGTACATGGGCTCTGTTGATGAAAACTAAGCTGGGAATTGCTATTAGATCCACCGCTCAGGATAGAGAAGTTGCTAATCTGATGGGGATAAACGTGGCCAGAACAGGAATGATGACCATGGCCATAGCGGTGGCGCTGGCGGCTATCGCCGGAGCACTAGTTGCCCCCTTACGCGTTCTGGAGCCCCATATGTGGATGCCCCCGTTGGTGACGATCTTGGCCATCGTCGTCCTCGGAGGGTTGGGGAGCATCAAGGGGAGTTTTATAGGAGCCTTTATCCTGGGGTTTGCCGAGACCCTTGTTGTTTTCTTAGTCCCTTCGGGTGCCTTTTTAAAAGGGGCTGTTGCCCTGACCATCATGTTAATTGTGATTTTGATAAGACCTGAAGGCCTATTTGGGGTAGCTTTTGAGGAAGAAAGATAATGGGCACAATAAGCATCTACATTGGTAGGCTATATAAGGACTTCAAAGGGGGAATACTGGTCCTTCCTAGCAGAACGATAGCCTTCTTTTTCTGTTTGCTCTTACTTTTAATACCTCTTATTACGACAGAACCATACATCCTTCGCGTCTTGATACTTTCAAGCATCTTTGCCATCTTCGCTGCTAGCTGGGATCTTCTATCCGGCTATACCGGCCAGATGAATTTTGGCCATGCCCTCTTCTTCGGTGTTGCTGCCTACACATCTGCCCTTCTAAATCTACACGTCGGTTTACCCCCTTGGCTAACTATACCTCTTGGAGCGCTTGCTGCGGTACTGGCGGGACTAATTGTAGGTGTACCATGCCTCAGGTTAAGAGGCCCTTACTTGGCCCTTGCCACCCTGGCCTTTCCCTTAATCCTCACCGGAATTATTTTCGTTATTCCCGGTATCACCGGTGGTGAGTTGGGCATTTCCGGCATAGACCCCCTTTCTGGCTCGCGACTGACCGATTACTATATCGCGGTAATTCTTATGCTGGGCCTTGGATTTGTGATGTGGAAGATCACCGCCTCCAAAACCGGACTTATTTTTCATGCCATACGGGAAGATGAAGTTGCGGTTAGGGCATCGGGAATAAATACAACCAGATATAAGTTGTTGGCATTTTGTCTCAGCGGACTTTTCGCGGGGGTTGCCGGAGGCATGTATGTACATTTTATGAGGATCGCAGGTCCATCGACATTGGAACTCATGCTATCATTTCAGGCAATTATATGGGTGATTTTTGGAGGGATTGCCACTATTTATGGGCCAATAGCAGGGGTTTTCATCCTTTACCCTTTTATGGAATTTCTACGTATTATCCCTGAGATACGAATGTTGGTCTTTGCTACCCTAGTAGTGCTTATCCTGCTCTTCATGCCTGAGGGGCTCACTACCTGGGTGCGTGATAAGATTGAAAAAGAATGTCCCAGATGCAAGTTGAGGAACATAGCCACCCGTAAGTCATGCCGGGTATGTAGGGCGGATTTAGATTAGAGGGTGTAAAGCTATAAGCCCAAGTATGTCTTTCTAATGGTTTCGTCTTTAAGCAATTCTTCGCTTGTTCCTTCGGCGATCACCCTTCCATGAGAAAGAACGTAATTTCTGCTCGCTAACCCGAATGCCGAGCTGACATCCTGCTCAACCAGGAGCACGGTAATTCCCGAACATTGAATTTCTTTTATACGCTCAAGCAAATCCCGTCTTAACATGGGAGCGAGCCCCATTAATGGTTCATCGATACATAGGAGCTTGGGCTGGAACATCAAAGCCCTGCCAATGGCGAGCATCTGTTGTTCCCCACCGGATAGAGTTCCAGATATCTGATTCCCCCTCTCTTTTAACACCGGGAACAACTGATAAACCATTTCTAACCTTCTCTGCACCTCTCTTCTCTCATTACACAGATAGCCGCCGGCTTTTAGATTTTCCGTAACCGTCATCTCACGGAAGGGTCTTCTTCTCTCCGGACAATGAATTAAGCCTCTTTTTGCAATATCATGTGCTGGTAGCTTATCAATCCTCTCCCCGGCGAACTGTACGCTGCCTTCAATAGTTATGTCTCCAGCCCTCGCCCTCCTCATTACATCCTTTTCCCATCTCACCAGCCCGGTTATGGCACGGAGCAGTGTTGTTTTCCCGGCACCATTTGGACCCACAACGCTGACCAGTTCTCCGGCATCAACTCTCATACTCAAGTCATTCAATAGCATGGCAGTATCATAACGAACAGTGAGGTTATTTACCTCGAGAAGCAATTTAGATAACCTCCTTACCTATATAAGCCTCGATAACCCTTTCGTCCTTAACTATCTCCTCTGGGGTGCCATCGGCAATCACCTCGCCGAAATGGAACACGATCACCCGGTCAACTATTTTCATGAGTTCCGCCAACTTGTGTTCAATAATAATCATGGTTGGCCCTTCACTGTGCAATCTGCCAAACCTGCCCCCCTTGTGCAATCTCCTTATCGATTTTGCCAGCAGCTCGGTCTCAGCAGGATTCAGTCCACCAAATGGCTCATCTAACAGGAGTAATTCAGGCTCGGTGGCGATCGCCTTGGCTATCTCCAGGCGCTTTAGATCCCCGTGAGACAAGGAGGAGGCTTTCTCGAGGGCCATGTCGGAAATGCCAACAAACTCCAATGCATCTTGCGCTTTGGCCTCGATCTTTTTAACCCATTCCCCTCTCTTCAATGCCCTGGGGCAGAGGCAAGGTACCATGACATTGGCAATGATGGGTAAACGACGAAATGGCCTGGTAATCTGGAATGTCCCCGTTATTCCTTGGTCAACGATAGCCCAAGGTTTGAATCCGGTGATATCCTTGCCTTTAAATCTCACCCTTCCCGAATCAGGCCTCAATATACCGGTTATAAGGCGCAGCAGGGTGGTCTTTCCCGCTCCATTTGGACCTATCAAGCCAACGATCTCATCCCTGCCGATCTGGAAGCTGACCCTGTTAACTGCCGTCAGACCGCCGAAGCGCTTAGTCAGGTTCTCAACCTCAAAAAAGGGATAGCTCACCTCATGTCTCCTCTAGCTCTTCCCTCAGTTCCCTGTGGGATACCTTTCCCACATCTGTCTTCGGGAGTTCCCCCCTGAATTCCATGATCTTTGGAACCTTGTAATGGGCTAGCCTCTCCTCACAGTATTTGATCATTTCCTCTTCGGATATTTTCCCCCTTGCCTCAGTTTGGAGAACCACGATCGCCTTGATGACCTGTCCCACCTTGGGATCGGGAATCCCCAGAACCCCTGCCGCCTTGACCTGGGGGTGCTGGTATAAAACCTCTTCTATCTCCCGGGCAAAGACCGAATAGCCCTTATACTTGATCAGGTCCTTCTTTCTGTCAAAAAAGTGGAAGTAACCATCCTCATCCATCCTAACCAAGTCGCCTGTTCTGAGCCATATCTTGCCATCCAGCTCGATTAAGGTTTCCCTTGTTTCCTCTGGCTGTTTCCAGTAGCCCTGCATCACATTCGGCCCCTGGATCACTAGTTCGCCTATCTCCCCGGGAGGCAGAAACTCACTGGTTTCAGGATGAACTATCGCCGCCATGATACCGGGTAGCGGAACACCAAATGAACCGACCTTTGGCCTTCCCAATGGGTTGGCGTGAGATACAGAGCTGCACTCGGTCAAGCCGTAACCTTCGAGGATCCTGGTCCCTGTCCTTCTCTCCCAATCGTTGACGGTTGACTCATGAAGTGTATCTGCGCCACAGGTGATCATCTTGAGCCGCTTCCAATTCACCCTTCCGGTCTTATCGTAGTCCTTGAGATATTCGTACATGGTTGGCACGCTGAAGAACGCCGTTACTCTGTAGCTTTCGATGGCGGATAAAATATCATCAAGGTCAGGCGTGGTAAACAGAATCAGGGTTGATCCCTGAATCAACCCATTGAGCATAACCACCACTTGGCCATAAATGTGGTAGAACGGCAGAAATGCCGGAATAACCTCTTTACCTTCCTCAAATATGGGCCAAAAGGCTTGGGTCTGCATCTGACAGGCGAGTAAATTATAGTGGGTTAGCACTGCACCTTTGGGCAAGCCTGTGGTTCCTCCGGTGTAAGGGAGTACAGCTATGTCTTCTTTGGCATCGATTTCAATTTTCGGGGGATTTGACGGGTATTTTTTGATTAGCTTTTGGAACTGGTGGAAGCCAGGCCTTTCAAGAATTCGGGTGCTGGGGACTTCCATCTTTCTATATACCCTTCCCAGGACACTTTTTCCTGCGAGTTTCTTTGAGACAGGCAAGTACTCCCCGATACTGGTCAGAATGACATTCTTGAGTTCCACTCCTGTCCTTTCAACGTTATCATAAAGGAAATCTTGGCACACAATGGACTTGGCTTCACTATCTTCAAGCTGATGCTTTACCTCAACGCTAGTATAGACAGGGCTGATCGGCGTTAGCGTCGCTCCCGCTTTAAGCGCGCCAAAATAGGCAATGATGAATTGAGGGCTGTTTAGCAGGTAGAGGGCAACTTTATCTCCCTTCTCGATCCCTAACTCATATAGGGCTGTTGCGAATCTATCGACGTCCTGCCTTAACTCTTTGAAGCTTATCCTGTTACCATAGAATATTATCGCAGTCTTGTCTGAATATTTACTGGTTACCTCGTCAAAGACTTCGGGCAAAGACCTCTCCGGGATTTCAATGTTTGCAGGAACCCCTTCAGGATAGAATTTTAACCACGGTCTTTCATTGTACTTAGCCTTAGCCTCCATATACCCCCCTTCCAGTTTACTTTCAGCCCACCAAATAATACTGTAGGAAAAGAAGTCCTGTCAAGGGTAACCCCTTGGCACCGGGCAAGAGGGATGACGAGCCCGCTGGTATCTTCTGTCGGACTCAGCGGTGAGGGAAATCACAAGGCTTAGCCGTGATGCCACGGCGATTCTACAAGGGTTAGCCGAGGAGACGAAGAAGTGGGGCGGACTCAAGGCTGAGGCAGGCAAATTGGAAAAGGAGCTACAATTTGCTCGGTACTTGGTAACGGGTGATGACGCAGTACTTAAGGCACTCCCGAAGCAGGTGGTCGTCGCGTTCCTTGACAGGGCGGCAACATATTGCGAACTGAATGGATTGAATCCCATGGTTAGAGTACCCGAAGGCCTCAGCTTCAAATATTACTCGATTCTATCCTACGCTGAGGTTTCCCTTGTCGATTTAATAAAATGGGCCCGCCGCGGCCTCGCAGGAGTATCCCGATGAGTATGGAACATATTGAGAGATATATCGAGGAATTAGAAGCAATAAGGAACTACCCAAAGGTCGTGAAGGAGAGGGATAAACTCTCTGAGAGGGTTGCTGCGTTGGAAGCCAGCCTTAAGAGTCTCTCTGAGGAGCTTGCACGGTATAAGGAACTGAAAGTGCGCTTGGCTGGTGCTGGAGAAATATCGCTGGACGAAGCTAGGCGGGATTCTCTCAGGGTCATGGACGCTGAGATCGAAAAGAGAGGTGGCGAAAGGTTTGAAGCACTGAAGCGAGAATATGAGACAAAAATGCCGCATCTCGTGTATCAGAGGCTGCTTGAGATCCTGAAGGCGCCAGCACGGCCAGCGGAGATAGTGACTATCATAAGGGCTGAGGCGGAGAAGAAAGCAAATGGGATCCTTTACCACAGTGAAAACTGGCCCGACAGGTTCAAGGAGTACTACCAAAAAGAGATGGAGGCTGGCGTTAAATCAGGGCTGGATTCTGAATTCAATAGGAGGGTTGAGGGGAGCGCGGAAGTAAAAGCCCGGCAAAGGCTGAGCGCGCTGGTCAATGCAGTGTGGCCGGCATGGTTCAGTGAAAATATCCAGCCACGGATCGCTGAGCTCGAAAGAAAAGCAAACGAGAACGCCTTCCAGCTTTTGAAGGGGCCGTGGACTTTTGTCTGCGACCGATGCGGCACAACATCTAATGATGAGCTTACTGCGTTCGGGGTTGAAGAACTTGTGAGAAAGGGGCAAGTCCAAGTTGAATGTGACAATCCAGCGTGTGAGGATCGCTCCTTGTTCTCCACCGGAAGGCACAGATTTAAGGTTTCCTTGCACGAGCTAATCGAACTCTATATCACAGGTGAATCTTGAAGTGCATACTATGGGGAAACTTAGACAAGCTGTGCGGGGCGACCTTGGACAGCATAGACAACAAAACGGCCTCGGATAAGTGTAGAGAGGCAGAGCGAGCATCTTTGGTCTACTAGGTTAGCCCCAGGATCGGGTAGCCCGGAATGCCGTCTTGACAAGTGTTGCTACGTGTGCTACACTCATGGCTGTCTGTGAACAAGGAAGAAGTCAAAGCACCACGTAACATAAGGATCAGGCCCAGCGTGTTGCACCAGGCCCGGATTGCTGCTGTGACCGCTAAAAAGAGCCTGGGGCAGTGGCTTGAGGAGGCAATAGCGGAGAAGATCGAAAGGGACAAAGGACAGAGTGCGAAATAGGGGGGCGCTTGCTTCGTCAACTATTTTCGTATCTGATTTCCAACGTTCCCTAGCTGAAGAGAGAGCTCTTGCGTGTGAAGCAAGCGCTCTTCCCCCTGAGCTAACTGCCCTCGGTGGCAGTGATTACATTCGAACCAGCGACCTGAGCTTATCAGACTGGGAAAGGCCAGCTACCCCCTCGCCTCCTTTCGGACATGAGTCACAGTCTGGGTCGAAAGAGACAAGAGGCACCTCGCCCCACCCCGAGCTGGCATCTCCTGGATCAAGGAGAACCTCCGCCTTTACCCCAGCGAGCCCTCTATGATATAATTACGCAACGAAGAGGATGTTAGCGTACAAAGATGTCAAAAACGAAAATTTGGAAGGCAGTGGTTAAATGTGGCTCCAGATGCGCTTATACCTTCTATTAGGTTTGATGTTAGCGATTATCTATGGTGTGATCGTTGGCATAGCAAGCGCCATCGGGGTTGGCAGCCTTCTCGTCTATGCCATCCTGGCAATCCTCCTTGTCCTCCTCCAATACATCCTCGGCCCCTCCCTGGTCAAGTGGACGATGAAGGTGAAATATGTCTCCGAGCAGGAATATCCTGTGCTGCACAGCATGATTTCAGAGCTGGCTAAGGCTGCCCGCATACGGAAGCCCAGGGTCGGCGTTTCCAGGGTCCCCATTCCCAATGCCTTTGCTTTCGGTAGGACCAGGTGGGATGCCAGGGTCTGTGTGACAGAGGGCCTCCTCAAATCGCTAAATAGCGATGAACTGAGAGCCGTCCTGGGGCATGAGATCTCTCACATCAAGCATAACGATATGGCCCTGATCACCATCTTGAGCATCTTCCCCTTGATTATCTACTTCATGGCCTGGGGCCTGATGTTGAGTGGACGCGGCCGCGGGCAAGGGGGGATTCCTCTGCCCCTTATCGGGATTGGTATGTTGGTTCTCTATTTCATCACCAATCTGCTGGTGCTCTACGGCTCCCGTATTAGAGAGTATTATGCAGACCGGGGGAGTGTGGAGCTAGGAAACCGGCCGCGTCACATGGCCACCGCCCTCTACAAGCTCGCCATTGGCAACGCCAGGGTTCCCAAGGAATCCCTGAAAAGGGTGGAAGGGCTCAAGGCATTCTTCGTCAACGACCCATCCCGAGCAATGAACGAGATCAGGGAGCTGAAAGAGATCGATGCCGATATGAGTGGAACCATCGACTATGAGGAGCTGCTGGCACTAAGGTCTAAGACTGTTCGTATCAGAACGGCAGATAAGTTAATGGAGCTAATGAGCACCCATCCCAACATGTTGAAGCGGATCAAACACCTTTCATCCCTAATATGATTAAAGGAAAGCCTAGATTCCCTTGAGGATAGCCATAGCGCTTCCCATCGTACACAGCAAAACGCTCGAAAAAAGGAGGGCTGATATTGCCTACCTATGAGTATAGATGCACCCAGTGCTTCTTTCAGTTTGAGTTAAAAAGGGGTTTTAAGGATGACTCGCCGGTTTCCTGCCCCAAATGTCAAGGGCAGACACAGCTCCTCTTCTCCCCCGTGCCCATCATCCTGAAGGGTTCCGGCTTTTATAGCACGGACAAAGAGAAGAACTCCTCGTGGCGGAAGCCGGGGATGGAGGAAAGCATGGCCGATGCAAAGCTGGAGGTAGATAAAACCCTGGAGGATGATTGAAGGATAGTTTGAGGAGTTGCCATGCCGATTTACGAATATCGCTGCCCAAAGTGTGGAAAGGATTTCGAGCTGATGCGCCCCTTCAGCAAAGCGGACGAGCCTGCCCCCTGTCCCGATTGTGGCTCGCCAGGTGAAAAGCTGATCTCCCTCTTTGCCTCCACAGCGGACTTTGGCATCAAGGGGCCTTCAAGGCCTCCCTTCAGGGAGCCGGCCAAGAAGCGTAAGAAGCGGCCCAAGCCCTCCAAATAGTGAGCGGATTAGGATCCCCAAAGAGTCAAGCCCTCACCGCCGCTCCGCTTGCGATTCCTTTATCCGCTCCACCATGAGGGGGAGCACTCTCACGATGGTCCCCTGAGCACCACGTCGCAGACGTCGCAAAGGGTGGTCTCCAGCGGGTTTATTTCGATGAGGGGAGCGCCCCCCTGCGGGCGATGCTGGGGAAGGCCGCCGCTAAAGTGGTTCGATCCTTCCCTCGCTCACCTGAAAAAGCGCCGCTTGAGCAAGAAATCCCGGGGCGAATCGGTCGAGGTCTGTTGCTGTGATCACCACCTGCTCATAGGAAGAAATGGACTCAAGCAATTGGTGACGCCGCGTTGAGTCCAGCTCGGAGAGCACGTCGTCCAGAAGCAGGATGGGGTGCTCACCTATCTTCGAGTGAAGGAATCTGGCCTCGGCGAGCTTCAGGGAGAGGGCGATGGTGCGCTGCTGCCCTCGGGAGCCGAAGACGTTCATATCTATGCCATGGACAAAGAACCCTAGATCATCGCGATGAGGGCCGACCAGGGTCATCCCCTGGGCGATCTCCCTTTTTCGAACTTCTATTAGCCGATCCATAAAATCGCCTTTGCCTACGCTTGGTATGTAGCTGATCTTTAATTGCTCCCCTCCTGCGGTGAGCTGGTGATGGATCGGCTGAACAAGGTCGTTGAGCTCGGCCACCATGAGCTGGCGTTGCACCACGAGATAGCAACCGTTTTCCACCAATTCGCGGTCCCAAAAATCGAGCTGGTTCGCTTCAGCACGGCGCTCTTGAATCAACCTGAGGAGGTGATTTCGCTGGAGGAGAACCTTGTTATATCGCTGGAGGGAACGCAAATAGCGAGGGGCGAGCTGGCAGTGGGTCAGGTCCAGGTAACGGCGGCGAAGAGAGGGGGAACCGCCAATGAGTTCGATGTCTTGGGAGCTAAAGATCACCACATTTACCTGACCAACAAGGTCGATGGCGCGGCGTGGAATGCCATTTATCCTGATCCGCTTTTGAACATGCTCAGCCTCTTCGGATATGCCCCTAATGGCGATCTCCACCTGAACCCTCCCCCTCCCTCTCTTAACCTGGGCAAGAAGGCGAGCCACGGGGATCCCCTCCCTTGGGGGAGACCAATTGATCAGCTCCCTCTCCGTAGCAGCGCGATGAGATTTAGCTGTGGACAGCAGGTAGATGGCCTCCAAAAGGTTGGTCTTCCCCTGAGCATTATCGCCCCGAAGCACCATCAGGCTTTTGGGCAGGTCAAGCTCCAGGCGCTCATAGTTGCGGAAGTTGGTCAGGCTCAGGTGCTCGATATGTATAATCCACCTCCCGATACTTCCCCGGCAAAGCCTGCCTATCCGTGCCGCCACCTCCAAATCAAGAGGATTAAAGGTGGGAGGATAAGCGCTAAGAAGAGCGAAAGCATCAAGCTCGCTCCTAAAACAAAGGAGATCCAGCCAATCGCGGCTGACGCCACGAAATAATAAAGGGGTATTCGTAAGCGACGCCACATTGCTTCGCCAATTATAGCACAAAGTTTTCAAAGGGGGCTCTGGTTGACCCCAGGGGGGATCAAATTTATAATGGGGTAGCATCGGCAAGATAGGCCCTAAGGGAGAAAAGGTGGTGAAATATGAGATTCAGATTTACCGAGGAGCAGGAGAGGCTCAGGCAGGAGATCGACGATTATTTCCGGAGGGAGATTAGCGGAGAGCTTCTGGAGTGGCTGGAGAGGCAGCGGGAGAGGGACGTATTGCTCGCTGAGTCCCCGGAATTTACCCACAAGCTGGCGGAGAAGGGTTGGTTGGGGCTACAGTATTCCCATGGCTTTCAGGAGGGGGCGTGAAGGCTTATCTGGACATTGAGGCCTCCTTTTGGGGCGAGATCACCATTATCGGGGTCTATCGCGCCGACCATCAGTTTGTTCAGCTGGTGGGTGAGGAGGTAACCAAATCCAACCTGATGAAAATCCTGGAGGGGGTGGAGACCCTCTATACCTATAATGGGAGCCGCTTCGATCTGCCCATTATCGAAAGAGAGCTTAGTGTTGACCTCACCAGGCACTTCCACTCTCACGACCTGATGTACGACTGCTGGCAGCAAAGCCTCTTCGGTGGGCTGAAGAGGGTGGAGGAACAGCTAGGCATCCCCCGATTGAGCAAAGGGATCGACGGCTTTGAGGCGATGTACCTCTGGGATAGGTATAAAAGGTGGCAAGATGAGGAGGCGCTTAAGACTCTATTGCTTTATAATAAAGAGGACGTGCTCAACCTGCCCATCCTGGAGAGCCGCCTTGAGGACATGAACAGCACCTGAACGCTTTGACCCACAAAAGAAACGGGCTACAATACGCAGTTGCAACGCCCCAGGCGCTCTTCAAGCCCGGTGCTCTGCCACAGAGCTCTCATAGCCCACAGTTGTGCTACCTCTTTATGACTCTGATGGTATCACTGCCCTCGAACGTGATACCAGCAACTTGCCCGGATATAGTTACCTCTACATCCTCCCCTACCTCGAGCAGGTCTTGCACTTCGGCCCTGTTGAACTTGACCATGAGGTCTGGGATCTCGTCCGCATCGTAGTCACCAAGTTCCGTGGGCTTCGCTAAAGCTGGCACCAGGCCGTTCAGGGTAATGCTCGAGACGTCGATCTCGTGTACATCGTATCCCTCGGGAAGCTCTATGTAGACTGTCACCGGCGCCTTGCTGTGCATCCTCGGGGTAGTCTGCCACGTCACCATCAGTTGACACTCGTACCAAGCAGCGCCTCCCGGTGGATTGTCATTGAAATCGACTATGAGTGTGTAATCATTGTCAACGGAAGGATATTGGGCTATGCTGAGCGAGTGCCGAGCCCGGATTATGCTTAATTCGACCTCCACATCCAATTTGGGTAAAGCTGGGTCTAAGTCTTCATATATGGAGGAGTAGCAGTCGCACCACCGATTTTCTGCATCAGGCACATCCGGCCATTGAGGATACCATTCGATACCGTTTATGACAGTGGATAAATCCACGAAATCAAGTCTTCCAGGTGCAGCCCAATCAAGATGGTGCCATTGTACAGTATGCCCAGTGATGATGAGCAGGCTCTTACCATCGATGTACGCTTGAATACTAATCTCGGAACTGCCCACCTTCCCCCCACTCTTTAGGTTCAAGGTATCGGGGTCAAAATCCACTGTAGCCTCTACAGCAGTAGGAGGTGGCACATACTCATATGCCCCCATGTCTGTAGTAGCGGTGCCATCCCCGTCCCCGTCAATAGGCCGGGGGTTCCCCTCCATATCTTCAGTGGGCGCTCCCTCGTTGGTTCCAGTATCTATGCATGGTGAACCTGCGTGCAGGTGATAGTCGCCCGCTGCCGGGTCTACGAACATGGGATCAGCATTAATATTGCCTATCCCGCTGTACCCCCCCTGCACGTCGCAGTAGGATACCGAAGGCGTCGAGCCGGGCTCGTCGTAGATCTCGTCGCCAGTGTCCCAGAGTATGCAGTTGGTAAGCGTCGGTGAAGACCCCTCGTTGTACATCCCACGGCCGTAGGTGGCCGAGTTACTGGAGAAGGTACAGTTGGTGACCGGCGGCGAGGAGTCAAACCTATTGTACATCCCACCGCCCCAGGAGGCCGAGTTGCTGTAGAACGTGCTGTTGATCACCGGCGCCGACGACTC
>SOJQ01000128.1 GCA_004376075.1 Dehalococcoidia bacterium | reverse complement strand
GTAGCGAACGGGGGATCCCCCCCTTTTCGCCTATGTGTGAAAAAAGGAGGCTTCGTGGCGGAGGAGAGAAGGATCAGGGTGTTAATGGCAAAGCCCGGCCTCGATGGTCATGACCGAGGGGCTAGGGTATTGACCCTGGGGTTAAGGGATGAGGGGATGGAGGTAATCTATACCGGGCTAAGGCAGACCCCTGATAAGATAGCCCAGGCGGCGATTCAAGAGGATGTAGACGTGGTCGGTCTAAGCTGCCTCTCCGGGGCTCATCGATACCTCTTCCCCGAGGTGGTGGAGCGGTTGAGGGAGAGGGGGGCTCAGGACGTGATGGTCATTGGGGGGGGCATTATCGCCAAGGAGGACATCCCCTTCCTCAAGGAGAAGGGGATCGACGCCATCTTCGGCCCTGGGACCCCGGTTAAGGAGATCGCCAACTATATTAAGGAAAATGTGAAGAGGAAATGAGGGATCTCGGCTAAAAGTAAATTGGAGGCTTCATAAAAAATGGAATTGGTTCAAAAGATGCTTGCCGGGAGCGATCTCTCCCTGGCCCGTCTGATCACCCTGGTGGAGAGGGATGCTCCTGAGGTACCTGAGATAATGGGCTCGATCTACCCCCACCTCGGCAATGCCTATTTTGTGGGCTTCACCGGTCCCCCGGGAGGGGGCAAGAGCACCCTGGTGGATAGACTCACCGCAGTGATGAGGAGAAGGGGCTTCTCAGTGGGGATCGTCGCCTGCGATCCCACCAGTCCCTTCTCCGGTGGTGCTGTGCTGGGCGATCGAATCAGGATGCAGCAACACTATCTGGATAAAGGGGTCTTTATCCGCAGCATGGCCACCAGGGGCAGCCGAGGGGGGTTACCTCGGGCGGCCAGGGGGGTGATCAAGCTCCTCGATGCCTTTGGCAAGGACTTCGTGCTGGTGGAAACGGTGGGCGTGGGGCAGACGGAGCTCGATATCATGGAGGCTGCGGACACCACGGTGGTGATTCTTGTCCCTGAGGCGGGGGATACCATTCAGACGATGAAGGCGGGGCTCTTGGAGATCGCCGACATATTTGTGGTCAATAAAGCCGACAGGGAGAGGGCGGATTATCTGGTCATGGAACTGGAGCAAATGCTCCGCATGAGCCCTAGAGAATCCTGGAGGCAGGCCCCGGTGCTCACTACCCAGGCAATTAATGACATCGGGACCGAGGAGCTATATCAAGAGATCGAAAGGCATCGGGAGGTCCTTCGAGATACGGGGCGACTGTCGCTCCGTCGCCAAGAGCAGCGGAAAGGGGAATTCATCCAGACCATCGAACAGGGGATCAGGGCACGGCTTCTGGAGCTGGTGGAGAGGGATGGTCGGCTCATGGCATCCCTGGAAAGGGTGGAGAGGGGGGAGGTCGACCCCTATTCCGCATCTATGGAAATCCTCACCAACAAGACCCTCCTTCAGACCTGGCTTGTTGAACTGGAGAGGGAGCGCTAACCTAGAGCCTCTATGGGAAAATGCGCACCACAGAGAGAATCGCTGATTTTATCGTGGCCACCGGGTTTGAACAGATTCCGAGGGAGGCGGTCGATTTTGGCAGGGGGGCGATCCTCGACTGCTTGGGGGTCACCCTGGCCGGTTCTCAGGACCCTTCAGGCAAGATTGTCACTGAATACGTTAAAGAATTGGGGGGCAACCCCGAGGCTGGGGTTATCGGCGGCGGGTTTAAGACCTCGGCACCTCAAGCGGCGCTGGCCAACGGCACCATGGCCCACGCTCTGGACTACGACGACGTCGCCATCTCCTGGGTGGGTCACCCTACGGCGGCCCTCCTCCCCGCGGTCTTGGCCCTCGGGGAGAGGGGAAAACTCTCCGGCAGGGAGGTCCTAGAGGGCTATATCATCGGGTTTGAGGTGGGGGCCAAGCTGGGGGCCGGCATCGGTCCCGGTCATTATGCCTGGGGCTGGCATGCCACCGTCACCCTGGGGACTATGGGTGCCGCCGCCGCTGCGGCAAAGATGCTCAGGCTCGATGCCCCCCAGACCGGGATGGCCCTAGGCATTGCCACCTCTTTGGCAGGGGGGACGAGGCAGAATTTCGGCACCATGACCAAGCCCTTCCACGCCGGGAGCGCGGCAAGGAATGGGGTGGTGGCCGCTCTTTTGGCAAAGAGGGGATTTACCGCAGACGAGGCTATCCTGGAGAACCCCCTGGGCTTTTGTAAGCTCTTTAGCGGTGGTGGGGATTTTGACATCGCCAAGGCCACACAGGGGTTGGGAGACCCCTTCGACATCGTCACCCCAGGGGTGAGCATGAAGCCCTATCCCTGCTGTAGGTTCACCCACCGCTGCGTCGATGCCATCTTATATCTGATAAAGGAATATCGCCCCAGAGCCGAGGATGTGGAGAGGGTGGCATGTAAAACCGCTGAGTTCGTCCCCCAGGTGGTGATCCACTCCCGCCCGAGGAGCGGACTGGAGGGGAAGTTCAGCATGCAGTACTGTATGGCCATCGCCCTCCTCGATGGCGAGGTGGGGCTGAGGCAGTTCAGCGATGAGAAGGTTCTCGACCCCAAGGCACAAGAGCTGCTGAAGAGGGTGGAGTACGTCCACCCTGATGGGCTCACCCCACTTCATCCCGAAGTAGTCACCATCAAGCTTAAAGATGGCAGGGAGCTCTGCCACGAGGTGGCCATAGCCAAGGGCGACCCGGGAAATCCGATGGGCGAGGAGGAGCTTGCCGCCAAGTATCGGGACTGCGCCAGCTTCGTCCTCTCCCCGGAGGACATCCAAAAGTCCCTGGATATGGTGTCCCATCTTGAGGACCTCGAAGATATCACTGAGCTCATCGACCTATTAAGGTTGTGAAAAAGAAGGAGGGGAAAATGAAGGGGCCACTGGAAGGGGTGAGGGTTTTAGCATTGGAGCGGGCCATCGCCGGTCCCTATGGCTCTATGGTGATGTCCGATCTGGGGGCGGAGGTGATCAAGATCGAGCCCCCTAGGACGGGCGACCTGAGCAGAGTATTCCCTGGACCCAATCATAAGGGGGAAAGCTTTTACTATTTGGCCTTTAATAAAGGTAAGAAAAGCCTGGCCCTGGATATAAACACCAAGACGGGAAAGGAGACTTTCTACGCCCTGGTCAAGGTATCGGATGTGGTTTGGGATAACTTCTCTGCGGGAACGATGGAGAGGATAGGGGCTGACTTCGAGACCCTAAGGAAGATCAATCCCGGGATCATCTGCTGCTCCGTCAGCGGCTACGGGCAGACGGGGCCCTATTGGGATCGGGTCTGCTATGACGTCGTTGCCGAGGCGATAAGCGGGGCAATGAGCATCACCGGGGAGCCGGGGAGACCGCCGGTGAGGTATGGTGCCCCCATCGCCGATGAGATGGGAGGGCTCTTTGGTGTCATTGGGGTGGCCGCTGCTTTGGCGCAGCGGGAGCGCACTGGACAGGGAACAAGGATAGACGTCTCCCTTCTCGATGGGCAGATCTCCTCCTTGGCCTATCACCTTCTATACTATTTCTGTTCCGGGATCGTCTGTAGTCCTCAGCGGTCGGGACATCTCTCCCTGATCCCCTATGGAGCCTTCGAAACCAAGGAGGGCTACCTTGCTATCGGGCCCTGTTGGCCCAGAATATGTCGTGTTTTGGGGATCGAGCACATAATCGATGACCCCAGGTTCGAGAGCAGGGAGTCCAGGGTTGAGCATCGAGAGGAACTGAATGCCATCATCGAGGAGGCCTTCCTCAGGGAGAGGGCTGAGGATTGGCTCGAGGTGCTCTATGCGGAGCGCATCAGCGCCAGTCCGGTGAATACCCTGGATAAAGCGGCTGAGGACCCTCAGGTGCTTTATCGAAAGATGGTTGTGGAGATGGACCACCCCTTAGGGGGGAAGATAAAGCATGTAGGAAACCCAATAAAGATGCCCGAGATCGAGGAGGAATTCTCGCCTCCGCCAACCCTGGGGCAACACAATGAGGAGATTTTGGTGGGGCTCTTGGGCTGCTCCCCGGAAAAGATAAAGAAGCTCAGGGAGGAGGAGGAAAGGCGTGCCGAGGAGTTGCTTGCCAGCCTGCAAAAGCAGATTTAAATCGGAGGGAAGCGGTGGCATTTTCGCCCTTGAAGACGGTGCCCAAGTAGTAAGGGAATGCACTGAGAAGGGCAGCCACCGCTCCAGGCAAGCTGGCGGAGTATAGGCGCTATAAAGCAGGCGATTGAGGTGCGTATTCTAGTGGTGGTGCAGGGCAATTACGGCACCAGGAAGGTGGATAACATACGAAAGCACGCCCCCTTGGATTGGACCGTGGAGGTCTTTCAGGCGCCGCGCTCCCTGCCGCTGATTATCGATGACCCGGAAGATTTCCTCCCCAAAGAGCTCCCCAAGGTAGATCTGCTCCTCTCCTTAGGTGAATCATCCGCTGCGGCCCAACTGATCCCGGCGATTGCCAGGCTCAGCGGGGCCAGGGCGGTCATCGCCCCCATCGACAATACGGCATGGCTACCGCCTGGGCTTAAGAATCAACTGCGACGCGAACTCGCCGCTCTGGGTGTGGCTAGTGTCTTCCCCAAACCCTTCTGCACCCTCACCGAGGACAGCTATGGCTATCGAAGGAGCGCTGAACATTATGAAAATGAGCTCATCGCCTCCTTCGCCAAGCACTTCGGCAAGCCTGAGCTCAGCATCAAAGTTAATGCAGAAACTAAGAGGATAGAGACGGTTGAGGTGGTGAGGGACGCCACCTGTGGCAGCACCAGATTTGTGGCTCAGGGGCTGATTGGGGTCTCTGTTGAGGAGGCCGAGTTCGAGGCGGGGATGCTCCATCACCACTATCCCTGTCTCGCCTCCATGGCCCGAGAGTGGATCGATGATCGACTCGAGGACACCTTGATGCATGTCGCCGGCTATATCGTGAGGGACGAGGTAGAGAGGCAGGTAAAGCCTTTTAAGAAGCCCCCTCAATACATCACCCCTGAGGGGCGCTTGGAGAGAGGGGATGGAGGCCTTGGCCGAGAAGATACTCCTGGTTAACCCCAACCAGATGAAGCCCGCGGTGGCACCCCTCGCTTTAGATTACCTCGCCTCCTCCCTTGGGGAGAAGGGCTTCGAGGTGGATCTCCTCGACCTCTGTTTTTTCGAGCATTTCGCCCAGGAGATCGATCGCTACTTCTCCAGAAATAGCGTTTCAGCCATCGCCATCACCCTGCGCAACAGCGACGACACCCACTTTGCTGGCAGGGATTTCTTCCTCCCCAGGTTTAAGGAGATAATCGATCGCCTCAAGGAAAGGACCCCCTCGCCCCTGATCCTGGGCGGGGCGGGCTTCTCCATTATGCCTGAGGCCATTTTGGAATATTGTGGTCTCGATCTGGGAATCTGGGGGGAGGGGGAATACTCGCTCCCTTTGCTGGTGGGCAAGATTGTCGCTGGAGAGGATTACTACGATGTCCCTGGCCTGGTCTATCGGGGCGAGAAAGGATTTCGTCGAAATCCCCCATACTATCTTAATTTAAAGAATATGTCTTCCCCTGAACGAAGCGCCGTAGACAATCGTCGCTATTTTGCTGAGGGGGGCATGGGCAGCATCGAGGCCAAGCGAGGCTGCCCCAAGGGCTGCATCTATTGCGCCGATCCCCTGGGAAAAGGGAGAAGGGTTCGCTGTCGCTCCCCCAGGGGCGTTGTGGATGAGATCGAGTCCCTCCTGGAGATGGGGATCGACCATCTCCACTTCTGCGATAGCGAGTTCAATTTTCCGCCCGCTCATGCTGAAGCAGTGTGCCTTGAAATTATTAGAAGAGGGTTGGGACCCAAACTGAGATGGTATGCCTATTGTAGCCCGGTTCCCTTTAGCGAAGAACTTGCTATATTGTTCGAAAAAGCGGGATGCGCTGGCATAAACTTTGGGGTTGATAGCGGCACCGATTTCATGCTCCGCTCCTTAGGCCGGGATTTCAATGTGGAGGACCTGGGGCGCACCGCCCGCATCTGCCACCGTCAGGGCATCGTTTTCATGTATGACCTCCTTCTCGGCGGGCCGGGAGAGACCAGGGATTCGCTCAGGGAGACCATCGAGACCATGAAAAGGCTCTCCCCCTCTCGCGTAGGGGCCAGCATGGGGGTGAGGGTTTTCCCGCGAACCAAAATGGCAGCTCTGGTGCGCAAGCAAGGCCCTATGGTGGAAAACCCCAACCTCCACGGCGCTGTGGACGAAAAATTCCTTGCCCCCATCTTCTACTTGTCCTCAGCCCTGGGTGATGATGCCCCCCGATACCTGGCCAGTCTTGTCGCTGATGATGAGCGTTTCTTTTCGAGCTTTGCCCAGGCTGCTGAAAGAAACTATAACTACAATGAAAACCTCGTCTTGGTGGAGGCCATTAAGAACGGCTATCGCGGCGCCTTCTGGGACATCCTGAGGCGGCTCGCCGAGAAGGGATAATTAGCCTTCCTTTGACAAAACCCCCTTCTTTATGTAGAATTATATAGGGATAGAGTGAAGAGCAAATACGATGTCATCATTGTGGGCGGCGGACCGGCAGGCATCTTCGCCGCCTTAGAATTGTCTCAGGCCTCAGACCTCAGTATCCTGCTCCTGGAGAAGGGAAAGGACATCGATGCCCGCAACTGCCCCTCCATCGGGCAGGGGATTAGCTGCCCTCCCTGCTTCCCCTGCGACCTGGTCAGTGGACTGGGGGGCGCTGGCGCCTTCAGCGATGGTAAACTGACCCTTTCCGCCGAAGTGGGCGGGAGACTCAAGGATTACCTCGGCCTGGAAAGGACCGAGGAGCTGGTCCGCTATGTCGATAGTATTTACCTCAAGTTTGGTGGCTCGAACAGGGTTTATGGCACCGGGGAGGAGGTAGAGGAGCTAGGGCGCAGGGCAACCCTGGCGGATCTGCGCCTCATCCCGATGACGGTTCGCCACCTGGGCACGGAACGCTCCCGCTCCGTGCTCAGGGCAATGCGCGATTTCCTCTCCCCAAGGATCGATATAAAATTGGGCACCGCTGCTCATACCATTCTCACTGACAACGGCGTGGTCAAGGGGATCGAGACCAAGGACGGAAACAGAATTGACTGCCGCTATCTAGTCATCGCCCCGGGAAGGGAAGGGGCGGATTGGCTTACCAAGGAGGCCGATCGCCTCAAGCTCACCCTCCATATCAATCCCATCGATGTCGGCGTCAGGGTGGAGGTGCCTGAAGCGGTTCTTGAGGAGTTGACCAGCGCCCTATATGAATGCAAGCTGGAGTATTATTCCAAATCCTTTGACGATCGGGTCAGGACCTTCTGCATGTGCCCCGCAGGGGAGGTGACCATGGAGTCCACCGGGGGCAGCGACCCGGTAACTACGGTGAATGGGCATAGCTACGCCGACCGAAAGACAAACAACACAAATTTTGCCCTCCTGGTGAGCACCACCTTCACCGAGCCCTTTCGTGACCCCATCGCCTACGGTCGCTACCTGGCCCGCCTCGCCAATCTCCTCAGCGGGGGGGTGATCGTGCAGCGCTTTGGCGACCTCATGGAGGGTCGGCGTTCCACTGCGGAGCGCATTGAAAGGGGCATCGTCCAGCCCACCCTGAAGAGCGCTACCCCGGGCGACCTGAGCTTCGTCCTCCCCTATCGCCACCTGAAAAGCATTATCGAGATGCTGGGCGCCATGGACAGGCTGGCTCCAGGGGTGGCATCGCGCCATACGCTCCTCTATGGCATCGAGGTCAAGTTCTATTCCTCACGCCTGGCCCTCAGTGAGAACCTGGAGAGCGAGATCGGGAACATGTTTGCTGCCGGGGATGGCGCTGGGGTTACCCGTGGCCTGATTCAGGCCTCGGCTTCAGGTGTGGTGGCGGCCAGGGAGATCATGAAGAGAGCGGGAGTTAGCGTATCTACCTCTTCTTAGCGCGATGGAAAGAGCCCACTTTATCGGCATCGACCTCACCTCTTCCCCCTCAAAGCCCACCGCCTGCGTGGCGCTTGATGAGGGACTGAACCTTAGCTGGTTCGACTCCTTTCATGGCGATGCCCAGATCATCGAGGCCATAGAGCGCTGCCGCCCTGGCATCGTTGCCATCGATGCCCCCCTTGGCCTGCCAAAGGGGCTCTGCTGCCTGGAGGAGAGCTGCTCCTGCCAGGTGCTCCTACCGTTGAAGGGCAGGATATGTGAAAGGGAGCTCTCACGCCGCGGCATCCCTTGCTACTATACAACGAAGAGGTCCATCATAAAGAATATGGTCTATCGAGCAATCAGTCTAAAGAATGAAATTGACGCCAGGGGCTACCAGGTTATCGAGGTTTACCCTTATGCCACAAAGGTGGCGCTTTTCGGCCCATCCATCCCCTCCAAGTCAAAGCCCGCTGGCATCGCCTTCCTTAGGGAGCGACTTGCCGCGCTCATGCCTCAGCTTATCCCCCATTTGCCCAGATTTAACCATGATCTCTGCGATGCCCTTCTTGCAGCCTACACCGGTTATCTCTATGCCAGGGGTGAGGTTGAGGTCATCGGCGACCTTGGGGAGGGTGCGATCTGTATTCCCGCCCCAAAAGACGTTCCTTTCCCTTGACACATTGCCCTTGAGTGGCTAGAATAATCTAAATATTTGAGTACCCTTGGTGGCAGGAAAGGGGGTGGATTATGTGGCTGAAGTAACCCTTGATGAGAGGGAGAGCTTCGAGAGTCTCCTCAGAAGATTCAATAGAAAGGTGCAGCAGGATGGCATCCTCGCTGAGTTTCGGCGAAGAGCGCACTTCGAGAAGCCTAGCGTGAGGCGCAAGAAAAAAGAGGCGGCGAAGCGGCGAAAAAGCACCCGAAGTAGCGTAGAGAGGCGATCTCGCTCGTGAGGTGGAGATGACGCTACAGGAGAGGCTTACGGCTGACTTAAGACAGGCGATGAAAGGTGGCGATATTACGCGGAGATCGCTGATCCGCATGGTGATGGCGGGGGTTAAGAATGCGGAGATAGATAAAGGGGCCCCCTTAGATGATTCAGGTGTGGTTGAGGTTATCTCTAGGGAGGTGAAGCGACATCGAGAGAGCATCGCCGAATTCGGCAAGGGGAATCGCCAAGACCTCGTTGCTAAAGAGGAGGCCGAACTAGCTATTCTCTTTGAGTATCTACCAAAACAGATGAGCCGGGAGGAGATTGCGGAGGCAGCCCGCAAGCTAATTGAACAGGTTGGGGCCAGGGGACCCGGGGATAAAGGCAAGGTGATGTCCCAGCTTATGCCCCAGCTCAAGGGCAAGGCGGAGGGGCGTGAGGTCAGCGATGTGGTCTCAGAATTGCTTGCCGGCTCGTAGTGGGAGCTGGAATCCTCCATTGTCGGAGTCTTAATGTATTTCAATGCCGCGCCATAAAAATCTGAGGTGCGGTTCTTTTCGTTCTGGGGCAAGGTATACTCAATAATCCATAATTTGCTTTTGAAAAGCGGAGATAAATGATGCCCCACCCCGAGCGCAAGTCTATAATTAAGGCAAAAAAGGGGTGCAGGGCCTCCCTGCCTGGGTTCTAGGGGTGTCCCCTAGTTACTCTATTCCCCTCTCTCTTTGAGGAGAGGAGGTCAGGGGGTGAGGTGAGTTCATGCCCATATCCAAACAAACCCTTGATGAAGTCGCCCTATTACAAGAGAGGTCGTTTAGAAACCTATTTCTTCCCACCCGCCCACCCTAGATAAGCTTCGGGGGCTTTGCCCCCGCAACCCCTTTTTCGCCCCTACCGGAGCTTGTCTTGCTGGCCCAAGTGGTAGCTCTTCTGCTAAGCGCTTAGACAGAGAGGGCGAGAAGGGAGCGAAGCTCCAATGGGAGGGTGGGTGGTATTAACCAGCGTTAGTAAGCAGCCTCCTACAAGAATCCCTTTTAATTTTCTGCGGGGTGGATTATAATATACCAATTAGGGCGAAAGGGCGAAAAAAATGAGGGTGGTTTTGCTTCAGGATGTGTCTGGATTGGGTAAGGCGGGAGAGGTCAAGGATGTAGCCAATGGCTATGGCAGGAATTTCCTCCTTCCCCGGAAGCTCGCCGAGTTTGCCACCACCGCTGTCCTGAAGAGGGTGGAGGCGCAGCATCAAGCCCAGGCGAGGCGCCAATCGCATGCCGAGGCCGAGATAGTGAGCCTTGCCCAGACCTTGGAAGGGCTAGAGGTTGCCGTTAAGGCCAGGGTGGGGGCAATGGACCGCCTTTATGGCGCCATCACCAGTGGTGATATCGCTGAGGAGATTCATCGGATCACTGGACAGGATATAGATAAGAGGAAGATAGAGCTTGAGGAGCCGATTCGCCAGCTGGGAGAATATGAGGTGTCGGTCAGGCTATCAAAGGAGTTCGTTCCTAAAATAAAGGTTATTGTTGAGGAGGAGAAAGGCTAGCTGTGTTTACAGAGAAGCTGCCACCCCACGATATTGAGGCTGAGGAGGCGGTGATTGGGTCTTTAGTTATCGACAGCGATGCTATCTTCAAGATCGCCACCTTCCTCAAACCTGAGGATTTCTACCGCGAGAAGAATCAGTGGGCCTATGAGGCCTGTTTTTTCCTCTACGAGAGAAACGAAGCGATAAATCAGGTTACCGTAGCTCATGAGCTAGCGAGGAGGGAAAGGCTGGAGGCAGTGGGGGGTGCTGCCTACCTGAGCCATCTCATCGCCAACGTGCCCACCTCGGTGCATGTTGAGCACTACGCCCAGATTGTGCACCGAACCTCTGTGCTGAGACGCCTCATCAGCTCAGCGGCACAGATCGCTGCCATCGGCTACGAAGCGGGGCCGGACATCGATGCTGCCCTGGGTAGGGCGGAGGATATCCTTTTCCGGCTGCGTCATGGCGAGAGCCCTCGCGACTTCGTCCATATCCGTCAGGTCCTTGATCAATACTTTGAGGAGAGCGAGCTCGCCCTTCGTCCTCGGGAGGGGGAGGTGGCTCTTGTACGCACCGGCTTTCCCGCCCTGGACGACATCCTCGGCGGGCTCCAGCGCTCCGACATGATCGTGCTCGCCGCAAGGCCGAGCCTGGGGAAAACGAGTCTGGCCCTGAGTATCGCCAGGAATGCTGCCATAGAACAAAAGGCGCGTGTTGCCATCTTCAGCCTGGAGATGGCGCGGGAGCAACTGGTGAATCGTCTCCTCGCCAGCGAATCTGGTGTCGATGCCAGGAGGTTGCGCCTGGGCCAGCAGACCGAGGCTGAGGAGAGAAGGATCATCGAGGCCACCGGGGTCCTTTCCGAGGCCCAGATCTATGTTGATGACTCGCCTATCCTGAGGATTGTGGAGATGAGATCGAAGGCGAGGCGGCTTCACCTCGAGCGGGGCATCGACCTGATGATCGTCGACTACATGCAGCTGATGCGGGGCGATGGCAGGGAGGGGCGGGTTCAGGAGATGAGCGAGATCTCGCGCTCCCTCAAGGAGCTTGCCCGCGAGCTAGATGTGCCTTTGCTTGCCATCTCCCAGCTCTCAAGGGCCCCAGAATGGCGGGCCTCTCATCGCCCCCAGCTTTCCGACCTCAGGGAGAGCGGCTCTATTGAGCAGGACGCCGATGTAGTTATGTTCATCTATCGCGATGATATGTACTATACCAAGGATGATTGGCTCAAGCAGCACCCGGAGAAGGAACCCAACGAATACCCAAAAGGCATCGCTGACATCATAATTGGCAAGCATCGCAACGGCCCCATGGGACAGGTCAATTTACGTTTCCTGGAGAGAGTGGTAAAATTCGTCGGTCTGGAGAAAGGAACATGAGCCCCTTCCCCGGTTTCCCTCAGAGGATGCGCTTCACCCCTCTGCCCAACCTCTTCTTTAGCGAGCTACTGCCTCAGATCGCTGATATCGCCGAGCTCAAGGCAACGCTTCATATCTTCTGGACCCTTTATCAAAAGAGGGGCTACCCCAAATTTGTCACCTACAGCGAGCTTCTCAGTGATAAGACGCTGATGAGAGGGATCGGAGATGGGGAGGCGCTCCGTCATGGCCTGGAGCGGGCGATAAGCCGGGGCACCCTCATCCATTTGACCCTGGAGGGGGAGGGAGGGAGCGAGAGCCTCTACTTCCTGAACACAGAGGGCGACAGGAGGGCGGTGGCCAAGATCGAGAACGGGGAGATCGACCTGGGGGGCTTTCCTAAGATGGAGCCCTATCCCGAGGCTAAAGAGCAGCCCAATATCTTCACCCTTTATGAGGAGAACATTGGCATGCTCACCCCGATGATCGCCGAGGAGCTAAAGGAGGCGGAGAGAATTTACCCCGCCTCCTGGATTGAAAGCGCCTTTAAGGAGGCGGTGAGCAGAAACAAACGTAGCTGGCGATACATCTCAAGGATCCTGGAGCGCTGGGCTGCCGAGGGCAAGGAGCATGGAGAGCCTGGGAGAGATTTTAAAGAGGATACGGACAAATATTTCAAGGGAAGATACGGTCACCTGGTCAAGCGCTGAGCCAACCGAAGGTGCCGCTGCGGCATTAGAGCCGGAGTGCCCGATATGCAAGGGTTCGGGCTTTGTCCATCCTATGCTTCCCTCAGGGCATCCTGATTTCAGCAGGGTCGTCCCCTGCCAGTGCAATCAAGGGGAGTCTGAGGAAGAACGCCTCTCCCGCCTGCAGCGGGATGCTGGCGATCTTGGACTGGAGCTCCTGCGCAACATGAGCTT
Source organism: Dehalococcoidia bacterium (assembly GCA_004376075.1). Lineage (GTDB taxonomy): Bacteria > Chloroflexota > Dehalococcoidia > E44-bin15 > E44-bin15 > E44-bin26. The sequence goes on along the minus strand of SOJQ01000128.1, from coordinate 2,490 downwards.
CGAAAATTTCGACCGCAGGCGGGCTAACCTACCCAAGGAGCAGCAGGAGAACCTGGAGCGCGCCTTTCGATTAGCACGCGACTTCGCCGAGAGCCTGGACGGATGGCTGGTGCTTCAGGGGCCCACTGGCTGTGGCAAAACCCATCTCGCTGCCGCCATTGCCAACTATCAACTACAAAAGGGGAAACCTGTATTTTTTAAAGTGGTGCCTGACCTCCTCGATCACCTGCGTTCCACCTTCACCCCTGAGAGCAAGGTGACCTATGATGAGCTCTTCGAGAGGGTTAAGAAGGCGCCACTTCTTATCCTTGACGACTTTGGGAAGCAGGCGAGCACCCCCTGGGCCCAGGAGAAGCTTTATCAGGTGATCAACTACCGCTATAATGCGCGGCTATCTACGGTGATCACCACCCGCCTCTCCCTGGAGGATATTGAGCTTGAGATAAGCTCCCGAATGATCGACCCTAAGGTGAGCACAGTGTTTGGCATCATCGCTCCCGACTTCAGGGGAGATCATACCGCTACCGAGATGGGGAAGCGCCATCGGGGGAGTAGGACCGGCTAAATGGTGAACTCCCCGGTGCTGGTGCTAAATCAGAATTACGAGCCGCTTAATATCTCCCGTGTGCGGCGGGCGGTGGTTTTGCTCCTTCGGGGAAAGGCTGAGGCGCTGGAAAACGGCTCAGGGGTGATCCACACCCCTAGTGATTCTATCCCCATGCCCTCGGTAATCCGCCTCGTTTATCTGGTGAAGCGCCCTCGCCCGGAGAAGAAGCTAACGCGCCTCGAGGTATTCCGCCGCGACGAATATAGATGCCAGTATTGCGGCCAGGAGACCAGGGAGCTCACCCTGGATCATGTGATCCCACGCCATAAAGGGGGCAGGCACATCTGGGAGAACGTGGTGAGCGCTTGCATCCCATGCAACAACCGCAAGGCGGGACGAACCCCTAAAGAGGCGGGAATGAAGCTCATCTGCCAGCCCTTCGCCCCCCGTATTATGGGCTACTATGTACCCTACGAGCATATTCAAAGGCACAGCGAGTGGCACAAGTTTCTCCCCCTGTGGCAGAGGGAGGAGGAAGATTAAGCGCCATCCCTTTTCTCGCTTTCGATCTCTGCAACGGGAAATTCCACCCTGGCCTCGCTCTCCAGCTGCACGATCACCGTCTCCTTTAATGGGTTTCCCCCCACCACAGCGGCTACCCCGAGGGGGGTGATGACCCGCTGACCGATGGCAGGGAGCTTCTGCTTCATGAGCCTGTATTGCTCGCACTCATGGCTCAAACAGCACACCAGCCTTCCGCAGACCCCGGAGATCTTCATCGGGTTAAGCGGTAGGTCCTGCTCCTTAGCCATTCTTATGGAGACGGGATTGAACTCGGAGAGGTAGGTGGTGCAGCATAGAGGGCGACCGCATCGACCAAAGCCTCCCAAAAGCTTCGCCTCATCGCGAGGTCCCACCTGGCGAAGTTCGATGCGGGTTTTAAAGATGATGGTGAGCTCTTTTAGGAGGTCACGGAAGTCCACCCTTCTCTCAGCGCTGAAGAAGAAGGTGAGCCGAGTGCCATCAAGGTTGTACTCCGCGGAGAGGAGCTTCATGGGCAGATTGAATCGGGCGATCATCTCTTGGCACTGCCCTAGCGCCTCCCTCTCTTTGCCCCTAAATTCATCCCGCTTTCTGAGGTCCTCCTCACTTGCCTTGCGCAGCACCGGTTTTAGAGGCTCGATTATCTCGCTGGCCAGCACCTGCTTCGGGGAGATGACCACCTTGCCTAGCTCAAGGCCGCGCCCAGTCTCCACCACAACCCAGTCATCCACGTTTATGTCAATGCCCGCCGGGTCAAAGTAATATACTCGCCCTGCTCTCTTGAATCGAACGCCAACTACCTCTGTCATATCTTAAAAGGTCTTAGCCTCCTCCTTTCCTTTTGGGATGGCTAGCATGAGGACCTCCAGCACCAGGCGAGGATTAGCATTCTGGTCCAATTGCTCCATCGCCCGCTGAAGGCTCTCTGCAAACCCTTTGATCTCCCTCAAGCGATAACCCTCTGCCTCATCATAAAGCTTCGCCTCTTGGTCCACATTAGTAATGGAATTGCCACACCCCCCTTTGACCAACATAAGGTCACGCCACCAACCAAGCCATAGAGAGAGCACCTCCTGGACCGATTCCCTATCTCTGCTGAACTGGTTTGCCAGCTGGGCGGCGTAAGCGAAGCGCTCCTCTCGCCCTACCCCAGCAAGATGGTGAAGTGCGGCAAGCCTCTCCGCTCGCTCGCTGAGGAGCCCTTCATCGGAGAAGGCAGCCACCGCCCAGCCCAGGCAACCGCATGAGAGCCTCGCCAGAACCCTTGCCTGCGCAACGGGGACTCCCCAGCGATGGCTGAGCACCCCCTCTACAACTGGGGCGGGAAGCGGTCCCAGCTCCAGCTTTTGACAGCGGGAGAGCACCGTGGGCAGAACCAGCCTTTCGTTTGCGGCGAGCAG
>SOJQ01000123.1 GCA_004376075.1 Dehalococcoidia bacterium | reverse complement strand
AGTGAGCACCGTGCCACCAAGGGCGCCAATTAGGGCAAGCTGATGAAGCTCACCGATGTCAAAGGTGCCCGTCTTGGCGAAGAGGAACAGGATCGCCGCCAAGAAGCCGAAGTCACCGATCCTGGTGACCACAAAGGCCTTTGTCGCTGCCCTAGCCGCCTCCGGTCGGTGAAACCAAAAGCCGATGAGGAGATAGGAGCAAAGTCCCACCCCCTCCCAGAATAGATAGAGGAAGAGAAGGTTATCGGCAAGAACAAGCCCCAGCATGGAGCAGGTGAATAGGGACATGAAGGCGAAGTAGCGGGAGTAGCCTGGGTCGCCACGCATATAGCCCTGGGAGTAGATCTGAACCAAAAGGCTGACCGAGGTGACTACAATGAGCATCACCGCAGCCAGCGAATCCAGGGTCACCCCCACCTGGATTGCAATATCACCGACGACCAGCCACTGGTAGTCGGGCATGGGAAGCACATGCCCCGGAGCCTTGATCACCTCAATCAAGACCCAAATAGAAAGAAGAAGGGAGGCACCGATGGAGGCGATGGTGACATATCCGCTGAGCTGGGGCCGATTGTTTAGGAAGGGTCTGATGATAAAGGAGATGAGGAGAAAGGAGAAAAATGGCAGCAGAAAAATAGCTAAGGCTACTTCAGGCGGCATTTAGACCTTCCCTACCATTTCATCAGATCGATCTGCTCCGCATCCACCGTTTCCCTGCTTCGATAGATAGCAATTATTATCGCCAAGCCAACAGCGACCTCCGCAGCAGCGACCACCATAATGAAAATAACAAAGACCTGCCCCGTCATCAGCGCCGGTGCAATATAACGCCAGAAGGCCACCATGGAGATATTCACCGCATTGAGCATGATCTCGATACTCATCAGGATGACCACGGCGTTTCTTTTCGCCAGAGCGCCATAGAGTCCGATGGAAAAGAGGATCGCAGAAAGGATCAGAAAGTGCTCAAGACCAACAACCATCTATCTCTCCCTGACCAGCACAATAGCTCCGATTATCGCCGCTAAGAGAAGCGCCGCCGCTATTTCAAAGGGGAGGACAAAGCCCTCCTCCCCGCTAAAAAGGGCCTGGGCAATGGCTGACGTGGTTGGCTGATCGGGAATCTCTGTGATGACCTGCCAGTCGGTGCTCACCACTATGAAGACCATAGTAGCCAGAAACAAGAGCCCTACCATCAGGGCGGGAAGTCGCAGCCTACCTGAGGGGCTGCCCCGCTGAGTCTCCCTGGTAAGCATAATGGCAAAGATAATTAGCACTGCAATAGCGCCGACATAGATAAGAACCTGAGCTGCGGCCAGGAAATCAGCGCTCAGGATGACAAAGATCCCGGCTATGGTGAAGAAGCAGAGCACCAGGAAGAGGGCGGCGTGAAAGATATTGCGGAACAAGACCACCGCCAAGGCTGAGGCGATGGTCACCGCCGCCAAAATCCAGAAGGATATAGCAATCCCCGTTTCCATTAGCGCCCCCCCTTGGGCGGAGCAAGCAGGGTCTGGGGAGGCATCTCCGCCTCGAGTTCTGGATAGGCGTAGGCGCTGGGCCTCTTCTCAGCAGCAACAAACTGCTCCTTTTTCATCACCAGTAGCTCCCGCCTGTAGCTTGCCTTCTCGTAGTCTCTGCTCATAAAAAGCGCTTCCACAGGGCACGCCTCAACACATAGGCCGCAGAACATGCAGCGCCCAAAATCGATCTCTAACCTCTCTACAACCAGCCCCTTATCGCCCCTTGCCGTTTCGATATCGATGATCGAAATGGGGCACATCCTGGCGCAGGCACGGCAGCCATTGCACCGCTCCACATCCCAAACCAACAGGTTGCCCCGAAATCGCCGCGATGGGGTGAGCCTCTGTTCAGGATACTGCACTGTGATCGGGTGGCGGAAGAGATGGCGAAAGGTCAATGCCAGGCCCTTGGCAATGCCCCGCCCGTATCTCTCAAAGCTCACCCTCTCCCCCGCCACCCTAAAGAAGCCCGACCAGAGCACTATTAAAAGGGCAGCGATCAGGATGTTGAGGATCAAGAGCTGCCAGGGGAAATTGGGCCAGATAATGGCCTCAATCCCGGTGATGAAAATGTTGATCAGCGCCAGGGGGAAGAGGCACTTCCAGGCAAATCCCATCAGTTGATCCACCCTCAGCCGGGGCAGGGTGCTCCGAAGCCAGAAAAGAACGATAAACACCGAGAAAACCTTGATCAGGAACCAGAGAGCGGGGGGCAGAAAGGGGCCACTCCATCCACCGAGGAAAAGGATGGCCACAATGGCGGAGATGGCAAAGGCATGGGTATACTCGCCGAGGTAGAAGAGGCCAAACTTCATCCCTGAGTATTCAATGTGATAGCCAGCGACGATCTCGGACTCCGCCTCAAGGAGGTCGAAGGGGGTGCGGTTGATCTCAGCGGCCGCCGCCAGAAAGAAGATCAGAAATCCCAGGGGCTGGAGCAAAAGGAAGGGGACATGCTGCCCCTCAACGATGCTCACCATGGAAAGCGAGCCGGTGATGATGAGCACGCCTATAATGGAGAGCACCAAGGGGATCTCATAGCTTATCATCTGAGCCACGGTACGCATGGCGCTAACCAGGGAATATTTGTTATTGGAACCCCAGCCCGCCATGAAAACCCCGATGATGCCCAGCGAGGAGATGGCGATTATATAGAGGATGCCAATGTTAAGGTCGGCGAAGATGGCACCATGGCCAAAGGGTATCACAGCAAAGATCATCAAGGCGGGGATGAAGGCGATGATCGGGGCAAGCCAATGAACCCAGCGATCCCCCTTGGCAGGGATGATGTCCTCCTTTATCAGCACCTTTATCGCATCGGCCACCGGCTGGAGGACCCCAAAAGGTCCTGCCCGGTTGGGGCCAAGGCGAACCTGGAACCGTCCTATGCCCCTCCTCTCGATATAGATAAAGGCCATCACCACAACCAGAATGAAGGTGGAGAGGATGGCGAAGGCAACCAATGGCGGCACCAAATATGCCGCCCAAGAAGGCCAGTAATTCACAAGCCACTGCTCGAATTGCTCCAGGATTCCCACTAGCGATCCACCTCTCCCAAACAGATGTCGATGCTGCCAAAGATAACTATGGCGTCGGCGAGCTTCCAGCCCAAGCACAAGTCTCGGAGCACGGTGAGATTTATCAGCGATGGGGCACGAACCTTAAAGCGATAGGGATTAGCGGAGTCATCGCTAACCAGGTAGAAGCCCAGTTCCCCTTTTGGAGCCTCGATGCGGGCGTAGGCCTCCCCTTTGGGCGGTCTAAGCGTAAGCGGAACCTTGGCTCGAACCTCACCCTGGGGGAGCTGCTCCATGGCCTGTTTTACGACGCGCGTGCTCTGCCTCATCTCCTGAATCCTCACCCAGTAGCGGTCATAGGTATCGCCCATTTTGCCTGTTGGGATCTCGAAATCGAATCGATCATAAACCGAGTAGGGGTCGGCCCTGCGAATGTCCCACTTTACCCCGCTGGCTCGCAGCATAGGACCGCTCACCGAAGCATTGATGGCAAGCTCCGCGGGGAGAATGCCCACCCCTTTGCTGCGCGCAAGCAGGATCTCATTCTCAGCAAGCAGTTGATCGTATTCATCAATGAAGCCAAGCATCTCATCGATGAACCTCTTCAGCGCCGGCAGGAACTCCTCAGGTATATCCTGGCTGACCCCACCGATGCGCATATAGTTATAGGTGAGGCGCTGCCCGCATACCATCTCAAAGAGGTCCAGAATCTTCTCCCGCTCTCGGAACATGTACATGAAGGGGGTAAAGAAAGCACCCATGTCGTTCAACAGGGCGCCAACGGCCATGAGGTGACTGGCGATGCGCATCAACTCTGCCATAATCACCCTTAGATACTCGGCACGCTCGGGGACAGCGATCCCGGCAAGATTCTCCACCGCCATCACATAGGCTAGGTTGTTGGACATCGAGGCAAGGTAGTCCAGCCTATCGGTATAGGGGATATTCTGGGTGTAGGTGCGAGATTCGGCAAGCTTCTCGATGCCGCGATGAAGGTAGCCAAAGATGGGCTCCATATCGACGATCACCTCTCCATCGAAGGTTATCCTCATCCGAAACACCCCGTGGGTCGAGGGGTGCTGGGGACCGAAATTGATCATCACCGGCTCGGTCTTAAGTGGCACTTTGATAATCCTTTCTCAGGGGGTGTCCCTGAAACCCCTCCCAAAGGAAGATGCGCTTCAGATTAGGGTGCCCCTCAAAGGCGACCCCCATCAGGTCGTAGATATCGCGCTCCTGAAGATCGGCGCCCCGCCATAGACTGACCACCGAGGGCAGTGTGGGGCTTTCTCTAGTGTAGCACCTCGTTTTTAATACAATGCTATGGTTATATTTGATGGAGGTTAGATGATATATAACCTCAAAATGTTCGAAAAAGTCCACAGCGGTGATGGCAGCGAGGTAATCGAAGCCGAGCTCGGGGTTCTCTTTGAGGAAGCGCGCCACCTCGAGAAGGGCTTCGCCCTTGACAAAAACAGCGGTTTCATCGAAATCGGTGACGGCATCGGGGAGGTGCTCTCCTATTTGCCGGGCAACATCTTGACCGGAAAGCGGCGTGGTCATCCTACCTCTTCTTCAAAAAGGTGTCTTTATCGATCTTCTGATGCAACATGATTATCCCGTGGAGGAGTGCCTCGGGGCGTGGCGGACACCCTGGCACATAAACATCCACAGGGACAATACGGTTCACCCCAGGCACCACGCTATAGGAATCTCGGAAGGGCCCACCGCTGATGGCGCAGGACCCCATGGCAATAACCCACTTCGGCTCGGGCATCTGATCATAAATTCGCTTCAGCGCCGGAGCCATCTTCCAGGTTAGCGTCCCAGCAACGAGCATCAGGTCCGCCTGGCGCGGCGATGCCCGAAGAAGCTCCATGCCAAATCGGGCGATGTCAAAGCGCGATACTGCGGTGGCGATCATCTCAAAGGCGCAGCAGGCGAGCCCAAAGTTCAGCGGCCAGACCGAGAAGCGCCTGCCCCAATTTAGGAGGTGATCGATGGAGGTAACCAGGACATTCCTCTGAATCTCCTCCTCCATCCAACTGACAGGGTCAGGGTAAGGCTGCTGAGAGGCCTTGATGAGGGCCTCGATCTCGGCGCCCTCGGCACGATCGAGATCGCCACTCACATAGGGCATCCCCTCTATTTCCATTCCAGAACCCCCTTCCTCCAGGCATAGAGGAAACCGACGATCAGGATTGAGAAGAAAGCGAGCATCTCCAAAAACCCGAAGAGCTTAAGCTCACCGAGGGCTACGGCCCAGGGATAGAGAAAGACTACCTGTATATCAAAGACCACGAAGAGCAGGGCATAGAAGTAATAGCGGAAGTTAAATTGAACCCGGGACTTGCCCACGGTATCCATGCCACACTCATAGGTGGAGCTTTTCACCGGGTTGGGCTTCTTGGGGACGATGTGGAAACGCCTGAGGAGGATGGGGAGTGTTATGGTAGAGATGGCGAAACCGAGAGCAGCAATGAGAAAAATTCCGATATAACCAAAGTTCTCCAGCAAATGCCCTCTCCTTCTCCATTTAATATAATACCATACGCTGCCTTGGAAGGAAAGCCCGCTATTGACCTGCACGTCGAGGTTGGATATTATCATTGAAGGAGCAAATCTTATGCCCCAGCCAGACCTAATCTTGCTGCACCCACCTACCGTTTACGACTTTCGTAATAAGACCATACTCTATGGCCCGATCAGCGACCTCATTCCGTCCTCCCCCATTTTTGAGATGTATCCCATAGGATTTGTCAGCATCGCTGAGTATCTGGAGCGCGCCGGCTACCGGGTGCGCATCGTCAACCTGGCAGTTCGCATGCTCCGCGACCCAAATTTTGATGCCGAAAAGCTGGTTAAGAGCCTGGATTCGCCCGTTTTCGGCATCGATCTGCACTGGCTCCCCCATGCCCATGGTGCCATCGAGATAGGCCGCATGGTAAAGAGGCATCACCCCAAGTCAAAATTGGTTATCGGTGGCTTCTCCGCCTCCTGCTACTATAAGGAACTCTTCCATTATCCCGAGGTCGACTATGTGCTCCGAGGCGACACCACAGAGGAGCCCTTTCGCCAGCTAATGGACTGCATCCTAAAGGGCGGGGAAACCGAAGCGGTGCCCAATCTTGCCTGGCGAGATGAAAAGGGGGAGATGCACGAAAACCCGCTATCTTACGTCCCTAATGAGCTTGGTGATTTAATGGTTCATTACTATGACCACACGGTGCAATCGGCGTTTAGATACCGCGACCTTGCCAACTACCTCCCCTTCCAGCGGTGGCTGCGCTATCCGATCACCGCGGTGCTCACCTGTCGCGGCTGCACCCAAAACTGCATCTTTTGCGGTGGCTCCGCCGCCGCCTTCCGGCAGATGTTCAACCGACACCGTCCCGCCTTTCGCCTTCCAGAGGCGGTAGCATATGATGTGAAAAGGATCAGCCGCATTACTAGGGGCCCCATCTTCATCCTTGGCGACATCCGACAAGCAGGGGAGGGCTATGCCCACCGCCTTCTCCAACTTTTGGGCGAGGAGAGAGGGAAAAACCAGCTTATCCTAGAGCTGTTCACACCCGCCTCCGGAGATCTTTTGAAAAGAATGGGCGAAGCTTGCCCTGGGTTCTGCCTCGAAATCTCCCCGGAATCCCATGACCCTGAGGTGAGGGAGGCTGTGGGCAAGCACTACTCCAACGATGCCCTGGAGGAAACGATAGAGGGTGCCCTTAAGGCAGGCTGCCAGCGAGTAGACCTTTTCTTTATGATCGGCTTGCCCAAGCAGACCCCAAAGTCGGTGATGGATACCATCGACTATTGCGGCTTCCTGCTGGATAAATTTCAGGGAGACAAGCGAGTTTCCCCCTTCATTGCTCCTCTCTCTCCCTTCCTCGACCCCGGCAGCCTGGCCTTCGAACACCCAGAGCGCTACGGCTACCGCCTCCTTTTCCGTGGGCTGGAGGAGCATCGCCAGGCGTTGCTTGAGCCAAGCTGGAAGTACACCCTCAACTACGAAACAGAGTGGCTCGACCGCCACCAGATCGCCCTAACCGCCTATGAAGCGCTGCTGCGCCTCAATCGCCTGAAGGCAAGCCATGGCTCCATCTCAAAGGAAATGGCTGAAGCCAGCGAAGATCGCATAAACACCGCCCTGGAGATGCTCCACCGCATCGATGACATAGTTGCTTCGGGGCAGAAGGAGCAATTGTCCCAAATTAAGGCCACGGTGGACTGGGTGAATATGTCCCCGGCTTGTGGGAAAAAGGAGCTTGAGCTGCCCACCGCCTTCATCAAGCTAAGGCCGCTACGCACCCTTTGGTCCCTAGTGAGGGGGCGATAGTATATTGACCCCGCCTTGGTAGTCAGATAGCATGTAAAAGATGATCCAGGTGGAAAAGGGGGGAGAATGACGGAGTTAAAGAACCTGTTTCAGCCGATCAAAGTGGGGAAATTAGAGCTGAAGAACAGGATAGTGTTCCTGGCGGTAATGACCGGCTATGGGGACGATGACATGGTTACGGAGCGCCTTAAGACATTCTATGCCGAGAGGGCAAGGGGAGGCGCAGCCCTCCTAACCACGGGCATTATTATGCCCTCCAGCCTGGGCAGGCCTATGCCTGGAATGACGGGGATATATCATGACCGGTTCATCCCCGGCCTTCGCCAGCTCACCGATGTAGTTCACGCTCAGGGGGCAAAGATCGCTGCCCAGATCGGGCTTCAGTACTATCGGGCCAAGGAGGAAGGTGCTCCTACAGAGGAGGTGGCCCCTTCAGCGGTGGCCACCCGCCGCGGCCCACCGCCAAGGGCCCTTACTTCGGAGGAGATCCACCAGATGGTGGATGAATTCAGTGAGGGGGCACGCCGGGCGAGGGACGCTGGCTTCGATGCCATAGAGTTTCACTGTGGAATTGGATATATGATCAACCGCTTCCTCTCCCCCTGCACCAATAAGCGCACCGACGAATACGGGGGAAGCCTGGAGAATAGGATGAGATTCCTTCTTGAGATCATCGAATCCTCAAAGAGAAAGGCAGGAGCCGATTATCCCCTTATCTGCCGCATCTCAGGTGATGAGTTTATGGAGGGGGGACACACCCTGGAGGATTCCAAAAAGCTGGCATCCATCCTGGAGAAGGCTGGCGTTCATTGCCTGAGTATCCAAGCGGGATGGCATGAATGCCCCAGGCCCCTTGTCCATATGTCGGTCCCCAGGGGCGCCTTCGTCTACATGGCCGAGGAGATAAAAAGGGTGGTCGATGTCCCCGTGGTCGCCGCCTACCGAATTAACGATCCCATTCTGGCGGAGGAGATCCTTACCCAGGGGAAGGCTGACCTTATTGGCATGGCTCGCCCCCTCATCGCCGACCCGGAGCTTCCCAATAAAGCGAGGGAGGGAAGATTCGATGACATTAGACCTTGTATTGCCTGCGGTCACTGCCTCGATTCGGCTATAGAGGGCAACCCTACGGCCTGCGCCGTGAACGCTAGGGCGGGAAGAGAGGCAGAATACACCATCGAGCCGGCGAAAAGATCGAAAAAGGTGTTTGTCATTGGCGGCGGTCCCGCAGGGATGGAGGCTGCCGCAGTGGCGGCAAAAAGGGGACATGAGGTCACTCTTTTTGAAAAGATGGACCGACTGGGAGGAAACCTTCTCCTCGCCTCCGTGCCCTCTTATAAATGGGAGGTCAGCAATCTGACCAAGTATTTGGAAACCCAGCTTAGGAAAAGCGGCGCTAAGGTTAAGCTCGGTGAAGAGGTCAGCGCCAAGTCCATCGAGGAGGGAAAGCCTGAGGCAGTGATTGTCGCCACCGGGGCAACGCCCATTATCCCTGATTTGCCCGGTGTAGCGGGGAAAAATATAGTCAGCGCCTTGGAGGTGCTCACCGGGGAGAAGGATGTGGGCCAGAGAGTGATCGTGGTTGGCGGGGGCATGGTTGGCTGTGAAACCGCCGACTTCCTAGCAGAAAAAGGCAAGGAGGTAACCATCCTCGAGATGCTGGAAAGGGTAGGAGCTGACATCGGGCGCACCACTAGATGGGTGGTTCTCAGGAGGCTGAGAAAGGCCGGGATAAGGATGGAGACGAAGATGAACGTGGTGGAGATAACCGACAAAGGGGTGAGGGCTAGCCGAGAGGGGGCGGCGGAGTTCTTCGAGGGAGACAGCGTGGTGCTTGCCGTGGGGCTTAAACCAAATAAGGAGCTCACCCAAAAGCTGGAGGGGAAGGTTGCTGCCCTCTACTCTATAGGAGACTGCGTCGAGGTTCAAAGAATTGCCCAAGCCATCGAGGGAGGGTTCCGCATCGCCAGGGAGATCTAGAGTAAGCATGAGCCAAGTCAGGAAGAGAAAAGAGATTGGGGCTTATCAGAGACAATCCCCTAGTTCGAAAGAATGCTCATCGATCTACATACCCATACTGTGCCCAAGTCAGACGATAGCTATCTAAAGCCTGAGGAGCTTATTACCTATGCCAAGCGCGCTGGTCTCGATGCTATCTGTCTAACGGAGCACGATTGGTTCTGGGATGACGAGGCGATAACGGAGCTCTGCCAAAGGCATGACTTCCTCGTGCTTCCCGGGGTGGAGATAACGACAGAAGAGGCACACCTGCTGGTCTTTGGGCTGGAGAGGTATGTCTTTGGCATGCACCGTGCCTCCTTCGTGAGGCGTTCAGTGGATGAGGCTGGCGGTGCCATCATCGTGGCTCACCCCTATCGCAGGCACTTCCCCATTAGTGCAGAGCCCGAAGATGAGCGATACTATCCAGCGCTCACCAGAGCCTGCGAAAGTCCCCTTTTCAAAGTAGCAGATGCCATCGAGGTATTAAATGGCAGGGGTTCGGAGAAGGAAAACGCCTTCTCCCAGGAGATAAGCGAGAAATTAAACCTGAGAGGCATCGCTGCCAGCGATGCCCATGAAATCTCGGACATCGGTCGCTGCGCCACTTTCTTTGAGAGGAGAATCTCTAGCCTCCAAGAGCTAATTGCCGAGCTAAAAGCGGGAAGGTTTAGGGTGGCAGACCTGGGCAGAATCTAAGCGCATAGCTCAGCAACAAGGAGGTCAAGGGCAAGCTCTCCCTTCCATATCCCCCTCTTGATAGCTAGATCCGTCTCCAGGAGCTTTCGGTAGACCTGCTCCAGCCGCCCCATAGAATAGCGCCTACTCTGTTGCAGCGCCTTGGTCAAGGTGTAATCCGATGCTAGGCCTAGCCGATCCTTAATCAAAGAGGCAGGCACTCCCTTCAGGCTAAGCTCCTTTGCTTGAACCAGAAGGCGAAGCTGCCTGGTGATCATGACCAAAAGATAGGGTGCCGTTGCCCCCTCCTGAAGCAACTGGTGTAATAGTCGCGCCGCCGTGGAGGCTCTGCCCTCGATAAGGGCATCAACCATGGTGAAAACGCTTGCCTCCCGGGCGTAACTCACCACCTCCCTCACATCCCCCTCCTCGATGCGCCGCCCGTAGGTATAGAGGAGCAGCTTCTCGATCTCGCTGGCCAAAACCCACAGGTTCTCCCCAACAAGCGCGGCAAGCAGCCTCACCGCCTGGGTGGAGATGGTGCCACTTCCCTTCGCCACTCGCCTCTGGATCCACTCCCTTAGAGCGGCCCCTCTCAAGAGGGGGAACTCCTTCACCTTTGCTTGGGGGGCAAGCTCCTTGAGCAAAGGGTTATCCCTCTTTACCTGGCCATCGATGAGCACGAGCACAGTAGTCTCTGGCATTCCACCTACCACGTCCTTAAGAGAGCGCCCATCGCCCTCCTCAAAGCGACCAAGCAACCCCTCGACGATGACAAGGCGATGGGAACCGAAGAAGGGCATCGCACTACAGACATCGACCAACTGGCTTAGCTTCAGCTGATGCCCTTCAAAAATGGTGGTGTTGTAGGCCAATAGCTCCTTATCACCTAAGCCCTCTTTGATCTTCTCCAGTTCTTCTCGAAGGGAGAAATCATCGGCACCGAAAAGTATGTAAACCAACCCTCTCCTCCATCGTTACCCCTCTATTCTAGCGCATGCCTCCACATCAGGCTAGAGCCCCCGCCAAGAATATGGTATGATAGCCTTGGTTGGCAGTAGGGTGAAAAAATGGAGATTGGGATTATTGGGCTGCCAAAAAGTGGCAAGACAACGGTTTTTAATGCCTTGACCAGGGGTAAGGCGGAGACGGGCGTTTACGCCCCCTCCACCACAGGACCAAACGTAGGAATGGCTAAGGTGCCCGACCCCAGGCTTGATGTTCTGGACCAGCTTTTTCACCCGAAGAGGAAAATTCCCGCCGAGGTGCGCTATGTCGATGTCGTCGCGCCCCCTAAAGGGGAGCTCAGCAGCCAGTTCCTGGCCCATCTTGACAAAGCGGATGCCCTGCTTCATGTGGTGCGCGCCTTTGAGGATGAAAAGGTGCCCCATATCGAGGGCAGCATCGACCCGGAGAGGGACATCGTCACCCTGGACCTCGAGCTTGCCTTCTCCGACCTTTCCATTATCGAGAAGAGAATACAGAAAATAGAGACCTCCCTCAAGGGGGCAAAGCAGCAGGAGCGCGAGGCTTTTTCCAAGGAGCAGGCTCTCTTGGCAAGGATCAAGAACGCTCTAGAAAGCGAGATTCCGATTAGAGAGCAAGAACTAACCGAGGACGAGAAAAGGCTCATCTTAAACTACCAATTTCTCACCGCCAAGCCACTCCTTTTGCTGTTTAACATCGGAGAGGAAATGCTCCCTGAAGCGCCCTCCTTAGAGGAGGAGTGGCACGAGAGATACCGGCGCTCTCAATGTCAGGTTGCCGTGCTTTGCGGCAAGCTAGAGATGGAGCTATCCCAGCTAAGCGATGCCGACGCCCAGGAGTTCCGCTCCGTCTTGGGATTGGAGGAGACAGCGCTAAATCGCATGATCAGGCTCTCCTACGATCTATTGGGGCTGATCTCCTTCTTCACCGTGGTCTCCGATGAGGTAAAAGCATGGACCATCCACCGAGACACCACAGCAGTGAAGGCAGCAGGAAAGGTTCACTCAGATATGGAAAGGGGCTTCATCAGGGCCGAAGCCATTGGCTACGACAATCTGGTGAAGTGCGGCAGCATCGCCGAGGCACGCAAGAGGGGTTTGCTCCATGTGGAAGGAAAGAGCTATAAAGTCAAAGACGGCGATGTAATCACCTTCCTCTTCAATATCTAATCATATATGGAGGCACATTCCAAAAGCTCCACCGGAATCCCTACCTCCCTCTCGATTTCCAGGTAAACCCTTCCCGTCAGGTCCCTACCCCATTGCCCTAAGTTGAAGGGGGAGGAGGGAATCACTATCAAATCGGGCCTCACCCTGTTCCTCTCCAGATATTCCTTAATGAAGTCGATGAAATCCTGAACCACCAGGAGATCGCCCATAAATACATTGCCCCCAAAGAAGTTGTTCCGCAGCACCTGGATATCGATTCTCAAATCGCCAAAGAGGTGGCTCTCGGCAAGGCACTGCTCGAAGGTGGGCTTCACCAGAATCGAGGAAAGGAAAAGGACGTGCTTCGCCTTATAAGAATCGATGATCTCCTTGAGCCTCTCCAGATAGCTCAGCCTGAGCCCCGTTCCCATAAAGATGATTCCCAGGTGATTATCGCTCTCCCTGGAATATGGGTAAGAGAAATCCTCCAGGTTCAGGCTTAACTGAAGAGTGCGGCCCTCCCTTTCGACTCTGAGACGGGCCTCGCGATTCTCACTGCGCTGAAGGATGAAAAGAAGGTCCCTCGCCTGGGGTCTGCTGGCTATTGAAATGCCATTTATCTCCAAGATTTGGTCCCCCATGCCAAGCCCCGCTCCTGCGGCGGGGGAATTCTTCACCGCAGCGATGACCTTGGGCAGGTTCTTGCGCCCCTCGTAAAGATTCTCCTCATACATGCTGGGCATGACCACGATGGGACAAGCGGTCTTCTCTCTGAGGTTTCTGACATGGGAGACGGTCGCCGACCAGACCTCATCGAGGTCAAAGAGCTTCTCCTGAGAGAAATATTTTGAATAGCCGGGGAGGTTGACCCCCACAAGGTGGGCATCGTGCTCCTCAGCGTAGGAAACGGTAGCCCCGAGGTCGTCAAGCATCTCGCCAAGGGAGTCCATGGGCCAGGGGACGATTAACACGGCATAGGGAATACCCGCCTCTTTAAGCAAAGGAAGGGAATCGATAGCAATTTGGGGATCCCTGTCCCTCATCAGCTTTCTGCGGCGGGAGGGGGAGGCACTGTTCAAGGACAGATAGAGATATACCGGCTTCAGCTCCGCCAACCGGGAGACAACGTCAGGGGTCAGGGTCTTACCATTGGTGGTTATCCGAAGTACCTTCGGGGTTTTCCCCCTAAGTAGCCGAAGCACCTCCAAAAAATGGGGGTGAATCGAAACCTCGTAGATCTCGCCCAGACTGGAGAATAAGCTGGATTTCGCCTTTGGGAAAAAATAATCGATCCTCGTCCTCATCTCCTCAAATTCCTCCCTGGGAGGTCTTCTCAGGTTGCCCAAAGCCACGGAGGGGGGATTGCCCCTGTTGTAACAGAAGAGGCAATCGCAATCGCAGTGACTTCCCGCATATTCGAAGACCTCAATGGGGTCACAGGAGGAGGGAACCAGCCAGTCCTTGAGATTTTTCAGCCGAAAGCCATCCACCTCGACAATCCTCCCCTCTTTCTCCAGATCCACCACAGCGAGGAGGCTCTCCAGCTGTTTTTTAATGAATTGTATCCTTGGTTCGTATAAAGAGGCATTCTTTATGTCCTGAAAGGAGTTCATTTCACATCACCCCCGCCCACTCTCAGAGGTAGCACTCTTGAAGGAAATCGCCTAATCCTTGCTCATTGGTGAATATCTTATATGCCCTCTCCCTGTCCCTGAGCAGCTTAAATCCGTCGATCCTTACCTCCCGCTGCCCCTCTAGAGGGATAACAATATTGAGGATATTCTCAAGCTGGGCTCTGATCATCTCCAGCAGAGGGTCTGGATACACGGCCTCCTTTTTGGGTTCCAGTTTATAGCGGAAAACATAGTCCTTCTTTGCCATCCCTAAAATCCCTCCCCCAATCCCTTTTCATTTACCGATAAATTTAGGTTTTCGCTTCTCAGCAAAAGCTCTAAGACCCTCCTTTGCATCCTCGCTCCTCTCCACAATGTTCATCAGGGCTGCGATCTCAGCCTCATCCTCAGCGCTCAGCCCCTGATACTTAAGCAGCCTGTTGAAGATGGTCTTGGTGGTGCTCACCGCCAGCGGGGCGTTGTCAGCGATCTCCCGAGCCAGGGCATAGGTAAAAGAGGGCAATTCCTCCGCTGGAACCACATGGTTCACGAGCCCGATCTCCTTTGCCCTTTGAGCATCGATGAATCTCCCGCTGAAGAAAAGCTCCTTTGCCCGGGGCAGCCCAACCACATTGATCAGGCGCCGGATGCCGCTGGGGGGATAGACCAGCCCCAGCTTAACCGGGTTTATCCCCATCCTTGCCGTATCGGCGGCGATGCGCAGGTCGCAGCTCACCGCCAGGTCGCAGCCGGAGCCCATGGCAGCGCCATAGATCATGGCAATCACCGGATGGGGATAGGAAATGATGCTCCCCATGGCATATTCGATGGGGTTACCCTTTCGTACCTCTTCAACAGCCGCTGCCCCACCCCCCAGATCGATCCCTGAGGAGAAGGCCTTGTCCCCAGCACCCCTGAGCACCACCACCCTAATATCCCTGTCATCCTTTAGGGTGTCAAGCGTATCGCCCAGCCGGTAGAGCACCTCTGGGCTGAGGGCGTTTCGCCTCTGGGGGCGGTTGATGGTGAGGGTGCAGATATTTTCCTCCTTCTCTATGAGAAGCACCTCTTCCGCCATGATTTCTCCTTTCTATCCGCTATGTCAAGAAACTTATCAATAGTCCAGCCACGGTGGCAGAGCCAACGACCCCGGCAACATTAGGTCCCATGGCATGGTGCAGCAGGAAGTTCTGGCGGTTCTCCCGCTGCCCCTCCGCCTGGACAACCCTGGCGGCCATGGGAACTGCGGAAACCCCGGCAGCACCGATGAGGGGATTGATCTGACCCCTGGTCAACTTGCTCATCAGCTTACCGCCCAAAACGCCGCACGCCGTCCCAAAGCTAAAGGCGAAGAGACCCAAGACAAAGATCCCCATGGTCTGAACGTTGAGCACCGCCTGAGCGCCCATCTCGGAACCCACAACGAGGGCAAGGAAGATGGTGACGATATTTATCAGCTCATTTCCCGCCGTTCTCGCCAGCCTCTCGACGACGCCGCTCTCGCGAAGCAGATTGCCGAACATCAACATCCCGATCAGCGGTGCTGCTTTAGGGAGTAAGAGAACTACGATCAATGTCACCACGATGGGGAACAGGATGAGCTCCAGCCTGGAGACCTCGCGAAGCTCCTCCATGACGATGGCCCTTTCCTTCTTGGTGGTGAGGAGCCTCATTATCGGCGGTTGAATAATAGGCACCAGGGCCATATAGGAATAGGCAGCTATAGTAACAGGGCCCAGTACTTGGGGAG
>SOJQ01000124.1 GCA_004376075.1 Dehalococcoidia bacterium | reverse complement strand
GAGTTGAGCTTGCAATCTCTCCTTCCTCACCACCGCTCTGGTGAGCCTGGGGTCATCGGAGGCATCAGCTACCAACAATGGTTCCCCTGACTGGGCTACCCTCCCATTGAAGCCTTCGCCTACCTTCATCCTGTCCACACCTTCGGCAAATTCCTCAGAAACACCTCGGTGAACCGCCAGGACCAGCTCCTCGGCCCCTTCATCCAAAAGGAATATTAAAGCAGCCTCTAGCTCCATCACCTCCACCACCTTTTCAATAGCGCTATTCAGGATCTGCTCCAGCTCCAAAGACTGGGTCACCAGGCTGGAAATGCTATTAAGGGCAGCGAGCCTTCTCTCATTGCTCTTGATGACCTGGATATAGGATCGAAGGTCTTGCTGTGCTGCTTCCAGCTTTTCCAGGGCCTGCTCCCGTTGTTCCTTCTCCTTCACCTGGGCCCGGAACCACAAGCACACCAGACAGCCGACGAGGGTAACGGCAGCCACCTCAAATAAGGCATCTGTGGGACTGGGTGATATAAAAATGGCCCGAGGCAACATGATTAGCACTGCAATAAAGGAGGTCGCCAGCCCGGCCACTATCCCGAACATAAAGCCAGCATAGACTATAGGAAGCAGGAACAGGACTCGATCCATAGCGTGTCGAGTTAAGCCAAAATGGAGACTGGGAGCTGCTGCGCCCAGGATCCCTATCTGCTCCGCGTAGTGAAGGAGGGTACAAGCTACCACCATAGCGACCAGAATCCAAAAATGGGGGCTGCGTAAAACCACTTTTATTCGACCGGCCACTAGCTGGGAACCTATGACCACAGTGCCTCTCATCTAATGCTCCCTAACCCAGGTCTTCCAAGGCAAACCAGCCCTTCCTTAGGCTGTAGATCACTGCCTCGGTGCGTGAGCCTACCCCCAGCTTGTTGAAGATGCTTCCTAGGTGAGCTTGAACGGTGCGCACGCTGAGGAAAAGCTCCTGGGCGATATCCTTGTTGCTCATTCCGCTCGCTGCCAGCTTAAGCACCTCCATCTCCCGTTCGCTGAGGAGATCCAATGCTCGCTCCTCGCTAGGCTTTTTGGCAAAGCGATCTATTACCTTGCGGGCGACCACGGGATGAAGCACCGACTCACCAGCATGCACCGCCCGCAGGGCATCGATTAGTTCGCGACCACGCACATTCTTCAATAGGTAGCCTGCTGCCCCTGCCTCTAAGAGGGCGAAAATGTACTGGTCATTATCATAGGCAGTGAGTATTAGCACTGCGGTGGCTGGGCGCAGCACCTTGATCTGTCTGGTGGCTTCAATGCCATTGAGCTTAGGCATGGCGATGTCCATTATCACCACGTCGGGCTCCAGCTCTGAAGCGAGGCGAACAGCCTCCTCACCGTCACCAGCCTCGCCAACCACCTCCAGATCCCCTTCCTGCTGTAGAAGCTCGCGGGTGCCCTCTCGCACGACCACATGATCCTCAGCGAGCAAAATCCTGATTTTTCCCATAGCTTTCCCTCTATTTCAATTATAGCCCAAGTTGGCAACCACTTCAACAAGGACTAAGCAAATATGCCTAATCGTTGTGACAAAAATAACTATTTATCTCAGTGCTCGCCAGTGGGAAATGCCTATTAAAACTAGGTTTTATTGGGTCTTTGTGCAGGCTGGAAATAGGCATTGCGGCAGATGGCGCTTGGCGCCGGGCATGATAGGGTGAATAGGGTAGGACTGCGATGGATGAAGTGTTACTGGTCGTTATTAGGCTTGGTCTTCCGGTGGCAATTTTGTTCGGCATCGGCTACCTGTTACAGCGTCGCTATCGACCTGTGGAGATGGGTTCAAGCAAAGCTTCCAGCAATCCCTCCTTTTTACTGCCCGATGAGGATCCAGATGAAGAGGCGGAATTCCGCCACTATGCGAAAAGGAAGCAGCGCTCCAGATTTCCCCAAAAATCTGGAAATGGGGCGGTGGCAGAGAGGCTATTGGCAGAGATGGATGCTTACCACTGGGATTCTGTAGATGACATTGCCATTAGTAAGGAGCAAAAAAGGCAGAAGCTGAAGTACTTCAGGGAGATCCTTAATGACTCAGGGATGAACCTGTCAGGCTCGGTGCTGGATCTGGCCTCTGGCCCGATATCGCTTGCCTATTTGTATCACGATACGGTTGCCGTTGACAGCGACCCCGCCTGCATCAAAAGTGTCCGCCAGAACAAAATAAAGGGGGTAATCGCTACCATTCCAGACCTGCCCTTCGAAGAAAATAGCTTTGATTATGTGACCTGTATCAATCCGGATTTAGCGAAAAGGGTGCCGGATGGGGACAGCGTGGTGAAAGTTAGCTACGATCGGGAATTTAGTAAGCAACTTGTTGAAGCTGCCCTGAAAATTGCCCGAAAAAAGGTGCTCATCGTTTCTTTCGATCTATCCCGTTTCCCACCTCATGAGCAGTGGATAGAAAAGAGGGTGGTGCAACCGCTTTATTACGTGGTCTATAGAGCCAAATGGAAGAGATAGTCAGGCGTGAGCTCCACGCCTTTTGAATAAAATGCAAAGGAGGTATGAGATGGAGCTAAGCAAGATCGACCAAATTATAGACAGATACGAGGGCGAAAGTAGCATGCTGATCGAGGTGTTACATGACGTTCAGGCCGAGTGCAATTGGCTCCCCAAGGAGGCCTTAGTGCGGATTAGCCAGAGGCTAGAAACTCCGCTGAGCCAAATATATCGGGTAGCCACTTACGACGGGGTCTTCAGCGTAACACCAAGAGGCCGTCATCTGGTCAGGGTGTGCCAGGGCACCTTGTGTGCCATGCGTGGGTCAGGGAGACTTCTGAGTAGCGTTCAACAGGCTGCGGGCCTCACCAATGGTGAAACAACGGCAGACCTTAGGTTTACGGTGAAGGCGACCGATTGCATGGGCACCTGCGCTTTGGGGCCTGTTATGGCGCTTGATGGAAAGGTTCATCACGGCAGATTGTCTGTGGAAAGGATCGAAGAGATCCTGGGCAGCCTTAGCTAATGGGGAACACTATGGCGAGAATAGAAACACTTTCTCACTTGGAAGAACTTAGACAGGCGATCCTTGCCAAAAGGGATCCCAACAAGCCTTGCATCGCAATATGTGCTGGAGCAGGTTGCCGTGCCTGTGCCAGCGAAGAGGTTATCGCCGCCTTTAGAGATGAGATCAAAAAGCAAGCTCTAGAGACTGCGGTGGATATCAAGGAAACAGGCTGCCCTGGCTTCTGCGAGAAAGGCCCCCTGGTTTTCATCTATCCTGAAGGGGTCTGCTATGTACAGGTAGAGCCCAAGGATGTCCCGGAGATCGTTTCTCAGACCGTAAGAGGCAATAGGGTGGTTGATCGCCTGCTTTATACCGACCCTTTCACTAGCGAAAAGAGCGTACATGAACAGGAGATACCCTTCTATAACAAGCAGCTACGGCTCCTCATCGGCAATAATAGCAAGATCGATGCCAAAAACATCGATGACTATATCGCCCTCGGTGGCTATAGCGCGCTAGCGAAAGTGCTTTCGCAGATGACTCCTGAGCAGGTGATTGAAACGGTGAAGCGATCTGGTTTACGTGGTCGAGGCGGCGGTGGATTCCCTACCGGCATCAAATGGGAGTCCTGCCGCAACGCCCCTGGCGAGATTAAGTATGCCATTGTCAACGCTAGCGAGAGTTCGCCGGGGTCTTACAAGGATAGAGCGCTTCTCGAAGGTAACCCTCATAGCGTCCTCGAGGGGCTGATTATCGGGGCCTATGCCATCGGTTCCCACGAAGGCTACGTGTATGTGCGGCAAGACTACCCTTTCGCCCTGGAAAATGTTCGCATCGCCATCAAGCAAGCTCAAGAATATGGCCTTCTGGGAAGAAACATCCTCGGCTCCGGTTTTGATTTCAATGTCAAGGTACACCGGGGAGGCGGGGCCTTCATCTGTGGTGAGTCAACGGCCGTAATGGCGGCGCTGGAGGGTAAGGTAGCGGAGCCGAGAGCCAAGCATATCCATGCCGCGATAAGGGGTCTGTGGGATAGACCCACTAACCTGGATAATGTGGAGACCTGGGTCAATGTGCCTCTCATCATTAATAACGGTGCCGATTGGTATGCCAGTATTGGCACCGAGGGGAGCAAAGGGACGAAGATATTCTCCTTAGCGGGCAAAATAAATAATACTGGCCTGGTGGAAGTGCCTATGGGCATCACCCTAAAGGAGATCATCTATGATATAGGTGGGGGAATCCCTCGAGGTAAGAAATTCAAGGCGGTGCAGACCGGCGGGCTATCTGGAGGTTGCATCCCCGAGGGGTTCCTCCATCTCCCTGTGGATTTTGATGAGCTGACCAAGGTTGGTTCCATGATGGG
>SOJQ01000131.1 GCA_004376075.1 Dehalococcoidia bacterium | reverse complement strand
GCTCCAGTGCCTTTGTCACATTGACATAGCGATCATCGCCCTTGACCAGCGCTACTCGGGGAGAAGCCTCGCTCATTTTTTGTCCTCCAGCCCATTCTATCATCTTGGCAAAAGCTCTACAACAGAGACGCTCTACTGAGGCATCGCTGAAAGGCGTTTTAGCGCCTCCTCCAGATCGGGAGCTAGCTCTGAGCTGAATTCCACATACTCCCCTGTGCTGGGTAGCCTGAAACCAAGGTGGTGGGCATGAACAAACTGTCTCCCGAGGAAGGGTGACCTCGCTCCATAAACCTCATCGCCGACCACAGGATAGCCGATGGCGGAGAGGTGGACCCTTATCTGGTGGGTGCGCCCGGTCTCCAGGGTTACCTGAAGAAGGGTATAGTTATCCAAATACCTGATAACCCGGTATTGAGTGCGTGCCTCTCTGCCCCCGGAGACCACAGCCATCCTCTTTCGGTGACGAAGGTCACGCCCGATGGGGGCCTCGATAATGCCTCTCTCCGGGGAGAGATGCCCCTCAACGAGCACTAGGTATCGCTTTAGTACGGTGCGGGCCTTAATCTGGCCTGAGAGGTTCTGCTGCGCGGCATCGTTCTTGGCCACCACCATAAGCCCCGATGTATTCTTGTCCAGGCGGTGCACAATTCCCGGTCGAGGTGAGACCCTTGAGAGGTCGGGGCAGTGAGCGAGGATTGCGTTCACCAGGGTATGACTCGGCTGACCGGGGGCAGGATGAACAGTGAGCCCCGCTGGCTTATCCACCACCAAGAGGTCGCTGTCCTCATAGACGATGTTTAGAGGCATTTCTTCAGCAAGGAGGGAAGGGGGAGCCGGTGGTGGTATTATGGCGGTGACCTTATCCCCAATATTGAGCCTCAGGCTCCCCTTCGCCGCATGGTCGTTGACGGTGATGTATCCCTCGCTTATCAGCTTCTGAACATAGGAGCGAGAGAGCTCCGGGCACTCCTGAGCGATATATCTATCGAGCCGAATCTCCGGTTTATTTACGGTAAATCGAAGCTTCCTATTCATTTTCCTTAAGCCGCTCTTCCTTTCTGACCAGAAATATGAAGTAGTAGAAGAGAAGGGTGACGCCAAGGACAATGGCGGAATCGGCAAGATTGAACACGGGCCAGAAACCAAGGTCGATAAAATCGACCACCCATCCAAAGGAGAGTCGGTCAATCAGGTTGCCCAAAGCGCCGCCAAGGAGCAGCCCCAGGGAGATCTTAACCAGCATCCTGTTGAAGATGGGATATCGGGAATAGAGAAGGATAGCGGCAATGCCAACGGCGGTGGTGAGAAGGATCAGGAAGGCTTGATTGCTCAGGATGCCAAAAACACCTCCTATATTGGTAACGTAGGTGATTCTGAAAAGACCATCCTCCGGTATCGATTGCCCGGGGGACATGTTGGCCCTAATCAAGAATTTGCTGACCTGGTCTAAAGCCAACACTATTAGGGCGATAAGGAAAAAGGCCATTCCTTTGATAAGCCCTTGGCGAGGCGCTTCCGGCATGCCAAACACCCTGCTCGAAAAGAATAAAGGGGTTTAATCCAGCATCATTCTTAGCTGTCGGATTGTAGCTACTGCTTGCCCTTGCCAGTGATTGTTGGCGAAAACGAAGGTTCTTTCCGCCATTTTATCCAGGTTGCGGATCTTTGGCAGCCATTCCGCAAGCTCTTCCGCAGAGTAAGAATAGTCGTATCTTTCGTAGGCATGTTCATGCTGCCACCACTTTTCTGCATTGCGCCCGTGGAAGCGCACATAGGCTATCTTGCTTGTTGTCTCAGCAATAGGCGGCAGGAGGTTCGGCAACTGGGGCTCATCAACGCAACAAAAGCCCAGCTCATTGTGGCGAAGCCAGTCAAACACCTCTCGCCTCAGCCACTGGGCATTGCGAAATTCGATAACGATGGGCAAATCCCCCAGTCTTTCCCTAAAGATCTCTAGGTAGTCGCGATTTTTGCGATTGAATCTAAAGCTATAGGGGAACTGAGCAAGCACGCAGCCCATCTTTCCCCTATCTATTAGCGGATTGAGCACCTTTCGAAAGCCCTTAAACACCTCTTCATTGTCTTTCTGCTCATGGGTCATCTGCTGGTTTGCCTTAACGGTGAAAAGAAAGCCTTCCTTCGTCTTTTTCGCCATGGACTCCAGGGAGGAGGGCTTAGGCAAGGTATAAAAGGTGACATTGATTTCGCAGGTATTGAATTCGCGAGAATAGTAGTAAAGCCACTCCCTTTTAGGCATGCCCGAAGGGTAAAAATTCCCTACCCAATCGTTGTAGCTAAACCCGGCGGTGCCCAGATAAATCACGGTCCCAGTCTACCACATCGCCACAGGATGGTCAAAACCTTTTCCGAGCTGTAACGCTTGCTTTTTTAGGACTATAGGATAAAATCTTTGGTGTGGAAAAAGGAACCTATGCCCTCCTCCTTGCCCTGGAAAGGGAGGTGGCAATTGCTGTGGGGAAATTGGGGCTCTGTACCTTCCCTTCCGGTTATTATATCTATGTGGGCAGCGCCCGTGGTGGCCTCTCTCAGAGGGTGAAGCGCCATCTAAGAGGGGGAAAGAGGCTGCGCTGGCATATCGATTATTTCGTCCAGTGTGCCGAGGTAGTTGAGGTATGGTATGCGCTTGGCGAGGAGCCACTGGAATGCCTTTGGTGCTGCGCCATTGGGGAGATGCCTCAGGGGCGAATCCTTGTCCCAGGCTTCGGCTCCTCCGACTGCCACTGTTCCTCTCACCTGATTTATTTTCTCTCGCCCCCTTCTTTCGAGCTTTTTCAAAAAGGCCTTGGTGAAAACGGGTCGCAATTGAAAAGGGCCACCCCTTCTGAGTTTATTGGCTAGCCCTTCAGGGCATTGGCAAAGAAGGAGGCAACCCTTTCACCAACCTGATCCTCATACCCCCACCAGAAGTGATCTGCCCCGGGAATAACCTCGTATTGATTCGGCTCGGGGAGGCTTTCCCCAAAGCGCTGGAGATCTTGGACAGGGGTGAAGTTGTCCCTGCTTCCGGAGATGATCAGCTTTGGTTTGGAATAGTTCTTAAGCCCCTCGAGGGGAGCCATAGAGAGCGGGGGAGAGATGGCTGCTACGGCTTGAACTTCCTCCGCAGGCGTGGCAAAGAAGGAGGGGATGGCGCCAAAGGAATATCCAGCGATTCCTATCCCCTTTGGCTCTATCTGTTCCATGGAGGCAACGAAGGAAATCGCTGCTTTGACATCCTTCTGCTCAGCGATGCCCTCACCGAAGAAGCCTTCGCTCTGGCCCACGCCTCGAGTGTTGAAGCGGAAGGCAGCGATCCCCTTTTCGCAGAGCGCCTGGCAAACAGCAAGGACCACATTGTTATCCATGCTCCCGCCATAGAGGGGGTGAGGATGACAGACCACCACTGCGGCAAAGGGACCCGATCCTTCAGGGAGATGGCATACGCCTTCGAGGGAGAGCTCGCCGCAGGGGAAGGTCACATAGACCTCTTTCATTCCTCATCTTCTTTCTTGCCCCACCAGGCCTTGAGCCGCCTCTCGATCTCCTTTTCAAATCCCTGGTCGCTGGGGGAGTAGTAACGTTTCCTGTGGAGGGCATGGGGCAAGTTCTGCTGCTCTACAAAGTGCCCGGGGAAGTCATGGGCATACTTATATCCCTTGCCATATCCCAGCTCTCTCATCAGGCGGGTTTCGGGATTGCGTAGGTGCAAGGGCACGGGATCGGTGCGAGTCCTCTCCACGTCCTGCTGCACCTTGGAGTAGGCCCTATAAAGGGCGTTGCTTTTGGGCGCTGTAGCCAGATAGACCACCGCTTGGGCGAGGGCGAGATTCCCCTCGGGCATGCCGATGAAGTGCACCGCCTGCTGCGCCGCCATAGCCACCACCAATGCCTGGGGGTCGGCCATGCCCACATCCTCCGAGGCAAACCTCACCAGCCGCCTCGCCACATAAAGCGGGTCCTCCCCCGCCTCAAGCATGCGCCCCAGCCAGTACAGGGAGGCATCCGGGTCCGAGCCCCTAAGCGATTTGTGAAGCGCCGAGATTATATCGTAGTGCTGGTCCCCCGCCTTATCATAGAGCAAAGCGCGATGCTGGAGGGCATCCTCGATGGTGGAGAGGGGGATTCTTCGCTTGCCTTCGGCATCGGGCTCGGTGGCGAAGGTGGCCATCTCCAGGGCGTTCAGGGCGACGCGCGCATCACCATTTGACATAACGATAAGATGCTCCAGGGCATCGCTTTCCAGTTCCACCCCCAGCCCGTGCAGGCCTCGGTCCTCATCCGCTATAGCTCGCTGCACAATAATGCGAACCTCGTCATTTGGTGAGCGTGTTCAGGGTGAAGACGCGGCAGCGGGAGAGGAGAGGGGAG
>SOJQ01000051.1 GCA_004376075.1 Dehalococcoidia bacterium | reverse complement strand
GGGGGGAATATGGCCAAATGTACGCCTAAACCAAGGTAGGAGAGAAGCCCCGCCGGCTGCCCCTCACCACCCGCCGCCATCAAGCCAGTCAGGGGAAGATTGGCTAGTATTATCCCGAAACCTATCGGTATCAAAAGAAGGGGTTCATAACGCCTTCTGATCGCCAAATAAATAAGCACGCCGCCGACGAGGAGCATTACCAGATTGCCCCAATAGAGGCTGGCGAAGCCTGTAAAGCTCAAGAAGTCTAAAATTCGCTCCAGCACTCTCTATCCCTCGATAGCGACCAGAGGCTCCCTTCTCCTCACATATTGCCCCTCCGACACGAATATCTCCTTGATCTTCCCCTCTCGAGGAGCAGGTATCTCATTTTGGATCTTCATCGACTCCAATAGGAGCAAAACATCGCCAGCCTTCACCAGATCGCCAACCTTGACCTTGATAGAGATCACAGTGCCCGGCATTGGAGAGGTAACCACCTCTTCAGCGACGCGCACTGGCGACTTTGTTGCTGGCGTAGGTGAAGTTTTAGGGGAGGCCAGTGGTGCTTCCGGGGTAGCTAGAGGGGTTTTAGCTACGGGAGCGGGAGCCCTCGCCTTGGCTTCCTCGATCTCCTCTACCTCTACCTCGTAGCTCTCACCCTCTATGGTGATCCTAAATTTCCTTTTCATTTTTTCCCTTCTTGCTCTGTGGACTCAAGCTCGGCGGCGGTGCCCCCTTTTCCGCCAGCCCTCAGCCGCTCTGCCTCCAAATAGCTCATCACCGCCGCCGCAATTAGCGCCCTCTTTCTCCTCTCTTTCTCCGCTGCCACTTCAGGCGGCTTTTCCTTAACACCGATCCTCGCCAGCCGTGCTAAGCCTGCGGATAGCCCGACAAAAAGGAGGGAAATTAAAATGAGAGCCCCCAGCGCTATTACACTCAGTTGCAAGGCAAAACCCATGTCACCCATTTTTGCTCCTCATAAGGGGATATTGCCATGCCTCTTGGGGTGTCTGATCTCCCTTTAGCAGCTTTAGTGCCCCATCAGGCGCCTTCTGGCTCGATAGCATGCTTATCAGAGCTACCGCTCAACACCCCCCGTAAAGAGTTTCCCGATCCCTTCCTCCATCTCCTTATTCGGCTGACCTCCTTCTTTCGAATATTCGCCCTCTGCGCGCTCTGGGTTTCCGCTATCGATAACTTCTTCTATGCAGCCACGCTATATGCCTGGTATTCGCCAAAGAGCTGCCTCAACACACCACATATCTCCCCCACCGTGGCATATTCCTTTACCGCCTCCCAAATCGGGGGGATGAGGTTCACGCTCTCATCCCGGGCCGCCTCCTCCAGCCGCTTCAGGCATGCCTTAACCTTCTCGTTATCCCTTTCCCTCTTCACCCTTGCCAGGTTCGCTATCTGCTTCTCCTCAGCCTCAGCCCTCTTCACCGGATCATAGGGGTGCTCCACCAGCCTGGTGGTGGTAACCTCCAGCTCATGCTCCCCGATGAAACGATTTACCCCAACAATGACCCTCTCCCTGCTCTCCACCTCCCTCTGGAACCGATAGGCGCTCTTGGCGATCTCCTGCTGCATATAACCCTTCTCTATAGCAGCGACGGCACCACCTATGGCGTCGATCCTCTCCATCTCCCTCCATGCCTCCTCCTCGATCTGGTCGGTGAGAGATTCCACATAATAAGAACCAGCCAAGGGGTCGCTGACCTCGCAAAGCTTTGCCTCGTGAAGCAGGATCCTCATCGCGTCTATATTTAGCTGCCAGCCTTCCAGGCTATGCCCCAGCCCCAGGGGTTCATCATAGGGGAACCCAGTGAAAGGACCTCCCCCGGAAAGAGAACAGGCCACGCCGCCGATCACCGCCCTGATGAAGTTGTTGAGGGGTCGCTGCACCGTTTTGTTCACCTCCCCGGTACCGGCGGCGGCCACCTGGCGCAATATCCAGCACCTGGGGTTCTTGGAGCCAAAGCGCTCCCTCATGATCCTGGCCCACATCCGCCGTGCCGCCCTTTGAAGGGCGCTCTCCTTGAAAAACTCCATACTCCCCCCGAAGTTGAGGAAGGTGAAGCGAGGGACAAAGGTATCCACATCAAGCCCAGCATCTATCCCCAGCTGGACATAGGCTATGGCATTAGAGAAGGTAAAAGCCAAAACCTGGGGAGCGGTGGCACCGGCCTCCCTCATGTGATAGCCACAGATACTGATGGTGTTCATCAGCGGGACGTGCTCGGTGCAAAAGGTGATGGTGTCTCTGATCAGCCTCATCGATGGCTGGGGAGGAAAGATGTAGGTTCCTCGGGCGACGTACTCCTTTAGGATGTCGTTTTGTGGCGTTCCTCTAAGTCTACCTAGGGGGATACCCCTCTTCTCGGCAAGGGCGAAATACATGGCAAGGATGATGTTGCAAGGGGCATTTATAGTAAAGTTGGAGGCGATCCGGTCGAGGTCGCGATCACCGACAAAGGCCTCGTAGATCACCTCCATATCCCTCAGCGTATCCACAGCCACCCCTACCCTTCCCACCTCACCACGGGCCATAGGGTCATCGGAGTCGTAGCCGCACTGGGTAGGAAGGTCGAAGGCGATGTTGGGGCCGCCAGGACGACCGCGCCCCCTCATGTAGTTATAATAATCCCTGGTATCCTCAGCGGTTCCATACCCAGAATACATTCCAGCCCTGATTAATTCAGTAGGGGCAACGCCAAGCATGAACACCGCAGGCATGGAGGTGGCATAGACATCGGCGGCGAAGGGATATTCCCCAGGGAACCCCACCTTCTCCAGGAAATCGTGATCCTTGATATCCAAGGGGGTATAAAATTTCTGTGGGCTCTCCTCGGCCCCGAATCGCTCCAAAGACGGCTTAAGCACCCTCTCCTCCCATTGCCTCCTCCTCCTCTCGATCTCCTCAAGCCTATCCTTGTCAAACATGCAACATCTCCCAACCGCAACGTGGCAATACCCTATCTGTCAAAGCCTCAAAAGGAGTTTTGCCCAGTTTATCACCTTCGCTTCTCCATTGTCAACAGAACGATCGCTATGGGGTGAGACTAACGATAAATCTTTCGATGGCGGCATTAAGCTTATCCGGTTGCTCGGCATTGGGCACATGAGCAGCATCTTCGATCATTCCCAGTTGAGAATTGGGGATGGCCAACAGCACCTTTGCCTGTCCTGCCAACAAGTCCTCTTTGCCGTAAAGGAGCAGCGTGGGCGCCTTTATCTCACCTAAGGAGGGAGTGATATCGAAACTGGCGCAGGCCTTCATATCATTGAGGGCGACCTCAGCGCTGGTTTTCAGGGTCTCCGCCTCCAAGGCCTCGATGGTACTAAGGGGGGTCTTCCTGGAGAAGGTCCAAGCACTCGTCGCCACGCTCCAGGCAAGGGGGTCTTTCGTGAAGGCCTCCAAAAGCTCTTCACTGAGGGGAAACTTGGCTCCACTGCCCACCAGGATCAATGCCTCAACCATCTCAGGATAGTTGAGGGCGAAATCGAGGGCAATGGCCCCTCCCATAGAGTGACCGCAAAGGACGAAACGCCCCAGGGAAAGCTCGTCGACAAAGGCCCTCAGGAAATCTCGGTAGCCCCCGATCTCATCAGCACCAGCGCCCTCGGATTCGCCATGCCCGGGGAGGTCGATGGCGACAGGGGTATGTTCCTTGGAGAAGGATTCAGGCTGATTCGACCAGATCCTATGATTGCCCGAGGCTCCGTGAACAAACAAAAGGAGCCTGCCCTTTTTTCGGGCTGGTTCCCCCCGGTAGTTTATTCTCAAGCCTTTGACGATGGCGAAGGGCATTTTTCGTCCTATAAGAGGCATAACTACAAAAGAGCTCAGAAAGGCGCCAGACCTCGCTAAATTGAAAAGGGTTAGTGGGCCTAGCCTTTGACCACACCTATAGGTCTTGCTTTAGCCACCTTGAGGGAGATCCCGGCTCTATGGGTTACCTCCACCACCTGGGCCACATCCTTGTAGGCCTGCGATGCCTCCTCGGCAAGGGAGGATATGTTCCCCGTCTTGACCGTGATCCCCTTCTGCGCCAGAGCCCGCGCCACATCGGCCCCGCGCAGGCTTCGCTTTGCTGCGGAGCGACTCTGAACCCTCCCTGCGCCATGGCAGGTGGAACCAAAGGTCTCCTCCATGGCCTTCTCTGTACCCACTAAAACGTAGGAATAACGACCCATATCGCCAGGGATGAGCACAGGCTGCCCTATTGCGCTGTACATGCGAGGCACATCTCGATATCCTGCGGGGAAGGCCCTGGTGGCCCCTTTGCGATGGATGCAAAGGGGAAGCCTTTTCCCACTTACCTCGTGCTCCTCCATCTTGGCGATATTGTGGGCCACATCGTAGATCATCTCCAGGCCCAATTCGCCGAGGCTCTTGCCAAACACCTGGACAAAGGACTCCCTGGCCCAATGGGTGATGCACTGGCGGTTGGCCCAGGCATAGTTGGCGGCGCAGGCCATGCCAGCAAAGTAGGCTTGCCCCTCTGGGGACTTCACCGGGGCACAGGCAAGCTGGCGGTCGGGGAGTCTGATCCCATACCTTTGCACCGCCGCCCCCATGGTCACTAGATAGTCGGTGCAAATCTGGTGACCCAGCCCCCGCGAGCCGGTATGAATGAGGAGGAGCACCTGACCCAGCCTTTCAATCCCCATGGCCGAAGCGATAGCAGGCTCATAGATCTCCTCCACCACCTGAACCTCCAGGAAATGGTTCCCTGCGCCCAATGTTCCTAGCTGGGGGCCGCCTCGCTGCTTCGCCTTGACGCTTACACACCCGGGGTCGGCGCCCCGCATGCCGCCATTCTCCTCAGTGACCTCCAGGTCCCTCGCCTCCCCGTATCCCTTCTCCACTGCCCATCTGGCGCCATTGACAAGAACCTTGTCTATCTCCTTCTGATCCAGCCTTAGCTTCCCCTGGGAGCCCACACCTGAAGGAATAGCATAAAAAAGGGCATTGACCAGCTTTTCGATCTTGGGGCTGACCTCCTCTTCGCTGAGGTTGGTGCGAAGCAGACGCACCCCGCAATTGATGTCAAAGCCGACCCCTCCCGGGGAGATCACGCCATCCTCAACCCTGGTGGCAGCCACACCCCCGATGGGGAAACCATAGCCCCAGTGGATATCGGGCATAGCCAGCGACCTTGAGACGATCCCAGGGAGGAAAGCAACGTTGGCTACCTGCTCCAGAGCCTCCTCCTCCCGAATATGCTCCAGCAGGAGCTCGTCTGCATAAATAAGCCCAGGCACGGTCATCCCCGCCTTATAGCTCTTCGGGATCTCCCAGCGGTAATCGTCCACCTTCTTTAACGTTCCCCCCCAACGTGGCATCGCCTTCCCCTCCTAAATATCAAAGAGCACCTGAACCCTAAAGCCATCCCCCTTTTCAACCTTGAGCATATGGTAGGTGGCTGCCTTAAAGGCCATCTTTATCTTATGACGCACAGGATCGACCCCCTCTCCATAGCACCTCGAGCTAAGCCTGGTCTCGGTGAGTTCACCAACCCTAAACCTCTTAAAAAGGATGCCCTCCACCTCGAAAAGATAGATCAGCTCGTTGAGCCATGCCACGAGGAGGTCCTCTCGATTCTCCGCCGTCACCTCAACCTCGTGGCAAAGAGCATCACCCACACCCTTTAGGTCCACCATCAGGCTAAACATCGCATAGGCCGCATTGGCGAAGGCCTTCTTCAGGTCTGAACCGTAGGCGGCGATGCCAATATCGGCTGTATGATCGATAACCTCGAACCTTTTCGCCATCTTTAACGCCCCTATTATACCAAAATGCCACCCCAAAGGGAATTCTATTGACAACTGCCCCCCTCTCTGCTAATTTAGGCTGATATAAAAGGAGGTGGCAACTTGGTTAGATTCCCTTTTATCCCCAGGGAGGAGAAGTTCTTCGACCTCTTCGAGGAGAGCGCCCGAAACCTGGTAAGAGCGGCTCAGCTTCTTGCTGAACTTTTGGAAAATTGGGAGAATGTCGAGGAGAGGGCGAGGCAGATCACCGAGCTGGAGCACCATGGGGACAACATCACCCACCGCATCATTGCCCAATTGCACGCCACCTTTGTCACCCCCATCGACAGGGAGGACATCGCCCAGCTTGCCCATCGCATGGACGATGTGATGGACTTTATGGAGGGCGCCGCTGTATCCTTGGTCCTTTATAAAGTTAGCCAACCTACAGAAAGGGCGAAGGAATTAGCAGATATCCTAATTAGAGTGACCTCCGAAGTTAGCAAAGCGATACCCCGGTTGCGCCACCGCAAACAGCTAAACCAAATCCCTGGGCACTGTATCGAGATAAATCGACTGGAGAATGAGGCTGACGCTGTGATGCGCTGCGCACTGGGGGAGCTTTTTGACCATCGGGTGGACATTGCTGAGGTGATCAAATGGCGGGAGATCTATGAGCACATGGAGAACGCCACAGACAGCTGCGAGGACATTGCCAATGTTCTCGAAGGGGTAATGATTAAGCGTGCCTGAGCCTGCCCTCTTCATCCTTGTCATCATCTTTGCCGTCGGCTTTGCCGTTGTTAATGGTTTCAATGACGCCGCCAATGCCATCGCCACCGTAATCGGAACCCGCGTTCTCTCACCCCTTCGTGCCGTGATCATGGCTGCAATTTTGAACTTCACCGGGGCAGCCACGGGCACAGCGGTAGCCCTATTCATTGGCACGCGCATCATCAACCAAGATGCGCTCCTCAGCCAGGGCTATAGCATCATGATTGCCGCTATGGCTGCAGTGATTATCTGGGGAGTGGTTGCAACGTACCGGGGTCTTCCTGTAAGTATAAGCCACAGCTTTATTGCCGGTCTTGTTGGGGCCGGGATGGCAGCAGCAGGGACCGGTATCATCCTTTGGGGAGGCTTCGGCACAGTGCTCTCCGCGGTAGCCATCGCCCCGGCTCTGGGCTTCGCCGGCGGGCTATTGGTGATGGTCGCCCTAATGTGGATATTGCGGCGCACCGCCCCGCTCAGGGTGGAGGGCATCTTCAGTCGGTTGCAGATCCTCTCCGCCGCCTTTATGGCCTATGCCCATGGCAAGAACGATGGTCAGATGCCAATAGGCATCCTCGCTATGGCCCTGATGATCCAGACTGGAGCCGAGTTTCATATCGAAGCCTGGATGTGGGTCCTCTCCGCAACCGCCATCTCTCTGGGGACCGCCTTTGGCGGATGGCGCGTTATCAGGACCGTGGGGATAAGGATTACCGCGCTTCGCCCTGTTCACGGTTTTGCCGCTACAAGCTCGGCAGCGGCGGTGATCGAGATCGCCTCAGCCTTGGGCATCCCGGTGAGCACCACCCATTGCATGAGCTCATCGATCATGGGAGTGGGCACCACCAAACGCCTCTCCGCAGTGCGCTGGGGCGTTGCCGGAAATATCGTCCTCGCCTGGGTGTTGACCTTCCCTATATGTGGCGGCATCGGCTGGCTGCTCGCCTCGCTTGGTCACCTTTTTTAGCCTGCGCTATTATCCTATTCTTCGTCTATCGATAAAGCCGACTACAAAGCCTATGAGCCCTATGCCAATCATCACGGCTGCGTACCAAACGGGAACAACTGCAGGTTGGTCCACTGTGAGCGCAAGAATACCGGCAAGAATCAGCAAAAGGCCCACGATAATAGAGAACCATATTGATGGCATCCTACATATCCCTCCCAATATAGATTTGGGGTATTATGCCAGCGACAGGTCTATTTGTCAACCCTCTTAGGCATCTACAGGTCCCTTCCGGCTTAGAGCGGCAGAGCGTGATATAGTGCACCACAACCAAAGGGCAGGTGGGATTTGCTAGGACTATATATGCGAGGGATGACACTACCAAGGCAAAGCTTGGACATCTCCAATTAGCTGGAGAAGGAAGGGGTTATCTACTAGCTCTGCACAACCTCTGTTATCAGGATCCTCTCTTTAACGCGGTCGACAGCGTATTGGCAGGCCTCAAAGGCCTCCCCCCGATGGGGTGCAGCAACAGCAGCAACGAGGATGGTTTCCCCAACCTTGAGCCGACCTAACCTGTGACAAAGGGCCACATCCTCCAGATGCCACCGGGCGCGGATCTCATCACCGACCTTCCGCAGCTCCTCCTCCACCGCCTCCCTATCACCCTCACACTCCACAAAGAGAACCCTCCTGCCATCACTGGAATATCCCCTCACCGACCCAATGAAGCTTACTACGGCACCATTGGTGTCCCTTTTCACCCTATCCACGATATGATAGGGCAGGATGGGGTCTTCCGTTACCTCAAACATGCTATCAGGGCTCGACGGGGTTTTGTTCATCGGGGGGCGATGTGGATTCCTCAGCAGGAACGGGCGCGTTAAACAGCGTCTCCAGCCCCTCGCCCTCTATGGTCTCTTCGGCGATCAATACCTCCGCTATCTGCACCAGCTTCGCTCTATTCCCAGCGAGGATCTCTTTGGCTACCTCATAGGCATGCTGGATAACGGCGTGAACCTCTTCATCGATCTCCCGGGCGGTCTCCTCGCTGTAGTCCTTCTGCTCCGCCACCTCACGACCCAGAAAGATGAGCTCCTCCCTGCGCCCGTAGGTGCGAGGGCCAAGCTTCTCACTCATCCCGTACTCGGTAACCATCTTGCGGGCGATCTTTGTCGCCTGCTCGATGTCACTGTGGCTTCCGGTGGTCATCTCGCCAAAGATGAGGTCCTCAGAGCCATGCCCGGCAAGCATGCTTGCCAGCTTGTCGTTGAGCTGAGAGCGGGTCCATAGATAGCGATCCTCGGTGGGCAGGAAGCGGGTATAGCCAGCCATCATTCCCCGGGCAACTATGGTGATCTTGTGCACCGGGTCGGCATGGGGAAGCTTCCTTGCCACCAGGGCATGACCGGCCTCATGGTAGGCGGTGATCTCCTTCTCCCTGGAGCTTATCATCCTGCTCTTTTTCTCAGGCCCAGCGATCACCCGGTCGATAGATTCCTCCAGTTCCACCAAGCCAATGGTCTCCTTGTTACGCCTGGCAGCCAGGATAGCCGCTTCGTTCACCAGGTTGGCAAGGTCAGCACCACTGAATCCCACCGTCTGCTTGGCGATGGTCTCCAGGCTAACAGAATCATCCAGAGGCTTGCCCTTTACGTGCACCTCCAGAATCGCCTTTCGACCCTTAATATCAGGCTGATCCAGCACCACCTGGCGGTCAAAGCGACCGGGGCGAAGCAATGCCGGGTCGAGGATATCGGGACGGTTGGTCGCCGAGAGGACGATGACATTGGTGGAGGAGTCAAATCCATCCATCTCCACCAGGATCTGGTTCAGGGTCTGCTCCCTTTCGTCGTGGCCACCACCAAGCCCCGCTCCCCGCTGCCGCCCCACAGCATCGATCTCATCGACAAAAATAATACAGGGGGCGTTTCTTTTGGCCTGGTCAAAGAGGTCCCTTACCCTGGAGGCGCCAACGCCGACAAACATCTCCACAAACTCGCTGCCGCTTATGGAGAAGAAGGGGGCGCCGGCCTCACCGGCCACAGCCCGAGCCAGGAGGGTCTTCCCCGTTCCCGGCGGCCCCACAAGGAGAACCCCTCTAGGGATGCGCGCCCCTAAAGCGGTGAACTTCTCAGGGGAGTTGAGAAACTCCACCACCTCCTGGAGTTCGGCCTTGGCCTCATCCACTCCAGCGACATCATCGAAGGTAATGGTGGGCCTAATGCTGGAAAACAAGCGAGCCTTGCTCCGACCAAAGCTCATCGCCTGATTGCCGGCCCCCCGCGCTCGGCTGAAGATGAACCAAATCAAACCAATAAAGAATACCAAAGGAAGGAGGTTGATGAGCAACCCTCCCCAATTAAAGCCCCCCGCCTCCTGTGGATCCAGCGCCACCACGCTCATATCGACCTCGCGTGCCACCAGATAGTCGTAAAGCTCCGTGGTGCTTCCTACAAAATTGGCCTTCAGCATTGAGGTATCGCCATCCATGGCGGTAAGGGTATCTCCCTGCTGCACGATCCGGTCAATCTCCCCTCCTATTTCCGTATCGTCCGCCAGCCTCACAGAGCCCTCTTTCGTCAGTGTTACCAGGTTGTCGAGGGAGCCAGTCGGAACCTCTGGAGAACGGGGGTAAAAGGCAAAGAAGAGCGCCACCAGCGCCGCAATGACCAACAGATAAACAAGCCATCTACTAGAAAACTTCAAACCCCTTCCTCCCCCTCTAAGGCTACTTTACACCACATTATACCAGAAAGCAACAAAAAATCAAATATAGCATGCCACCGAGCCTTCTTGCCTCCCTCTGCCCAGTGTATTATACTGGGCAGAGAACTTGCCAAAGGCGTTAAAGATGCGTTTTGACATCGCTTATCGGAAGGCCCAAAAAGAAGTGGAGGGGCTCAGCCCCTATGTTGTCGCCTCCATGAGCGGAGCCAGCTTTGAGGAGGGGAAATTCATCATACCCTTCTTCAATCGCTCCTTCTTCGTCCATTATCCAGAGGTGAAGGTGGAAGAGGCAGGAAGCGACACTCCTCCCCCCCGATGGCTCGAGATACTCCTAATGCACTACCTAGTGACCGCAGATGGCACTCCCATCTCAGGTATGTGGATTACCTATCGCTATCTCCCCGGCACCCGCCTCTTTGAGCAAAAATTCACCAATATGGCTTTGCGCCCCTTGATCGATACCTTCGGCAACGATGCCGAGGGGTTCCGCCATGCCTCCCTGGCCATCGGGGGTACCCCAATGGCCAGAAGCGGCGATGCTGCCTTTAGGTTTCTGGCGCTGCCCAAGATCCCTATGGGCTGCATCCTCTATTTGGGGGACGAAGAGGTATCCCCTTCCATAAATATGCTCTTTGATGCCGCTGCCCCCCATTACCTCCCTACCGAGGACCTTTCCCTCCTCGGCAACTACCTAAGCGCCACGTTACAACGCTATAAAAGCTCTAGCAAGGGACTTTTCTAAAACGTGATCATCGATTTACACACCCACACCAGATTTGGCTCAATGCGTCCTTATTTGCCACCCCAAGATCTAGTGGGAGGGTTCAACGGGCTCGGATGGTCGAGAAGCTTCCGAGCCCATAAGCCGGTACTTGAGGAGTTCCTTGAGGATTGGTACGACCGAAGCGCTGAGACCTGCAACCTCTTCGAAAACATTAGCGAGGTGGATAAATACTGCGTCACCTGCACCGTTTGTCGCCACTTTGAAGGGGGGTGTGTTGAGAGCGACCTAAAGGGTCCCAGCATCCTCAGCCTGCTCAAGGCCTCCTACAAGCACGATGGCTTGGTTTGGTAATAGATTGACAGCGGGAACCCGGAACAAGTAAAATAGTCTAATGCAGGGAAAAAGCTTGGCCCAGGCAGCGACCCAGTTCCTTGCCGGTTTGTCGCCACCGGAGAGGGAGCAGAGTCAGCAGGAGCTGAACAAGTTTGTGCGCTGGTATGGCATGGAGCGCCCCGTAAGGGAGGTTGCCGCCCACGAGGTGGCCAACTACGCTGAGAGGATGGAGGGCTCTTCAGCCAATGCTATGAAAAGGCTTGAGCCAGTGAGAGCCTTCCTTTCCTATGCCAAAAAGGAAGGTCTTACCCAGACCAACCTTGCCGTTCACCTTAGGGTGAAGAAAAGCTCGCCAAAGCGAGGGCTTCTCGGTAAGGAGCGTAGAAAAGAGGTGGTCGCTTTAACGCCCCAAGGTTACCAGAAGCTGAAAGAAGAGCTTTTGGCTCTTCAAGGGCAGCGCCCCAAAATTGCTGACCAAATCCGCAGGGCTGCCGCAGATAAGGACTTCCGCGAAAATGCCCCCCTTGATGCCGCTAAGGATTATCAAGGGAAGATTGAGGCCCGGATCAGGGAATTGGAAGAGATCCTCAAGTCAGCGGTGCTCGCCGCTAAGGAGGTTGATACCACAAAGGTTACCCGGGGCTGCACCGTGGTCCTTCAAGACCTCTCCTCCGGCGAAGAGCTGCGCTACACCCTGGTCCACCCCAATGAAGCAAGTCCGACAAAGGGCAAGATCTCCGTCGCTTCGCCCACAGCAAAGGCGCTGCTTGGCCGAAGAAAGGGTGAGGTGGTAGAGGTAGCTGCACCAGTAGGCACGTTACGCTATCGAATAGAGAAGATCGAAGGCTAAGCCCCAAAATGGGTAGTGGGTCAATTTAAACATTGACAAATGTGTGGTAATACTTGATAATGGTGTGCTATAATTGAGGTGTGAGGTGAAAGATGGTTCAAAATGTTGACTTGAGGGAAATATTAAAGGGCTATTCAAACAAGTGGGTAGCATTGTCTGCCGATAATAATAAAGTGGTTGGAGTAGCCGATAATCCAAGCGAGGCATTAGAGCAAGCGCATAAGAATAAAGAACAAAATCCCATTCTGACGAAGACGCCCGAAAATTACGGCACATTCATATTATGAATGTTACCCTCAAATACGATTATCTTAAATACCCAGCTGAACCGTCTGAAGCATTCCCCAGACGGTTCAGTGCTTCTCGGCCAGTAATACCAATACGGCTAATAAAGGGAACAAAGGATGTGCGCTATCACGCTATAATTGATTCAGGGGCAGACCTTTGTATTTTTCATGCTCAAATAGGCGAAGTAATAGGGCTTACGATTGAATCCGGTAAATTATTGAAATTCACTGGGATTTCAGGTCAGCAATTAACAGCGTATTTCCATGACCTAGAAATTGAAGTGGGGGGTTACAGATTTGATTGTTACGCAGGTTTTTCTAGGGAAATGGAGAATATGCCCTATGGCCTGCTAGGGCAAGTTGGGTTTTTTGATTTGTTCAATGTTGTCTTTGATTATGAAAAACAGAGAATAGGATTAAAGTTAAAGAATAAGTAAGCCTTGACACCAGCGTCTTTCAAGTAGTAAGCTGTAAGGTTAGTTCACTAAGTCAGCCCATAGGTCGAAGAGGTTATGCCAGCCTACTAATTTTGCCTCCAGCAGCCTGTTCCTCAATGGCTCGCTGCTCTGGGCAAATACCCTGATATGATTATCGGTGAGCCCAACCCAGACCCCCTGCTGCGCCTCCTTCTCCCAGAGCACGGTCATCTTTCGCCCCAAAAACTGCTCTCGAAAGCGGAGTGCCGCCTCTCTCGCTAGCTCAAGCATCCTCTCGCTCCTCTCCTTCTTTACCCTTTCGCCAACCTTCCCAGGTATCTGAGCGGCGAGGGTGCCAGGTCTTTCTGAATAAGGGAAAACGTGGATATTGGCAAATCCCATCCCCTGGCAGAAGCGGTAGCTCTCCTCGAATTCCTGCTCAGTTTCCCCCGGGAAGCCCACCATAATGTCGGTGGTGAGCGCGATATCGCGTATTGCCTCTCGAACCATAGCCACTGCCCTCTCATAATTAGCCAGCGAATACCGCCGCCTCATTCGCCTGAGCACCGGGTCGCTGCCGCTCTGGAGGGGGAGATGAAGATGGCGACAGAGCCGCTCATCGGCCCAAAGGGAAATGAGCCCTGGGGTGAGCTCCTGAGGCTGCAACGAGGAAAGGCGCAATCGCGCTACATCAGTTTCAGCAAGGATGCGCTGGACGAGGAGTTCCAGGCTTGGCCTGTAGGCTCCAATTTGGGTCCCTGTTAGTATAACCTCCTGGTAACCCATGCCAACCTTGGCCTTGACCTCATCAACCACCTCACCAGTGGGCAAACTGCGCTCCTGACCCCTAACCAGGGGCACGATGCAGTAGGAGCAAAACTGCTTGCAGCCCTCCTGGATCTTGACCAGGCTGCGAGTGCGAAGCACCGGGGAAGGGCCAAGCGCTGATGCAGGACTGGCCATGCCTCTCCCAAAAACCTGGAGAAGCTGAGCCTTTTCCTCGTTGCCAAGCACCATGTCAACAGCCTCCACACGGGCAAGCTCCTCTGGTGCTCTCTCAGCATAGCAACCGGTGGCTATGACAAGGGCATTAGGATTTCTCCGCCGCACCAATCTCAAAAGATGGCGTGACTTGCGGTCGGCGATGTGGGTCACCGTGCAGGTGTTGAGGATATAGATGTCGGCACCATCTGAGGGATGGACCAGCCTATACCCTGCCTCAGCAAATTTCCTCGCCAGAGACTCGCTCTCCGCCTGATTGAGCTTGCAGCCCAAGGTTTCCAGGGCTACGGTGGCGCTTTTCTTCCGGTTCCTCATCCATCCTTCCTTACCATTGCATTGACTTCCTGTTTGCTCCCACTATTATAAGCTTTTGAGGGTCAAGCTGAAAGGGGAGAGCCGGAAATCAAAGCAATGAAATGCCTCGATTAAAACAAATAAGGGGACTCCACTACGGTTGGTGGATTGTCGTAGCCTCCTTTGCGATGATGTTCCTATCCTATGGGGTGAGATACTCCTTTGGGGTATACCTCAAGCCCGTTTGCGCCGCATAGTAGTAACTTTGGCCTCCGATGTGATATACTGATAAAAACTAATCAAAGGAGGAGCATGCCCTTGGGCAATAGAGTTGTAGTTACCGGTCTCGGCATAGTGAGCCCCTTAGGACTCGATGTGCCATCGACATGGCAAGGGCTGGTCTCTGGAAGATCGGGGGTGGACTACATCACCCTTTTCGACCCCGAACCCCTGGAGACCAGGTTTGCCGCCGAGGTGAAGAATTTCCACCCCACTCAATACCTTGAGCACAAGGAGGCGCGTCGTTCAGATCGCTTTGTCCATTTCGCAGTGGCGGCCTCCCTGGAGGCGGTAAAGCAGGCTGGATTGAAAATCGATGCCTCAAATGCTGAAGAGATCGGTGTAATAATCGGCGCCGGTTTTGGCGGGCTCAATATCCTTCTAAGCCAGTTCCAGGTGCTGCTGGAAAAGGGTCCCGATAGGATCAGCCCCTTTCTGACCCCGATGATGATCTCCGACATGGCTGCGGGGCTGGTTGCTATTTTGCTCGGGGCAAAGGGGCCCAACTTCTGCATCACCTCCTCCTGTGCCAGTGGCTCCGATGCTATCGGGGTCTCCTTTGAGATTATCAGTCGGGGCGATGCTCAAGCAATGATCGCTGGTGGCACCGAGGCTCAGATAAACCCATTGACCGTTGCTGCCTTCAATGCGGCAAGGGCTATTTCCACAAGGAACCACGAGCCCCAAAAGGCCTCTCGCCCCTTCGATGCCGAGCGCGATGGCTTTGTCCTCGCTGAAGGTGCGGCCATCCTTATCCTGGAGAGCCTCCCCTTCGCCATAAAGCGGGGCGCTCCCATTCTAGCTGAGGTTGTCGGCTATGGCGCCACGGGAGATGCCTACCATATCACCCAGCCAGCGGAGGGGGCGGAAGGGGGTGCGCGGGCGATGAGAATTGCCCTTAAGAAGGCAGGGCTAGAGCCCAGGGAGATCGACTACATCAACGCCCATGGCACATCCACCCCCTTAAACGATAAGCATGAAACCATAGCGCTAAAGACCGTCTTTGGAGACGACGCCTGCCGTATCCCTGTCAGCTCCACAAAGTCGATGCTGGGGCACCTTTTGGGTGCCGCCGGAGCCATTGAGGCAGTGATATGCGTCCTTACCATCCAGCACGGGATCATTCCACCGACGATAAATCTCACCCACCCCGACCCGGAATGCGACCTCGATTATGTGCCCAACGTGGCTCGCCAGGCAAAGGTGGATGTGACACTGACCAATTCCTTCGGCTTCGGCGGGCATAACTCAACGCTCATCCTCCGCCGTTACACCGAGACCTAGAAAAGGGGGTTAGGGCATGAATCACAGCCGCTGGCAAATGCCGCCTCCAGTGGAGCAGTTGGCTAGGTTAAGGGACATCCCTCCCCTAATGGCTCAGCTCCTCTATAATCGCGGCATCGCCGACCCAGCCCAAGTCGAG
>SOJQ01000049.1 GCA_004376075.1 Dehalococcoidia bacterium | reverse complement strand
TCAATGTTCCCGACACCGTGGGCTACGTCCAGCCCGACGAATTCGGAGCCCTAATCGAGTATGTCCGCAACAATGTGCCCGGGATTGAGAAGGTCACCCTCTCAGTACACTGCCACGATGATCTGGGTCAGGCGGTGGCCAATTCGTTGCGCGCCATCCAGTGTGGGGCGCGCCAGGTGGAATGCACCATCAACGGGGTGGGGGAGCGGGCAGGCAATGCCGCCCTGGAAGAGATCGTAATGGCTCTCAGGACGCGGCAGGACTTCTACCAGGTCGAGACTGGCATCAAACCTAACCAGATCTACCGCACCAGCCGTCTGGTGAGCAACTACATGGGCATGGAGGTGCCACCCAATAAGGCGATTGTGGGGGCCAATGCCTTCGCCCACGCTTCTGGCCTGCACCAAGACGGGATGATCAAGGAGAGAACCACCTACGAAATCATGACCCCCCAGAGCATCGGGGTGAGCGGCAGCAAGATCGTACTGGGCAAGACCTCGGGGCGTCATGCCTTCCGCAAGAGACTGGAGGAGCTGGGCTACACCCTGAGCGATGACGATTTTGGCCGCGCCTTCGCCGCCTTCAAGGAGCTTGCCGATAAGAAGAAGGAGGTTACCGACCTCGATATCGAATCCCTGGTCGCCGAGGAGATGCGCACCATATCGGAAGCCTACCACCTGGATCAGGTGCATGTTTCCTGCGGCGACCGCAGCGTGCCTACGGCCTCGGTGAGGCTCATCACCCCTGATGGCAAGGTCATCGCCGACGCCGCTTTAGGCACAGGGCCTGTGGACGCCGTCTATAAAGCGATCAACCGCCTTGTGGGCGTGCCCAATGTGCTCACCGAGTTCAGCGTCAAATCGGTCACTGAGGGCATCGACGCCATCGGTGAGGTGACGATAAGGATCGAGAGCGAGGGCAAGGTCTACAGCGGTCGGGGCGCCGCCACCGACATTATCGTCGCC
This sequence comes from Dehalococcoidia bacterium, assembly GCA_004376075.1. Taxonomy (GTDB): domain Bacteria; phylum Chloroflexota; class Dehalococcoidia; order E44-bin15; family E44-bin15; genus E44-bin26. The sequence continues at coordinate 14,878 of SOJQ01000049.1, read as the reverse complement.
AGCGCCAAGGCCTATATGAATGCCCTCAATAGGCTCATCGCGGCAAGGGGCATGGAAAAGGGCAAGAAGGGCTCAGGAAAGGAATCTGGGTCATGACATCGGAGGAGAAAGACCCTGTCCAAGAAAAGGTTGAGAGCCGCCTCACAGGCCTGGAGCACAGCTTCAAGATACTGCTGGCATTGATCCTGATAAGCCTCAGTTGCAGCCTCGTTGCTCTGCTACTGGCTCTGGTAACCCTGTTGACTACTTAGTATCTGCGGTTGAGAGCAACTAGAAAGAGGACTTACACCTTTGACCCTAGCGGAAAAGATCCTCGCTGCCCATAGTGGCAAGGATAAGGTCAGCCCTGGCGAGTTCATAGATGTCAGGGTTGACCTGGTCATGGCCAACGACATCACCGCCCCTATCGCCATCAGGGAGTTCGAGCGCCTTGAGGCGAAAGGGGTTTTTGATCCCCAAAGGGTGGTCATGGTGGTTGACCATACCGTGCCCGCCAAGGACATCCCGGCTGCCGAGCAAGCGAAACTCGTTCGGGAATTCTCCCGCCAGCATGGACTTTTATATCTCGATGGGGGCAAATTCGGTATCGAGCACGTGGTGTTGCCAGAACAAGGGTTGGTCTTGCCCGGCGATGTGGTCGTCGGCGCCGACTCCCATACCTGCACCTATGGCGCCCTGGGGGCCTTCGCCACCGGAATGGGCTCCACCGACATCGCCTGCGCCATGGCTACCGGCGAGATATGGATGAAGGTGCCGCCCACCATCAAGCTCCTATATCACGGAAAGCTGAGGAAATGGGTCACCGCCAAGGACCTCATCCTCTACACTATCGGCGACATCGGGGTTGACGGAGCGCTATATGCCGCCATGGAGTTTTCAGGCGAGGCCATCGATGCCCTGTCAATGGATGGTCGCTTCACCATAGCCAACATGGCCATCGAGGCCGGCGCCAAGGCTGGCATCTTCAGGGTCGATAACAAGACCATGGCTTATGTCAAGCCTCGCGCCCAGCGTCCCTATAAGGTCTATGAGCCCGGTGAGGATGCCCGCTACGCTCGGGTCATTGAATATGATGTATCCCAGATCGAGCCCCAGGTTGCCTTCCCCTTCCTGCCCTCCAACACCAGGCCCATCAGTCAGGTGGGAGAGGTGAGGATCGACCAGGTGGTGATTGGCAGTTGCACCAACGGTCGCATCGAGGATTTGCGGCTGGCGGCCCAGGTGCTGAAGGGGCGAAGGGTGCACCCTGAGGTGCGTTGCCTCATCATTCCCGGCTCCCAGGAGGTCTACCTTGAGGCCCTGCGCCAGGGTTTGATCGAGGTCTTTATCGAGGCCGGGGCCACGGTGACCATGCCCACCTGCGGACCATGCGGCGGATTCCATCTCGGGGTGCTTGCCGCCGGCGAGCGCTGCATCGCCACCACCAATCGCAACTTCGTGGGCCGGATGGGAAGCCCCCAGTCCGAGGTCTATCTGGCAAACCCGGCGATCGCCGCCGCCAGCGCCATCTTGGGCAGGATCGGCGGGCCGGAGGAGGTGTCTTGACTTTCCGGGAGGCAAAAGGAGGTTAGAAATGGCAAAGAAGGTATGGACATTCGAGGTGGAAGGACAACGCCACGTGGTGGAGCTTGAGCATGGCTATTGGAGTGGAAAAAGGGACATCGTAATTGATGGCGTGCCATTTGAAAGCTCTAGTAAGATTTACGATACGGGCTCCGTGCATCACTTTGACATTTCGGGCGTTCCTTGTGTTCTTCGCATAGAAAGTAAACTTCTTACCTTTGATTATGAACTTTATGTTGGTGGCAAAAAGGTTACGGCTTCAAAGTAAGTGAGGGGAAGGAGCAGTGAATGATAATAGAACATAAGGAAACCGTGAAATCAGATTTTGAAGGAACGGTTATTGATATCGAGACTACCGGGCCATTCAACTATGGATATGCCGATGACGATTCAAGACGGTATAAAGATATACAACTAGTTATCTTTGGATTTATTAACAGGCACGCTCTTAAGATACTCTGCGCAGAGGGAAAAGGATCAATCAATGAATTAAATGAATTAAAAGAAGAGGCACGAAGGATTATAGAGGAACTAGGAAGACCATTTCATGCATTTAATAGTGATTTTGAGCGAGGCGTTCTCTTCTACAATCTTGATATGGAGATTGGTTTTGATTGTGAACTTAATAAAGCAAAATTCGAGTCTAAAGCAAAAGCACGTGAAGAATTAGGCATTCCCAACTATGATGACCCATTTTTTGATAGTGGATATCGATGTATGATTGAATGGGAGAAAGGGGAATATGATAAGTGCGTAGCGCATAATAGGGCTTGCCTTTTAAAAGAGAGAGATATTTTATTGAAGAGAGGATTTAGAAAACCAGATGAATTAAGATTTGTTGGAGAGTGATAAAGGAGACCACAGCTTGAAACTGCGAGGCACAGTCCACAAATACGGGGCCAATGTCGATACCGATGTCATCATCCCCAGCCCCTATCTCACCCTCACCGACCCCGGGGAGCTGGCGACCCACTGCATGCAGGGCATCGATAGCGAATTTGCCCAAAAGGTCGAAAAAGGCGACATCATCGTGGCCGGCACCAACTTCGGCTGCGGCTCATCGCGGGAGCATGCCCCCATCGCCATCAAGGCAGCGGGGATAAGCTGCGTCATCGCCAAGAGCTTCGCCCGCATCTTCTTTCGCAATGCCATAAACATCGGCTTGCCCCTTCTTGAGTGCGCCCAGGCCGCCGAGGAGATCGAGTCGGGCGACATCCTTGAGGTGGAGCTTGCCAGCGGCGAGATCAGGGACATCACAAAAGATAAGCTTTTTAAGGCCGAGCCCTATCCCAATTTCATGCTCGAGCTGATTTCAGCAGGGGGACTCATTGAACATACAAAACGTAAGCTAGAGGCGAGGAAAGATGAAATTTAACATCGCCCTTTTGCCCGGCGACGGCATCGGCCCTGAGGTTGCCGCTGAGGGGGTCAAGGTTCTCGAGGCAGTGGGCAAGAGATTCGAGCACGAGTTTGCTCTTCATTATGGGGACGTCGGCGGGATAGCCATCGACAGGTACGGGGTCGCCCTGACCCCAGAGACCCTGGCGATGTGCAAAAAATGCGACGCTGTGCTCTTAGGAGCAGTGGGTGGTCCCAAATGGGATGACCCTAGAGCCAAGGTTCGCCCTGAGGATGGGCTTCTCGGCCTACGCAAAGGGCTCAAGCTCTTCGCCAACCTGCGCCCGGTTAAGGTTCTCCCCATGCTCATCGATTCCACCACTATCAAGCCAGCCATCATCCAGGGCGTTGACCTGATGATAGTTCGAGAGCTCACCGGGGGGCTTTACTTCGGCAAGCCCAAAAAGCAGTGGCAAACAGCGAAGGGCAGGCATGCCGTGGATACCCTCGCCTATTCGGAGCAAGAGATCGAGCGGATACTGCGGGTTGGCTTCGAACTTGCCCGAAGTCGACGTAAAAAACTCTCCTCGGTGGATAAGGCCAATGTCCTTGAATCGTCGCGGCTGTGGCGACAGATCGCCATAGAGCTCTCCGCCGATTATCCCGATGTCGAGCTTCAGCATATGTTGGTCGATGCCTGCGCCATGAGACTCATCCAGCGCCCCGCCGATTTCGATGTCATCGTCACCGAGAACATGTTTGGCGACATCCTCACCGACGAGGCATCGATGCTCGCCGGCTCCATGGGGATGCTCCCCTCGGCGAGCCTCGCCGGGGTGCCCAAGGCGGGTGAAAGGACCTTCGGCATGTACGAGCCAATTCACGGCAGCGCCCCAAGAAGGGCGGGGCAGAACATTGCCAATCCTATCGCCATGATCCTCTCCGTAGCCATGATGCTCCGCTACTCCCTGGGGCTAGTTGAGGAGGCGGAGGCAATAGAAAAGGCAATCAACGAGGTCATGGAAGAAGGATACCGCACTTATGATATAATGGAGGAAAGCAAAAAGCGGGTAGGCACCAGGGAGATGGGGGAGCTAATTTCAGGGAGGGTAGGGTGAGCCCAAAGCCTGAAGACCTGTCAACTGCATTTTGGTAGTGCGCTGCTAGATCTTTGATAGAGTGGAGGGAGAACATGGTTGCTGCATTGATTGTAACAGCAATTGCAACAGTAGTTTTAGCTCTATAACGGGATATTATGCTTGCCAGTTGCACAAATCCCGCATCATATCAATTAGGCCAAAACTTAATGTTTGTCTAAGAACTGATAGGCCAAAACTCGGAATTATTGTTGAGAATATTGGAGCCGGGGTAGCAATAAATGGAAAGATTAAATGTGAGGGATCACAAGGTGCAGTGGAATATTCCTTTACACGGCTGTTTGCTTCTCCTGTAGAACCTTGGCAGGATCATTATCCAACTGGAGACTGGTCTGAGCTACCAGTGAAAGACACTAACAAAGAGTTCTCTGTTATTGTCGAATGCGAAGACTTAGAAGGCAGAAGATATGGGCCCGAGTGGCATAAGCCAAAGATGGGCAAGATTGGGCTCAGCTAGTATAGTTGAGGGGTAAAGGATGGCTACGAAATTGACACCAATTCAGCTTTATGACACCACATTGCGCGATGGGGCGCAGCGGGAGGGCATATCCTTCACCGTGGAGGACAAGCTCCGCATCGCCAGGCAGCTTGATGAGCTGGGCGTCCACTTCATCGAGGGCGGCTGGCCGGGCTCGAATCCCAAGGATGACGAGTTTTTCGCCAAGGCCCAGAGCCTCACCCTCTCCAATTCCCTTCTCGCTGCCTTCGGCAGCACACGGCGACCCAAGACAAAAGCAGAGGAGGACCCCAGCCTTGGTGCATTGCTAGCCGCCAAAACAAGGGTGGTCACCCTGGTGGGCAAGAGCTGGGACCTCCATGTAACCCATGTACTGGAGACCAGCCTTGAGGAAAACCTGCGCATGATCGCCGACTCCATAGGCTATCTAAAATCGAAGGGGAGAATGGCCTTCTTCGATGCCGAGCACTTCTTCGATGGCTATAAGGAAAATGCTGAATATGCCCTTGAGACCCTAAAAGTCGCTGCCGAGGCGGGGGCTGATTGTATTGTCCTCTGCGATACCAACGGGGGAGCAATGCCCAGCGATGTAGCTGCTGCCCTCGATGCTGCCCGAAAGGTGACCGGCGCCCCACTGGGCATTCATGCCCATAACGACGCCGAGCTTGCCGTGGCCAACACCCTGGCCGCCGTCCAGGCTGGCGCCACACATGTTCAGGGCACCATCAACGGCTATGGGGAGCGCTGCGGAAATGCCAACCTTTGCTCCATCATCCCCACCCTAAAGCTCAAAATGGGCATCGATTGCATCTCAGCAGAGCAGCTGGCCAAATTGACCGAGGTCGCCCATTATGTGACCGAGATCGCTAACCTAACCCTCGATACCCACCTTCCCTATGTGGGAGCCAGCGCCTTCACTCACAAGGCTGGCCTCCACGTGGCCGCAATGATGAAGTGGGAGGAAAGCTACCATCATATCGATCCCGAGCTGGTGGGCAACCGATGGCGCACACTGGTATCTGAGCTCTCAGGCAAAGGGGGCATCCTACATAAAGCCAGGGAAAGGGGCTTAGAACTCCCCCCCCAAGATGAACAGGCAGGCGCCATATTGGAAAAGATCAAAATTATGGAGAGCCGCGGCTTCCAGTATGATGGCGCCGAGGCCTCCTTCGAGCTCCTCATCAGGCGTGCTCAGCCAGATTATAAGCCCCCCTTCGAACTGGTTGATTTCATGGTTGTGGTGGAAAAAAGGCGCCGACCGCCCACTATGGAGGGCGGGGAGGAACTCCTATCAGAGGCCACGGTGAAGGTGAAAGTGGGCTCTGATGTGATCCATACCGCAGCAGAGGGCAATGGTCCGGTCAATGCCCTGGACGCAGCACTGCGAAAAGCACTTCTTGTTTTCTATCCCAGCCTGAAAGCGGTGAGGCTGGTTGACTATAAGGTTCGCGCCATAGATGAAACCGAGGGCACAGGCTCTCGAGTGCGTGTGCTCATCGAATCAAGCGATGGGGAGCACGAGTGGAGCACGGTGGGAAGTTCCACCAATATCATCGAGGCAAGCTGGCTGGCACTGGCCGATAGCCTTGAGTACTGGCTGCTTAAGAAGGCGGGAGAGGGAGACGTACTTTAGTACTGGTGGCGGTGGAAGTGGTCTGAGAAGAGTTTAGCTTCTGCTTTCGGGCTTATTTTCGCCAATATCGCCCCATGTTGCTACGAAAATCTCCTCCTTACTCTCCTTTTGTCAAAATACGCCTCAAAGGCTATGTTTGACGGAAATTTTCCCAGGGCTTAAATTTTAGGTGAAAGTTCTATGAAAAGGGTAACCTTAGCTCTCCAGAATTGGCAGGCTAATCTGGCCGATGGTCTCGAGGGCAGTATCATCCCGCGAGGGGTTGCTTTCCTAGTGGGGCTGCTAATAGTGTTAAGGATAGCCCGGTTAGTGAACCCATCCTATGCTATCGCCCCTGTAGCGGGGGTGCTTTGCGCGGCCATAGTTCTGCAAGCCCTGTGCTATTTCCTTCTCCGCCGAGACCGCTTCCTTGTCCCCCTCAGCTGGCTGCTCCTGGTCACCGACGTTCTGGTGGTGGCGTTGGTAGTTTATTTCACCGGCGGGGTTGAGAGCATCTTCTTCTGGGCTTACCTCGTGGTAATACTCTGGTGGGGATATAAGGCCGGTTTGACCGGGGCAGCGATTGCAGGGGCGATCTCCCTGGCCTCTTTTTGGCTTTTCACAGGGCTTGAACTTTATGGTGCCCTTCCCCACTATCAGCTTCTCCCCTTGGCGGCAAGTTTCTACCAGAACCGCCCACTGGTGGGCGCTATTATTGCCGTCTATTCTTTGACCATCCCTCTGGTGATCTTGGTGGGCACCTATCTTTCCTCCATTCGCCTGAGAGAGAGTTCAAAGTCAGCCTATCTCGAAGGTGTGCAAGCCTTTGTGGAGGCCATGGAGGCCAAGGACCCCCATACCAAGGGTCACTCGGAAAGGGTTGCCCAGTATGCTGTGCTTATCGCCCAGGAACTGGGACTCAAAAAGAATGAGGTTAAGCTAATCAAGGATGCCGGGCTTGTGCACGACGTTGGCAAGATCTTCCTCCCCGAAGAGGTTCTCACCACTAAGGGGGCGCTGGAGCCAGCACAGCAGGCGGCGATGATGAGCCACCCCCTGTTGAGCTACGAGGTGCTGGCGAAATGTGGTGCCTCCAAAGATCTGCTCCTTCCAGTGAGGCATCACCACGAGTGGTATGGGGGAGGGGGCTATCCCGACGGGCTCTCCGGGCAGAACATCCCCCTTGCCGCCCGCATCCTTGCTGCTGCTGACGTCTTTGAGGCGATGACCGCTGGTCGCTACTACCGTCCGCGGCACTCCATCGAAGAGGCAGCAAAGGAGCTTGTCAAGGGAAAGGGGACCCAGTTTGACCCAAAGATTGTCGATGCTTTCCTCAAGCGAGTGGAGAGGGGAGAGGTGAGCACCAGATTGCCAGCGGAGGTGCCAGCCCCTCCGCTGACAGCGGAGCCGAAGGTCCCTCTTGCCCGTCAACAATTGCCCTGGACCCAGGGCATGCTCACGGTAACCCAATACAAAGCGGCCACCATCCTGTTTCAACTGGGTCAAGAGGTGCGCTCCATTCTTGACCTTAAGACCATCCTAACAAAGGTTTTATCCCTGCTTAAAGAGAATCAGAGCTACGAAAATTGTGCCCTTTTCACCAAAGAGGAGAATGGGGAGCTGGTGATGCAAGCAGCCATCGGCTATCGAGTCCATCAAAGAAGCGCTAGAGTGGCCAAGGGGGAAGGGGTGATGGGATGGGTTGCAGAGCATGATGTGGTTCGGCTTATCCCCGATGTAACCGTTAACCCAATCTATTTGGAAAGCAGCTTCCTGAAGTCGGGAACAATGCTCGTTGCCCCCCTTTCAACGGAAGGGAAGGTGGTGGCGGTTCTTGTTGCCGAGAATGAGATGGCCGACGCTTTCACCATCGAGGACGTCCACCTGGCGGAGGCCATTGGACCCTATATGGCAGCAGTAATCGAGGTAGCCCTGCTTCATGAACAGGCAAAGACTGCTGCCTCATACGACAGCCTTACCGGCGTTTACAACCATCGCTACTTCTATGAGCGCTTGGGGCAGGAGATAGCACACTGCCGTCGGCATGGGCACCCCCTTTCCATCGCCATCATCGATATCAATGGATTGAAAAGGATAAACGACCTCTATGGCCACCTCGCCGGAGACGAGGCACTGAAGAGAATAGGGCACATCCTTAAAGAAAAAGTGCGGGCTTCCGATGTGGTCGCCAGATACGGAGGGGACGAGTTCGCCATTATCATGCCTGAAACGGAGAAAGAGGACGCTGAAAGGGTGATAACGAGGCTCATGCTTTTTCTGGATGCATCAACAGTTCAATATAACGCCGAAACCTTCTCTATGCCCGCCCGCTCCTATGGATTGGCCACCTTCCCTTGGGACGGCAATAACCCCACCGAGCTCTTTGCCGTTGCCGACACCCATCTCTATCAAGCAAAGGGGAGGGACACTAACGCCCCGGAGGAGATCATCTAGGTTTTCCCAAGGGGATTATATAGAGGGGTTTGACCTCTTTCTCCAGCTCCGTCACTCTGCTCACCTCTTCATCATAGAAAGCGCCCACCATCACCACCGCCAAACCTAGCGCCGCCGCCTGTAGATGAATGTTCTCCCCCGCATGGCCAACCTCCATGTGAACATATCTCTCCGCCCTTCTGCCATATCGCCAGGAGGTCCTCTCATAAAGGGCACAGAGCACAATATCCACAGGTGCCTGAGCAATAAATTCCTCATCTAGAGCGGCAATGGAGAGTTGCCCCCTGAGATCCCCCCCTTTGGGCACGCTCTGGGAGTGGTTTTCCCCGTTGTAGTGTTAGATGCCCTCCTCAAGCCCCTCCACACCGTCCCTGCCCACGAAAACATAGACCTCCAGGGGATATGTGGCACCGGCACTGGGTGCTGCCCTTAATCCATCAGCGCTGGTGATCCCCTGGGCGGCCCACAATACCTGAGACAGTTGGGAAAGGGACAAAGATTCCCTCCTGTACCTTCTCACCGACCTTCTTCTGGCAATGGCCTCCTCCAAAGATATCTCTCCCCGCTCTCTCGGGGGAGGCAGCCCGAATTTAGACCCCTTATTAGATTCGCCCTCTTTTCTGCGGCGCCACATGAAAACCTTTACCTCTTCTTCATTTAAGGAGTTGAGTGCTGGCCTCTGCGGTGACGATGCGGTAGACCTCTTGCAGGGGGAGATTATGCTCCTGGGCGAGACGACGGCAATCCTCAAACTCGAGGGAGAGAGCGATCCTTGCCCCATGAAGAAGTTTCACCTTCACCATAACCTTGCCCAGGCTGGAATCAAAAAGAACTATCTCCCGCTCCGCTTCGTGGCGCTCGATCCTGTTTACCCGAAGGCCCAAGGTGGAGGTCTCCCGCAGTATGGCCTCCACCATCTTCCCCTCCACCTCGCTGGGGGCGATAACGCTGAGCATCACCGCGGGGCGATTCTTCTTCATCTGGATCGGGGTGAACCAGACATCCAAGGCGCCCTGCTCAAAGAGGCGCTCCAGAACATGGCCATGAAGCTCCGGGCTCATGTCATCGATATTGGTCTCCAAGAGGAGAAGCTGACGCTCCTCTACCATCTTCTCACCGATCCAAAGTGGCAGAACGTTAGGGATGGTGGGCAGATCTCGAAAGCCTACGCCGTAGCCGATGCGCTCCAGAGAGAAGATCGGGCTCTCAAAGGAGGCAAGGGTGGTAACGATGGCTGCCCCGGTGGGGGTGACCAGCTCCATCCCCGGGGAGGGGCTCGGTCTAATCGGGGCGCCAGCCATGGCGATGAGCTCCAGGGTAGCAGGCGCAGGAACGGGGAGGACACCCTGTTCTGTTTGCACTGTTCCGCTGCCACTGGGCAAAGGGGACGAAAAGAGGGCCTCGATCCCCAAAAGGTCGAGCCCTAAAACCGCTCCCACCACATCAACGATGGCATCGACAGCCCCAACCTCGTGAAAGTGAACCTCCTCAATGGGCAGGCGATGAACCTTTGCCTCAGCGGTGGCGAGGCGCTCAAAGATAAGGGCGCTCCGCTTTTTCACCCGCTGCGTCAGACCGCTTCTTTCGATCAGATTCAATATCTCCTCTAGATTTCGCCGTTCTTGGGCGCTACCTTCCGAAAAAACCTCGACCTGGGTTCCGGTGATTATCCCCCGCCTCACTGGCTGAGCGGATAGCCGATAGCCAGTGAGGGGAAGCTTGGCAAGCTCTGCGGTGAGCATATCGAGGGGTAGCCCAGCATCCAAAAGGGCTCCCAGAATCATATCGCCGCTTAGGCCGGAGAAACAATCCAGATAACCGATCTTCAAGGCATGCCCCTTAAATTCATGCTTCTGGGGCGATAGCCGGCAGGGTGCTATCGACCCCGCCCGAATAGGCGCCAACCACCGAGCCCAGCCCCTTTAACAGGGACTTGAGTTTAGCCAGTTTGTTTCCCACCTTTAGATAGTGCCACCCTTAGCGCTTCCCTCACCGACTCGACGCCGATGAGCTCGATCCCTTGAGGGGCCCCGACCTTTGCCCTCCCGGGGAGGAGGCAGCGCCCGAAGCCCAGCTTCGCTGCCTCGCCAAGCCTCCTCTCAAGCTGGGGCACCGCCCTCAGCTCGCCGCTCAGTCCCAGCTCGCCAATGGCTACCAAGCCAGGGTCGATGGCGGCACCGCGAAGGCTGGAGGCAATGGCAAGTGCGATGCCCAAGTCGGCGGCAGGCTCGTTCACCCTGAGCCCACCAACAACATTGACGATGATATCCTCACTACCCAGGGCGAGACCAGCCCGCTTGGTGAGCACCGCAGTTATCAGAAGCAGCCGATTGAAGTCCACCCCATTGGCGGTGCGTCGTGGAAAGCCAAAGCTGGTGGTGCTGGTGAGCGCTTGGATCTCCACGAGAAGGGGCCTAGTTCCCTCAAGGGTGGGCACCACAGCGGAGCCTATTGCCTCCCTGGCCCTTTGGGAGAGGAAGGCCTCGGAGGGGTTATCCACCTCAACCAGACCCTGCCCCCTCATCTCAAAGATGCCCACCTCATTGGTGGAGCCAAAGCGGTTCTTCACCCCTCTCAACAGCCTGTAGGAGCCGAAGGGCTCACCCTCAAGATAGAGCACCACATCGACGATGTGCTCCAGAACCCTTGGCCCGGCGATGGCCCCGTCCTTGGTGACATGCCCCGAGAGCAGAATAGGAACATTGGCGATTTTTGCCCATTGCATCAGTCTCATGGTGCACTCACGAATCTGAGCCACGCTCCCCGGCGCTGAGCCCAAACCATCAAGGTAGACCGTTTGAATGGAATCGATAATTACCAGATCTGGCGGTGCCCCCTCGAGCTGCTCCAGAATGACTTCCAGGTTTGTCTCGGGAAGGATATATAGCCTCTCGCCGCCCAGCCCAAGGCGATTGGCCCGAATTCTCACCTGTTGCACCGACTCCTCGCCGGAGACATAGATCACCCTTCCCCCCTGTTGAGCCACCAGGGCGGAAACCTGGAGGAGCAGCGTCGATTTGCCGATGCCCGGGTCGCCACCGACGAGCACCAGGGAGCCAGGGACAATCCCCCCTCCTAAAACTCGATTGAATTCGGCGAAGGAGAGGATGAGCCGAGGGATTCCCTCACCGGCTACGCGGGAGAGTTCCTGAGGGGCAGCTGACGGCAGGCGGGAGGGGGTAGTTGGGGGGCGCACCGCCCTCTGCACAAAGGTGTTCCATCCCTCGCAATCGGGGCAGCGACCCAGCCACTTTATGCTTTCCCTGCCGCACTGCTGGCAAACGAAGATCGTCCTGGAGCGACCCCTGTCCACGATAGCCCCCCCTTTCTCAAGCCGTCCTATTATACACTAGCTAAGCAGGACAATCCACCAACCATAAAAAATGCGAGGCCTTTTCGCCTCGCATTTGCCATTTAGCGCCTCTTCAAGAGGTTCTTAGGGAGGGGTTTTTGCCACCTCCAGGGTGCGGATCACGATCTTATCATCCTCGCAATCGACGAGCACGGTGTCTCCGGCCTGGAAGTCGCCTCGGAGGAAGGCCTCCGAAAGGGGGTCCTCCACCATGTCCTGAATGGCGCGGCGCAAGGGACGCGCCCCAAAGACGGGGTCGTAGCCCTTCTCACAGAGGAGGTTCTTGGCGGCGTCGGTGACCTCCAGCTTTACCGTCTTCTCCGCAAGCTCCTTCCAAACCTCGCGAAGCATGAGATCGACAATCTGCCTGATGTGATCTTGGGTCAAGGCGTGGAAAACAACGATGCCATCGATACGGTTGAGGAACTCGGGGCGAAAGGCTTTCTTCACCTCCGCCAGCACCTTCTCCTTCATCCTCTCATAGGCCTGCTCCTGAGTTTTTGCCTCATCGGCCCTGGTGACGAAGCCCAGGGTGGTATCCCGCCTGATCAGCTCGGAGCCGATGTTGCTGGTCATGGCGATGATGGTATTGCGAAAATTGACTCGCCTTCCTTTGGCATCAGTGAGATGACCATCATCGAAGATCTGGAGCAATATATTGAACACGTCGGGGTGAGCCTTCTCGATCTCATCGAGAAGGATTGCCGAATAGCCCTTTCGCCTCACCGCCTCGGTGAGTTGCCCCCCTTCATCGTAGCCCACATAGCCCGGTGGCGCCCCGACAAGGCGAGCCACGGCATGTCTCTCCATAAACTCCGACATGTCCAGCCTGATCAGGGCATCCCTGCTACCGAATAGGAATTCAGCAAGCACCCGCACCAGCTCTGTCTTCCCCACCCCGGTAGGACCGAGGAAGATGAAACTTCCGATGGGACGCCTTGGGTCCTTCAGCCCGGCGCGAGCCCTCCTCACTGCTTTGGAGATAATGGTGATCGCTTCATCCTGACCGATGATGCGCTGGTGCAGGACCTGCTCCATCTGAAGCAGGCGAGCGGTCTCATCCTGAGCAAGGCGGGCCACAGGGATTCCCGTCCACATGCTTACCACCTGGGCGATATCCTCCTCGGTGACCACAGGCATCTCAACATGCTGTTCCTCCTGCCAACCCTCCTCCATTCTCTCTATCTTTTCGGCGAGCTTCAGCTCGCGATCCCTTAGCTCTGCGGCGTAATCATACTGCTGGGAGGAGATAGCAGCCTCCTTATCCTTACGCAGCGTTTCCAGGGCATTCATCGCCTCCCTTAAACTAATTGGAGTTGCGCAATGCTTGATCCTTACTCGAGAGGCGGCCTCATCCACCAGGTCGATAGCCTTATCGGGGAGGAAGCGATCGGCAATATATCTTGCTGCCAGCGCCGCTGCCGTATTGATGGCCTCATCGCTTATCAAGAGTCCGTGATGCTCCTCATAGCGACTCTTGATACCCTGGAGGATGTCCACTGTTTCCTCAGTGGAGGGCTCCTGCACCAGTATCGGCTGAAAACGCCGCTCCAGGGCGGGATCCTTCTCCACATGCTTTCGATAATCGTCGGCGGTGGTGGCACCGATACACTGCAATTCCCCCCGCGCCAGGGGAGGCTTTAGTATGCTGGAAGCATCCACAGCACCCTCAGCGGCACCGGCACCCACAATGGTGTGCATCTCATCGATAAAGAGCATGCAGTTGCCTGCCGTTTTTATCTCATCGATAACCTTCTTCAGCCGCTCCTCAAACTCGCCTCGATACTTTGTGCCCGCCACCAGGGAGCCAATATCCAGGGTGACCACCCGCTTACCCCGCAACATCGCAGGGACATCGCCGGCGACGATGCGATGGGCCAGTCCCTCAACAATGGCCGTCTTGCCCACCCCAGGCTCCCCAATTAACACGGGATTATTCTTGGTGCGCCTACTGAGGATCTGAATGACCCGCTCGATCTCCTTGTGGCGTCCGATGATGGGGTCCAGCCTCCCAGCGCGAGCCATGGCCGTCAAATCAAGGCTCAGTTGGTCCAGGGTGGGAGTCTTGGAGGAGGGACGAGCGCCAGCATGAGTCTGGGACATGCTTTGATTGAGGATGCGCACTGTCTCAGCACGCACCTTCTCCAGGCTGACACCAAGGCTTTCCAGGACGCCAGCGGCAACCCCCTCGCCCTCGCGCAGCAGCCCGAGAAGGAGGTGCTCGGTGCCGATATAATTGTGATTAAGGCGGCGAGCCTCATCTACAGCAAGTTCGATGACCCTCTTCGCTCGTGGGGTAAGCCCAATCTCGCCCCTAATGGTTCGCTCCCCCCGCCCAATAATAAACTCTACAGCACTGCGCACCTTGTTCAGTTCCACGCCAAGGTTGGCCAAAACCTTGGCAGCAACCCCCTCACCCTCCCGAACCAAACCGAGCAGGATATGCTCCGTGCCTATATAGTTATGGTTGAAGCGCTGAGCTTCCTCTTGAGCAAGCGTGAGAACCTTGCGCGCCCTTTCGGTAAACTTTTCAAATCTGCTGGACATCTCCCTCTCCAAAAGCAAAAAACAAGAGCCTAATCCGGATTATATTTTAGCATACTCGTCTCAAAATGAAAAGGGGCAAAACATGGTACTTTGAGCTCTTTTTGCCCCCTAGCGAGGGGCATTTCCCAAGGTGCATTGCCCTCAGCCACTTTCTACCGCTCTTATCCCCTCTTTATAGCAACGATCGTCCTTTCGATGCCCACCTTGGTTTAACCAACGGTAGGAGACAAGAGTGGGAAGCGCGAAAAAGGATTACTTTGAGAATTTCCACAGGTAGCAAAGTGGCTTCCCATCAACCACAGCCACTAGAGCGAAAAAGGCTTCCCGGCAGTGGCATATTTTCCACACCCCGTTGCCAGGGCAGTATCGTCTGCGCTGGGGCATTTCACTTCCGTGTT
>SOJQ01000072.1 GCA_004376075.1 Dehalococcoidia bacterium | reverse complement strand
GGTTCGGGCCGGAATCGGCTACATAAAAATCGTGGACAGGGATTATGTTGAGCTCGATAATCTCCAGCGACAGATGCTCTTCGATGAGGAAGATGTGGAAAAAGGGATGCCCAAGGCAGTGGCAGCAGCCGATAAGCTGCGCAGGATAAACTCTTCCATAGAGATAGAGGCTGAGGTGAAGGATGTCAATCGAAAAAATATCGAAGAGCTGATCAAAGACATAGACATTGTCCTGGACGGGACGGACAACTTCGAAACACGCTTGCTGATAAACGATGCCTGCTTTAAACATAATATCCCCTGGATATATGGTGCCGCAATATCAGGTTATGGGATGACGATGAGTTTCATCCCTAAAGTGACGCCCTGTTTTAGGTGTCTGGTCTCTTCCCTGCCGGCCCCGGGTTCTACCGATACCTGCGATACCGTTGGCGTATTAAATGCGATAACAAGCTGCATAGGGTCTATCCAGTCCAACGAGGCGATCAAGATCCTTTTGGGAGACAAGGATTCAAACCAAAAACTGCTGGCAATAGACCTAATGGAGCGCAGTTTTGAGCAGATCGCCGTGAAAAAGAGGGATGACTGTCCTTTGTGCAGAGATGGGGAGTTTGAATTTTTAAACAAAAAGGGGCCAAGTGAGCCTATCAAGCTATGCGGAAGGGAGACGATACAGATTACCCCGCAAAGGGAGATGGAGGTCTCATTAGAATATCTAAAAGAAAAGTTGGACAAGATAGGCGATGCCTCATATTTGGGATTTCTTTTAAAATTCAGAGTGGATCAATATGAACTAATAATTTTCCCCGATGGCAGAGCTTTTATTAAGGGCGCTACTGATAAAGGAATAGCAAAAAGTCTGTACGCTAAGTACATTGGGGCATAGAGAACTTCGAAGCATGCCAGCTTTGGAGGGGTGACCAAAATGGCTAAAGACCCAGTCTGTGGCATGGAGGTGGATGAGAAGAAGGCAGCGGCCACCTCGGAGCACATGGGGAAGACCTATTACTTCTGTGCCCCCGGCTGTAAGAAAGCCTTCGACGAGAACCCTGAAAAATACCTGAAGAGCGAGCCACGAATGGAGCATGGTCATCGCCGTGGTTAACTGAAGAGAAGGGATGCAATGAAAGTGGTGGTCGCTATGAGCGGCGGGGTGGATTCCTCCGTTACCGCCGCTCTGCTCAAGGAGGGGGGTTATGAGGTCATTGGAGCGACCATGCAAATCTGGCCCTCAAACGAGCTAGCCGATGAGGCGGAGAGATTTGGGGGCTGCTGCGGCCTGGGCGCGGTGGCGGATGCAAAAAGGGTAGCCTATAAATTGGGCATCCCCCACTACGTAATGAACTTCAGAGACCTCTTTGCGCAAAAGGTAATCGCTAATTTCTGTCGGGAATATAGCCTGGGAAGGACACCCAATCCCTGCATCAGGTGTAATGAGTACATAAAGTTTGACGCCCTGCTCACAAGGGCTAAAGAGCTAGAGGCCGATTTTGTGGCTACAGGGCACTATGCAAGGATAGAACGCGATGAGGTAAGCGGCAGGTATCTTCTTAAGAAAGGGGTTGACCGCAGGAAAGACCAATCCTATGTGCTATATGTGATGACCCAGAATCAGCTGAGGCATGCCTTGATGCCCCTGGGAGGCTTTACCAAGGAGAGGGTAAGGCAGGTAGCTGGAGAACTGGGATTGCCGGTGGCAGATAAAGCGGAGAGCCAGGAGATTTGCTTCATCCCTGATGGGGATTATACGAGGTTCCTCAAAGAATACATGCCACAGGCGGCAAAGCCGGGGCCTGTACTGGACCGGGAGGGGAACACCCTGGGAGAGCACCGAGGAATCCTATTTTATACCATCGGACAGCGCAAGGGGCTGGGCATATCAGCCAGGGAACCCTTATATGTAGTAGCCATTGACCGAGAGAGAAACGCTATTATCGTGGGCACCAAGAGGGAGGTCTATGGGGATGAACTCATAGCCGCCAATCTGAACTGGATAGGCATAGAATCGCTAGAGCAGCCCCTCGAGCTAAAAGCCAAGATAAGGTATCGCCACCGAGAGGCGGATGCGGTGATAACCCCCATCTTGAGCGAGGACAGGGTCCATGTAAAATTCAAACAGCCCCAGATGGCCATGACCCGCGGTCAGGCAATAGTCTTTTACCATAAAGATAGTGTGGTGGGCGGTGGGACGATAGAGCAGATAAATGGGGGATGAAGGCATGGCTAAGATAATCGCCGTCTGCAGAAGCGAGAAGAAGGGCACCAAAAAGGAGGCTGTAAACGACGGGGTCCTCAGGGGGGATCACGGCCTCGTAGGTGATGCCCATGCCGACTGCTGTACCCATCGGCAGGTGAGCCTGCTGGCGAGGGAGAGCATCGACAAGATGCGCGCTCTGGGTCTGGACGTAGGGCCCGGGGATTTCGCCGAGAACCTCACCACCGAGGGCATTGCCCTGGTATCTTTACCCACCGGCACCAGGATATCCATAGGGAAAGAGGTTATCTTGGAGATTACCCAAATCGGCAAGGAGTGTCATACTCCATGCGCTATCTACCGTCAGGCAGGCGATTGCGTGATGCCCAAGGAGGGGGTATTTGCCAGGGTGATTCGCGGCGGGGTGATAAGGACCGAAGACCCGATAAAGGTAGAGATGTAAAGGATGACGGACGAGGTAAAAGGGTTCACTATACTGCGGGTTAATGAGCAGGGCAAGAGCGAGGTCGAGGATGTAGTCGCCAGAGAATTTCCCTTTACCATTATTTTAGACAACCAGGAGCTGGTAACCCTGCTCTGCACCCCAAAAGACCTGAAGTATCTGGCCATTGGTTTTCTTTCCTCTGAGGGCTTGATAGAAAATAAGGGGGAGATCAGGAAAATTACCCTCGATGACCGCAGGGGCGTGGTGCGAGTGGAAACCGAGGGGGATAAGGAGGTTGACAGGGAGCTTTTATTCAAGCGGCTGATAACCTCGGGCTGCGGAAGGGGGGCTGCTTTCTATAGCGCTGCTGATACCACAAATCAGGCGAGGGTGGAGTCCCAGATGAAAATATCAGCCCGTGAGGTTTTTGCCCTGGTAAAAGAGTTTCAGCTCCGCTCCCAGGTTTATAGAGCAACGGGCGGGGTTCATAGCGCTGCCCTGTGCGACACAAAGGGCATCCTGATGGTCGCCGAGGACATAGGAAGGCACAACGCCATCGATAAAATCTTTGGGGAGTGCATGCTGAAAGATATACCCACAGATGAGCGGATAATAATCACCAGCGGCAGGATGTCATCGGAGATAGTGCTAAAAATAGCGAAGAGGAATATCCCCATACTCCTCTCCAAATCTGCTCCTACCGACCTGGCGGTGGATTTAGCTGCCAGTCTGGGCGTAACCCTTATCGGCTTTGTCAGGGGAAGGAGGATGAATGTCTACACCGATGGCTGGAGGGTGACCGGCGAATAAGGGTTCAGAGGGGGAAAGCTTGCAAATGATGGATAGCGATGCCAAGTTAATAGAGGAAATCCTGCGCCTCAAGGGGGAAAGGAATGCCATCATCCTCGCTCACAACTATCAACTGGGCGAGGTTCAGGATATAGCGGACTTGGTGGGCGATTCCCTGGAGCTGAGCCAGAAGGCGGCCCAGACAACGGCCGAGGTGATCGTATTCTGCGGGGTTCAGTTCATGGCGGAAACAGCCTCCATCCTCTGTCCCGATAAGACAGTCCTGCTGCCGGATATGCATGCTGGCTGCCCTATGGCCGATATGATTACCGCTGAGGGGCTGCGACAGAAGAAGGAAGAGCACCCCGGGGCTACGGTTGTCTGCTACGTCAACACCAGCGCCGAGGTCAAGGCGCAATCGGATGTCTGCTGTACCTCTGCCAATGCAGTCAGGATCGTTGAAAAGCTGGCCGATGGTAGAGAGATTCTATTTGTGCCCGATCAATATCTGGGTCATTATATCTCCACCAGGACGGGGAGGGAGATGATCCTCTGGCCTGGCTTTTGCCCTACCCACCTCAGGATAAAGTCGCAGGACATCATCAGGATGAAGCAGGAGCATCCCCGGGC
Organism: Dehalococcoidia bacterium; assembly: GCA_004376075.1. GTDB lineage: Bacteria > Chloroflexota > Dehalococcoidia > E44-bin15 > E44-bin15 > E44-bin26. The sequence goes on along the minus strand of SOJQ01000072.1, from coordinate 349 downwards.
CAGGGTGGTGGTCCACCCTGAATGTAGACCGGAGGTGATCGCCCTTGCCGATGAGGTCCTGAGCACGGGGGGAATATGTAGATTCGCAGGTAGAACTGAGGTCGAAGAGATGATTGTGGGGACAGAGCTCGGAATAATACATCGACTGAGAAAGGAGAACCCGGATAAGAGGTTTATCCCTGCCTCCGAGCAGGCGGTCTGTCCCCGAATGAAGCTAATCACCCTGGAGAACGTTCTCTGGAGCCTGGAGGAGATGGCCCCTGAGGTCAGGGTTCCCGAGGAGATTCGCCTCAGGGCGAAGGCCGCCGTGGATAAGATGCTAGAGGTAGGATAAAGGGGATCGATGGAG
>SOJQ01000048.1 GCA_004376075.1 Dehalococcoidia bacterium | reverse complement strand
GGAAATTCATCCCCCATCTTACACCCCCTTGATTTTTTCGTCTAAGCGTGGGCGATCACCCCTCCATCGACGACGAAGATCTGCCCGGTCACATACTCCGAGGCATCGGAGGCTAGATAAACCACCAGAGAGCCGATGTCAGCGGGGCGACCGCGACGCTTTAGCGGGATGTAGCGCAGCAGGGGGTCCTTTCGCCCCTCCTCCTCGCTGACCACTTCCTCGGAGAACCACCCGGGACCTATGCTATTAACCCTGATATTCTCCCTCGCCCACTCCAAGGCCAGGGCCTTGGTGAACTGAAGAATGCCGCCCATGCTGGCGCAGTAGGCAGCGCTATTGGCTACGCCTCTCAGGGCGAGGCCGGAGGCGATATTGATGATTCTCCCCTTCTTTTGCTCCATCATATGCTGGCCCACAGCCTTGGAGCAGAGAAAAACCGAGGTCAGGTTGGTCTCGATCACCCGCTTCCATTCCTCCTCGCTCACCTCAAGGAAGGGTTTGGCAAACTGAAGCTCAGCGCCATTTACCAGGATGTCGATCTTACCGAACTCGGCAATAGCCTGTTCCACCATCTTTTGGATCTCGGTAGACTTGGTGACATCGGTAGGGATAGCCATTGCCCTTCGCCCCAGCCGACGCACCTCCTGGGCGGTCTCCTCGATCCCCTTTTGATTTCGGGCAGCGAGGACAACATCAGCACCTGCCTCAGCCAAGGCTAATGCTATATGTTTGCTCCAGGCTCGGCCATCCCCGGTGACGATGGCAACCTTCCCTTGAAGATTGAATTCCTCCATATTAATCCTCCTTTATGGGGATAACGGGGGCATATCCGGTAGGGGCGTAGCCTCCGGCAAGCCCACCACCATCGATGATAAATACCTCCGCCGTGATGTAATCGGAGGCGCTGGAGGCCAGAAAAACGGCCAGGGGACCGATTTCATCGGGAGAGCCAATCCGCCCTACAGGGATGAAGCGCCCTCTGTCGGCGAAGAACTCCCTCATCTCCGGGGTTTCCAAGGCAGCGGTGGCGAAAAGACCAGGGGCAATGGCATTGACCTGGACATTGTCCCCCGCCAGAGACAGGGCCAGCGAGCGGGTAAGCTGAATAACACCACCCTTGGCGCAGCAATACATGTAGTTATGCCGACCACCCCTCAACCCCCACCCCGAGGCAACATTGATCACCTTGCCGCTCTTTTGGGCCACCAGATGGGGGGCTACCGCCCTGGAGCAATAGAAGGCCCCGCTGAGATTGGTGTCGATCCCCAGACGCCAATCATCGTCGCTGATGTCCCAGATCGGCCGGGGAAGGTCTCCCCTGACGATGCCCGCATTGTTGACCAGAATATCTATCTTCCCCAGCTCTGCGAGGGTCCTCTCCACCATTTGGTTAACCTGACGGGAATCTGTGACATCGGTGGGGATAGCGAGCGCCCTTCTCCCCAGCTCCCTCACCTCGGCTGCTGTCTCCTCGATAAGCTCCACGCGGCGGGCGGCAGCAACAACATCAGCACCAGCCCTTGCCATCGCCAGGCATATCGCTTTGCCCAAGCCGGTGCCCCCTCCGGTAACGATAGCCACCTTCCCCTCCAGACTCAGTTTCTCAAGAACCATAACATACCTCTCAATTCTTTACTGTGACCTACACCTGCAGTGTTACATCCCCTGCCACAATGGTCACCAGACTGCCATCGGGGCGTCGCAGAAGCAGATTCCCCTCGTCATCTACCGACTCAGCATAGCCCTCCTGAACCATTTCACCGCATCTCACCGTTACCCGCTTTCCCAGGGTTTCCAGGCGGTGCCGCCACAGCTTATCGATAGGCTCCCCCTGGCGCAACGCGCTGTAGAGCTCTTCAAATTCGCCAAGCAGGGAACGCAACATTTCCAAGCGGGAAACCTCTTCCTTGAGCACCTCCCGAAGGCTGGTGGCGGTTTCCAAAATCTCAGGGATGGAGGAGGGGTCAAGATTCACATTTAGCCCAATGCCGAGGATCGCCGAATTGACGGTTTCGTCCCCAACATCGCTCTCGATCAAGGCACCGCTCACCTTCTTGCCCTCGATGAGGACATCGTTAGGCCACTTTATAACAGGCCTCAGGCCAGTGACCTTCTCAATGCTGTGGACGACCGCTAAGGCGGCAGCCATGTTAAGGCGAGGAAGCTGCTCCAGGTCTGGGCGGAGGATGATCGATAATAGGATGCTGCTCTCGGCAGGGGCCCACCACCTTCGACCAAAGCGCCCCCTGCCAGCGGTCTGATGGTCGGCAATGACAATAGTGCCCTCCTCAGCCCCCTCCCTCACCGCCTGCTTTGCCACGTCCATGGTGGAGGAGGTGACCGGGTAGTAGAGGATATTTTGACCGATGAGCTTTGTCCTTAGCTCACCATGAAGGGAGGCCACCGTGAGGTCCTTCTCTAGCTGTTTCATCTTCACCGAAAAATAAAGCAGCATGCTTCCCGGATATGCTGCTTTCGGGGCCAAGTAAACCTATAAGCCGAGTTCTGTACTCCGACCCAGTCGGAGCGGTGACCATCTATCTAGCCCCGATGTTACCATCGGGGTCAAGCGACCAACCCGAGAAAACTGGCCGGGCGTCCTTATGTCCTCCTATTCGGTCTTGCTCCGAAGGGGGTTTGCCCAGCCAACTGGTCTCCCAGTTGCTGGTGAGCTCTTACCTCGCCATTTCACCCTTACTCCGATAAATCGGAGCGGTATGTTTCTGTGGCACTTTCCGTCCCCGACAATTTACATTATCGGGGCCTGGGCGTTACCCAGCCTTCTGCCCGGTGGAGCTCGGACTTTCCTCCCGCCCGAGGCGGGCGGTCACCCGGTCTACTTGGCCCAATAGCAGTTTACTATAAAAGGCACAGAGAAGTCAACCAACGTAGCGCCACCCTTCAGGGTCGCTCACTTCTTCTCCACCTTTGCCAAAAATTCCAGCACAGCCCGATTGAACCTAAGAAGTCAATCGCTAGCTCTACTCAGCGCCTTACGGCTTAAGGCATCTGCTTTGTTTTGCCCCCCGGGGATATGGACGATGCGATAAGATTGAAATTTCCTCGTTAGCTGATGGACTTGCTCAAATAGAGGCTTTAGTCCTGGATTCTTTACTCGGTATTCGCCCCTGATTTGCTTCACCACAAGCTCCGAGTCGGACCTGACCTCGATATGTTCTGCACCCATTTTCGCTGCTGCCTCAAGCCCCCTGATAACGGCTCTATATTCAGCCTGGTTATTGGTGGCCCACCCGATGCCCGCCGATATCTGGGCTACCACCTTTCCTACCTCATCCACCATGACAACGCCTATAGCACCCCGCCCCGGGTTAGGCTCGGCGGCGCCGTCGGTGTAAATGATTAATCGTTTTCCCATAGCTGACTCATACCCGGAGCGAGGTTTCTATTCGGTCATCGTAAACTACGATGCGGTCGATTACATCCTGAAGGAGTGCCTTCCTCGCCAACATGGTCATTGCTCCCCATCGCTCTCGAATCTCCCTCAGCCTCTCAAGTAAATGCTCCCTGCGCTCCTTTTCGCCGATCTCCCCTCTCGCCTCGGCATCGAGGAGGGCTAGTCTTTGCTCCAAGATCCGCCTCTCCCTCGCCAGCTCCCCACCCATAGCGCGCAGTCTCTCCAAGGGGATAATACCTTGAGCAGCTTGGTCGAGATACTCTCGGAATTTCCGCTCCAAAGCGGCAAGCCTTCTCTCCAATTGAGGGCGCTCCACTGTTCTGTCCTGAGGAGGATGCTGCTCCGCAAATCGCTCCAGGGCCTCAAGGCTGTTTGGCCTCCCCAGTGTAGCGATGACTGTGCCCTCCAACTCCCCAGCCCTCCTTGTATGGTACTGGCAAACGCTCTGGTTGGTTCTTGATTGGCACTGGTAGTAGCGATACTCTCCGTGGCTTCGCCCCCTGTCCTTGCGCCTGATCCAGCTCTCACGGCGGCTGACCCCGATCATCTTATTCCCGCAGGAGCCGCAATAGACCAGCCCGGACAGGAGGAAAGGCGACCTTGGAACATATCTCACCGGCTTGGGCTTGGCATCAAGTTGCTCCTGCACCTTTCTGAAGAGATGGGAAGGGATTATCGAGGGATGGCTCTCGGGAACCCTTATCCCAAAACGGGAGTAGGTCCCCAGGTATGCCCGATTGCGCAATATATCGCCGATGCCCACTATGCTCCATCGGCCACCCTTTCTGGTGGTGACCCCCCGCTCATTCAGATAGCGGGCGATGAGACGAAAGCCCATATTCTCCTGAAGATACAACTGATAGATAAGAACAACGGTGGCTGCCTCCTCTTGAATAATCTCCAGCTTCTTATCGGCGCCGACCCTGTAGCCAAAGGGGGGTTTACCCAGCCCCTTCCCCTTCACCACCCCGAGCCTCATCCCCTCCTTTACCCTTTCCCCTCTTTTCTTGCTCTCGCGGTAGGTAGACCATGCTCGGAGCGCTGCTTCGAGGGGGTCGACCAGTTCCTCATCGGTGCAGAGAACCATCGCCCTAAGGTCTTCTAGCTCCAACAGGCAACGCACTGCTCCCTGAGGATCCGGGTTGAGCTGATCGAGGGCTCTCACTGCAACAACGAAGCCCTCCCCCTCCCCCCCGATGTAGCCAAGCATACGCTGGTACTGGGCATCGCTAATCTTCTCCCCTGAGTCCACATCGACAAAGGTAGCCACAGGTTGGCGGCCCCGTTCTTGACAAAAACGGAAAAATCTCTCCTCCTGCTCCGCCAGTGAGGGGGGAATCCCCTTCATTTCATGCTCTGCTTTTACCCGAAAGTAGCCAATCGCTTTCATCGCCTAACTCACGTACAAAATCCTCTCGCAACTACTGCACTGAACTATTTCCTCACCCATTCTCGCCCGCTGCAGTTCAGTCATCGGGAGAACAATCCTGCATCCTTGGCACATCCCCCTTTCCACCTTGGCCACTGCCCTCCCCTGCCTCTTTACCCTCAGCATCTGGTAAAGCTCCAGGCTCACTGAATCGATCCTAACGATGAGTTCCTTCCTCCTCTGCTCAACGGTGGCCAAGGCAGCTCTTAACTCAGCCTGCTCCCTCGATAAACTGTTCTGTTCCTGCCGCCAATTTTCCTCCATCCTTTCCAATTCCCTGCTTTTTGAATTCACACTGTGTTGCACTGCTTCCACCTCTGTCATTATGTCAAGCAAGTGGTCCTCCTGTCCCCTTCTTCTCTTTTTGAGATGTTCAACCTGTTCCTGCAAACTTGTCAGCTCCTTAGGATTCCTCACCGACCCGCTGTAGAGCTTCCCCTCCAAAAGAGCGGTCTTTGCCCGAAGATCCTCCATCTCCCCCTCCCCCAGACGCTGAGTCTTCTCCAACTCAGCCAAGCGCTCCCGCTCTCGGCTGAGAGCGGCACGTGCCTCATCCAGGGCCTCCCTCTCGCCCAATCGGCTCTCCACACGAGCCAGCGCCTCTCCCTTCGCCTCTATCTCCAAGTCAACCTCTTGGAGTTCATATAACTGCCTTCCCTTAATCACTCCCTATCCCTCTTTTTATTCTAAAGGAAGACAAGCGTTTAAGTATTCCTCTAGCACGCCATTCTAAGTTAAACAACAGACGCTGTCAATCACAAAATAAAATCCCTCCCTAAAGGGGGGATTTTATTTCCTGGTGGGCTCGGCTGGATTCGAACCAACGACCAATCGGTTATGAGCCGACCGCTCTGCCACTGAGCTACGAGCCCTATATAGCAAATCAATTTTAGCAGATTCCTTCCCTCAAGGCAAGGGCTTCACCTCCGAACCTCCCTTTGGGCCTTGCTAAGATTTGCCATCGGAGTCTCCCTAGTATATCTAGGGTTCAAGCTCTATGGTGGCCTTCTCCCTTTCCTTCTTGCCAACATCATTGTTTTCCTGATGACACTATCCTTTCTCAGGGACCTGGGTCGGGTTGGTAACGAAAAAGCGGGGTAAGCGGTCTTTTTCCCTATGCTGGCCTGGCCTTCCTCGCCATTTTCGCCTTTGCCGTGCTGACCAACATCGATGTCGTTTTAGCGAAGCACTATTTGAGCGCGGAGAATGCGGGGAACTATTCTGCCATCTCAGTCCTGAGAAGGACTGCCTTGTATGCCCCCATGGGAGTGGCTGTGGCCATGTTTCCTAAGACCTCCAAGCTTTTCGAGATGGGGAGAGGTCAGCGCTCCGTCCTCAGTAACGCAATGCGCCTCACCCTGCTTCTGGCTGGGGCGGTGGTAATCTATTGGCTTTTCCCCGATTTCTTCCTCAATCTCCTCTTCGGAGGTAAATATCTTTTCGCTATCCCTTACCTCTTTAAGTATGGGCTGGCCATGTTCTTTTTCGGCCCTTCCTTCCTTTTCCTGAACTTCTTCCTATCACGAAATCAAATCAAGGTGGCCTATGCCCTTCTAATAGCGATGCTTGTTGAGATCGGCCTGATAATTTTGTTCCATGCCAGCATCGCCCAGATCGTCGACATCGTGCTTATCTCGGGGGCTTTATGCCTGGCTTTTATGCTTCCCTTTTACCTGAGGGTGAGAAGGGCAGGCGTCGGCATTTATGATCGTTAGAAGCAAGGCACCGCTAAGGATCAGCTTCGGTGGCGGTGGCACCGATGTCTCGCCCTACTCGTTTGGAGCAAATGTACTTCACCAACCTGTGCAGCGAAATTCTGGATCATCCCTCCTCCGGAGGCACGGTGCTCATCCGCGATGATGTTGCTGATCGAGGCATTCAGGCAATCGAGAATGCGCTGTCGCTGGGATCGTTTAAGGTAATTCTACCCATGTCGCCCTAGGTCTTCTACCACCTCGCAAGAACGGGCTTTGTTGCCGATTCGGATGAAAACTTGGGAAGGTTCCTCAAGAAGGCACAACCGAAACCAGCAATTAGCGAGAGAGGAGCCTATGAGCCCACTGTAAAGAGTCCTTTTCTGCTTGTGTGCGGACGGAGGTACCATCATCGTAACAATCTAACTCCCATCATCCCGATTGTTCACGTGAAGCAGTGGCCGCTCAACAGTAGAATGAACAACCATTGTGAGCCACTTATGAAAGAGGCTATGATCAACATACGCCGCTCTCTTTGATGATCGTCAACGCTGGGGACAAGTCAAAAGCTCTGTCTATTAAGCAACCCAGGGAGCCTGCTATGCTTACCCACCCTGGATAGGAACCCAGTGTTTGACAATAGGGCGGTTTGTGACGCCCTGTGCTACTGATACCACTTGGGACGCTGAATGTGCTATAATCCTGCTGGAGTCCTCACGTGGAGTGCTTCGTTCAGACTCATCCTGGGGAAGGCTGATGATATGAACGAGAAATGGCAGCACCGTTTTGTGGAGCCAAATGGAATCCGGATGCACTACGTTGAGGAGGGACAGGACTTCCCGGCACTCCTTCTCCATGGCTTTCCTGAGCTATGGTATTCGTGGAGATACCAGATACCGGCGTTGGCCAGTGCCGGCTTCCATGCCATTGCACCCGACCTGCGTGGCTACGGCGAGACAGACAAGCCCGAGGGAATCGAGTGCTATGACATCCATCACCTAGTTGGTGACCTAGTAGGTCTACTTGATGTCCTTGGGTTGGAGCGCTTGGTTTCTGAGTGGCGATTCTAATTCTGCATGGGCCTCCCCGTTTTGGAGCGACGGGTTCGCAGATGGTGAGCCGCATTAGAAGGTGGGGCTGTACAGGTGCACATTCTGACGGAATGTGACCGTTGAACGTCTCACCACAACTAGTGTGTAGGGCTGCTGAGCATTGATCATTAGCTTGCCAGATTTGACCCTAGTTTACCTAAATTCAATTCTCTTAGTTTTTCAGCTGTAGGTAAAGCTGTCTTTGGGTCCCAGTTCCTCACTCTAAAGTATTCGTCCAATACCTCGTCTACTTTATCCTTGTCCAATCTCCTGCCTTTAATAGGCATATTATAGAATTTTGGGCCATACTTCATATCTTCCCTCTTCTCACCCGCCTTGAAATTGAAAACTCTTTGAATGTTGGTTATCCTTTCGCCGGCTTTCCTGACATCCTCAGGCGAGAATTCAATGCCCGTGAGGGTGGTCAAAAGTCTTGAGTAGATAGTTGGCCCCAGAGAATGCAGAACGGGTGGCCTTATGCATATGCCCAGAGAATTGACAATGTTCATCAGGTCCTGGCACCATGCTGCCATATGTGGAATGCTGACGGTATTCCTTTCAAAGTCAAATATCTCTTGCTTCCAATCATGAAAGATATCGATTCTAGCCACTACTTTTTCTGGGGGACTCAACTCATAGAAATACTCCCCCTCAGGAGCCGATTCCCGCAGATTTTCTGCCGGGGACTGTACCCTCAGATGGTCTCCCCCCCGAGCATTTATTAGGAATCCAAAAGACCACACGTCCCATCTGGTTCTGGGGTCCCGGGAGTTTGTCTCCAGTCCTCTGTTCTGTGCTAGATATTCTTGAGAGCCTTTTCCTATCCTTCTGACCATCTCCACAGGGCCCTCAGCGAGCAGATCCCCAAAACCTTCCCGATGGGCGATCTTCCTCAAGAGTTCGAAGATAAGCGGTTCATCTCCCCACTTAAGTTCCAGGCCATCGGTGTCTTTCCCGGTTATTATGCCTTCTTGAAACAACTCGGTGGCCAGGGCAATTGAGCCAGCGGCCGTGGAACAATCGATTCCGTATTTCTGGAATAGCTCCGTGGCTTTTGCGATGGCGGCAAGATTCCTGATACCACACCTGGCTCCGAAATCCATCGTAGATGTGATTTCAATGCCCTTCAGCTTCAGGCCTTTATAGGGACCTTCCTCGATTTCCACCCAGTGAGCGCAACAAATGGGGCAGGCGGTGCATCCTATACTTTTCTTTTTATATTTCAACAGATTTTCTCTTCCCATGCTTTCGATGAAATCCTCACCTAATGGCTCTTTTTGATTGTAACCGGTTAGCACCCCTAGAGCATAATAGATGTCAACAGCCAGCATAGAGCCGAATTGTCTCCAGGGGTTATAGGTGGGGTGACTCATTATTCTTTCTCTCATCTCATGCAGGGACTCCAGAAAGCCGTCTGGGTCAGATACGGTTACATCCTTGCGCCCCCTCAAGGCAACGGCCTTCAGATTCTTGGAGCCCATTACAGCCCCCAGTCCTGTCCTTCCCCAGGCACCATAGAAGCCATTCTCGATAGCGGCAAATTTCACCAGCTTTTCTCCGCCCACACCGATACAGGCCACCGAGATTTCTTTATCTCTAAGCTCATTCTTTATCGTCCTTATTGTATCCCAGCTATCCCTGCCCCAGAGATGAGTAGCATCCAGAACAGTGACTTCACCATTATCAATGAAGACATACACCGGGCTTTGTGATTTTCCCTTAACCACCAGATGGTCATATCCACAAAATTTGAGTTCGGGTCCCCAGGTGTAGCCACTGTTTGTTGTTCCCAATAACCCGGTGAGTGGGGATTTCGCGGTCACATCGGTTCTATTGGCTGTGCAAGCCAATGTTCCCACCAGCGGTCCCACACCAAAAATTAACACATTTTGTTCACCCAGTGGGTCAACTGAAGGGTCTACCTCAGCCAGCAAAATCTTGCTATTTATTCCCAATCCCCCGATGTACTCAAAATAGCTTTGAGTGCCCATCTCCTTCTCCGTCACTTTCCCACTGCTTAAATCTATTATTAAGGTCTTTCCAGTATATCCGTGCATAATCTTTCTCCTTTTATTCCCTTTCTATGTAAACTAAGGCATCGTGGGAGCAATATTTAGCACATACATCGCAGGGAACACACCTAGAGGTGAATTTTATGTCGAATGTGCCTTCCTCTTCATTTCTCTCAATGATGATGTAGGACTTTGACGGATTAAATACCCCAAAAAGAGTAAAAGAGCATGCTAACATGCACGCCCGGCATCCCGTACAAAGTTGTGGATTAATACCCAGATATGCGGTCATGTCAATTCCTCCCTTGGGATGTCAACCTCGCCCGGGATTTCCCATATCGGCTACCGTGGCTATGATAAACCCCCTGCTCACTGGCTGTCAATACCTCTAACAAGCCCAAAACCAGCTCCCGCAGCCAGCCCTATACTGTAGCACCTCGAAAACCTTTCGTCCCAGAGCCCCATCCGAGGCCCTCAACCTCGTAAGAGCCAATACTTCCCCCTTTCTCACCTCACCACCTGCTTGTCCTGACGGCGCTTAGCCAAGTGCCAGGCGTAACCTGATTATCGGATCCAGAGTGGTAGCGAACAGTTCCCCGAGTCATTTCACAGATAGAACTTCGGATATGATTTTCAAGGCTGTATTTAATTTTGTCTAAATCACCTTTCGTGAAGATTACACAAAATGGACATTGGTACCTCCAATATATGCGAGCCACCAGACACTCCCTTAACCAACGGATCGTGCGCAGGACACAAAAGCATCGAATCCATTACTCCCCATGAGGCCTCTCTCCTGAGCATTACGCCAACAATTTGAGCAAAATCTGGATAGACAAAGATTCTTTCATATACTGCTTCTAACATAACGCAAGTCGCGACCTATAGCAAATCCACGGGTTTCCTCCCTCTGGTGGTCACAGGTTGGGCTCGCCTTTGGCCAGGTGGGCTTCGGAAAGAAGGTGGCCAAAGAAAAGTTCTACCAGGGCTTCGAGAAATCGGGCGAATGACACCCCTTTCGCAACAGAATAGCAATGTGTTATCATCTCTAATGGTGATTGTAGGCGCAGGGGGAGAAATGGCAGTGGCCAATCCAAAAATACGGGGACAACAAGCACATTCCGTCTTGCGTGAAGAAGAGGCTGACAAAGTGATCTTTTATCACGCTTGGTGCAAGCGCTGCGATATCTGCATCGCCTTTTGTCCGAAGCAGGCTCTAGCCCTGGACGAGGCAAATGACCCCCAGCTCCTCAGGCCAGAGCGGTGCAATTCCTGTGGACTATGTGAGGTTCTGTGCCCTGATTTTGCTATTATGGTTCCCCAACGGCGCAGAAAGTACAAATCCCAAGCGAGGAAAAAGGAAACGAGATACTAAGCGAAATGGGCAATTCACCCACCACAGCACGCAGGCCGAAAAAAGCTAGGCTGATGCAGGGCAACCTGGCCATCGCTGAGGGGGCTCTAGCAGCCGGCCTTGGCTTCTTCGCTAGCTATCCGATAACTCCAGCCAATGAGATTGCAATCTTCCTGTCTAGGGCTCTACCCAAGAGGGGTGCAATCTTTATCCAGATGGAGGACGAGATAGCGAGCCTAGCTGCTGTCATCGGAGCCTCAGTGGGCGGGCTCAAAGCAGCTACAGCCACCAGCGGCCCCGGGTTTTCATTGATGCAGGAACACATAGGCTACGCCGCGGCTGTGGAGATCCCGTGCGTCATAATCGACGTGCAGCGCGCCGGTCCCAGCACAGGCAGGCCTGGCAGCCCAGCCCAGGGCGATGTTATGCAGGCTCGCTGGGGCACTCATGGAGACCATCCCATTATCGTCCTCTGTCCAGGCTCGGTGCAAGAAGCTTATGAACTGACCATCCATGCCTTCAATCTTTCAGAGCAATACCGCACGCCGGTGATCCTCCTCGCTGACGAAGTGCTCGCCCGTATGTGGGAGAGGGTTGAGCTGCCCCTTGCCCAGGTTGAGGTGCTAGGCCGCCTGCATCCCGAGGTCCCTCCCGAATGGTATTTCCCTTACGATGATGCGCTGGGCGATGTGCCCCCGCTGGTGCCTTTCGGCCAGGGCTACCGCTATCACCTAACCGGCCTATTCCATGACAAGTCCGGTTTCCCCACCGAGCGCTTGGATGAAATAGACACCTGGCAGCAGAGGCTGTTTGGCAAGATCGAGGGGAAGGTAGAGCAGATAGCGCGCATAGAAGAGGAAGAAATGGAGGATGCTGAGATAGCCATCATCGCCTATGGGTCAACGGCAAGGTCAGCTCGTCACGCAATGAAGCTGGCGCGCGAAGAAAACAGGGCGGTGGGGCTTCTCAGACTGGTCACGCTTTGGCCTTTCCATGACAAGGCGATTGAGCGTGTTGCCTCCTCTGTAAAGAGGATAATAGTGGCAGAAATGAACCGGGGACAGATTCTGCTGGAGGTAGAGAGGGTGGCCAAGGGAAGGGCAGATGTAGTAGGGGTGAATCGCGCCGATGGCGCAATGGTTACTCCGGCCCAAATAATGGCGGCGTTGGAGGTTGAAGGATGATGGAACCCGCCGTCCCCGAGCACGAATACTTGAGGGCGCAGAAGAAATTTCCCAGCGTTTGGTGCGCCGGTTGCGGCATTGGCATTGTTCTCGGGGCCATCATCAGGGCGGTGCGGGCGCTCAGTCTGTCCAAGGATGAAGTGGCCATGATCTCCGGCATTGGCTGCACCGGGCGCATGCCCGTGTATGTGGACTTCAATACCATGCATACCACCCACGGGCGGGCTTTGCCCTTCGCCACCGGCCTCAAGCTGGCAAGGCCCGATATGAAGGTGATGGTGGTCATGGGCGATGGAGACGCCCTGGCCATAGGTGGAAACCATTTCATCCACGCTGCCAGGCGCAACATCGAGCTAACAGCAATAGTGGTAAACAATAGCATCTATGGTATGACCGGAGGCCAGCTGTCGCCTACCACTCCCTTTGGGGCCAAAGCTACAACAGCCCCCTACGGCCAAATAGAGCAAGCCTTTGACATAGCCAAGATCGCTGAGGCAGCGGGAGCATCCTTCGTAGCTCGGAGCACGACCTATCACGCCATCGAACTTGATAGGCTTATTGCCAGAGGCATAGAGAAGAAGGGGTTCTCAGTAATCGAGGTTCTGAGCAATTGCCCTCTCTTCTACGGGAGGCTCAATGAAATGGGCGACGCCGTGGAAATGCTGAAATGGTTCCGCGATAACACAACGGCTGCCCCAGGCAAGGTTGCATCGGGAAAGATAGTTCGGGGTGTGCTCGTGGATCGCGACCTGACCGGGTATGTAGAAAGCTATCGCAAGCTGACTGCGGCAAGCAAGAAGAGGGGGGGAGCTTGAAGAGAAAGCGCTGGGAGGTAAGGCTGGCTGGGCAGGGTGGGCAGGGGCTAGGATTAGCCGGGATCATACTCGCTGAAGCAGCGGTTCGCGATGGCAAGAATGCTGTCATGACCCACTCCTACGGTGCTCAGCAGCGAGGCGGACCAAGTCGAGCCGATGTGGTCATAAGCAACGAGAGGATCGATTATCCTCAAGTGCTGGATGCCGACGTGCTTGTGATTTTCTGCGAAGCGGCCTTCGACCGATACCATCACCGGCTTGCCAGTGACGGCTTTCTCGTTGTCGACAGCTCCCAAGCAAGAAGATCCCTGGTAGAGGGTGCCAGAAGCATACCCCTTCCCTTCGCCGATATAGCGCAGCAGGTCACAGGTAGTATCATCAGTGCGAATATGGTAGCCCTAGGCTTCGTGGCTGAACTGACAAAGCTAGTTTCCCGAAGAGCCCTTGTTGGCGCCCTGAGAAAACATTCCCCCAAAGACAGCCTCCAGGCCAATCAAACTGCGCTAGAAAGAGGCATCCAGATAGCCAAATCCATCAAGAGCGGGGAAAATTGGGGTCACTGAGGCTACATTTGCCAGCACTTATCTGTTCCGAGCATTCCTCCTCCAAGATCCCAAACACCACCGCCAACGCTGCCGTCTCGGTGGAGAAACGCCCAATGGCACGCTCATAGCCGAAAGCAATGCGTTCCAGGATGTGACATGAGCAGCGCCCTCATTGCACAAACCATCGAATTGTGTGACGGGAAACTCCACGCTGCCAGGGCCAACAGAAGCGCAGTGTGTTGCTCTACAATCGTGTTGAGAATGCAACCAGGTCATCTGGGGTCTCCTCAAAACGGCTGCCTTTGCACCTGTGGAGGAAGCAGGATACGCCGGGGATGCTGAAAAGGGCGCCAAAAAGCTATTTGGCCTGAGCCCGGGACACAATTCTAAGAAGAGAACTAGAAGATGACGATGGCTCAGACCTCTGCTCACAGGCAGACCAAAATCATTCTATTCCATCTGCACCCGCGGAACCAAGGCGGTCAAGGGGATATCTTAGTTTTATCTGCTAAAAACTCAGGGCACGTTACTTGACGAAAAAACCACCACTACTTCTTTTTGAACATGCAAGTGTTATTCCCCTCAACAACTACAACATCATTCTGGTTCTTGACCTGCCACTTGTAATCGACTATAACTTTCCCCTCTTTGGTCACCCTATTGCCCGTTATCTCAATCTCAGTTCTTAGCATATCATAGGGATAGGCAGGAGCAGGCCACCTTATGTTGTTTGCACCCAATTGTACAATGACATCATCAAGAGTCTCATCACGTAGCAAATTACCCAGCATAATAGCATATGCTAGCTGCCCCGGCACCACACTTCCTTTAAGGCCTATTTTCTGGCTCTCCTCGTCTGACTTAACATACTGATCACTCAAAAAAAGCGGATGTATCATCCCGGTGACAGAACAAAAGGTCTCTATGTCCGTCTTTGTAACCATTCTTGCGGGGGTGATATGTTTATCACCCACCTTCATGTTCTGTATGGGCAATCTTGGCATTACGCTCCTCCTTTTATATTTCACCTCATATTTAACTTCAAAACGGGCAGCGTTGTCAAGGGGCCCTTCAAGAACTCATTTAACATTCCTCCCTCGATTTCCCATTTCAACTGCTGTGGCTATGTTAAACCCCTGCTCGCTGGCTGTCGAGGCCTCTGACAAGCCCAAAACCAGCTCCCGCAGCCAGCCTCCTCTCATGAAGCTACACAGTGGGCTTTTGAAGCTATTTTACCATAGGAACCTGCCCATACCCCCAGTTTGATATGGGAAATCCGGGATAATATATCCCCATTGCACCCGGCTGTCATAAGCCTCTTCAGAGCCTCGCAGGCAACCCCCTCCGCTAGCCTGAGAGCTGCACATTCCGCTAGTTTATTGGGCATAGGTTTTTTGTTTTTTTTACTAACTCCACCACTTTCCTAGAGGTCTCTTTTTCAAACTCTTCCACACGGGGTGCAATGATATCTTTAAATCCACCGAAAAAGCCTGTTGTAATAATAATATCTACGCTGTTGTCCTCCATGCAGATCTCACAACACGCTGGGATAATCTGATGAGGATTCTCCTCAGCCTTACCTCCGTAGTCTATAGGATTACAAGGTTTTAAGCCTTCAAGGATGAACGGCTTTAACTTTTCCTGCACCTCTCCGCCTAGAACATTGACTTCCAACCCCTGCATCTCAACCTTATCCACGGTGATGGCGTTATCTCCCCCACCTTCTGAAAGAACAACAACACGCTTACCTTTTGGGATTAACAGGATATACTCTCCCCTCAAAACCTCTTCAGGAGTAGGCCCCACAATAAAATGTTGGCCTATGGTTTTTATACCCTGCTCGGCTACAGAGGCCACTTTGCAGCTGAGCAAGGCTATGGCCAAACCTAGAGCCAGTCTAGCGATCCCTTGTGATTGTAGGCCTTCGGGGCGTCCTCCACCTCGATGAACTGGGTGTAGCGCTCCGTTATGGCTTGAGTGGAGTGGCCCAAAAGCAGTCTCAAACCCTTCATGTCGTGGGTCTCCCGCAGAAATGTTGTGGCAAAGGTGTGGCGCAACTTGTGAACCGATCTCTTCACATGCTGGAGCCCCGCGTCCTTCTTGAGGCGACGTATGACTTGTTGGATCCCGTGCTTGGATAGTGGTCACCACTCTTCCGTGAGCCACAGAGGGCCTTCCTGGTCTGGAGATCAAACCCGGTCACACGGCCCTTGCCCATTTTGCCGTCGCGAACCACTGCCCTTTGCCTTTCTAGGTCTATGTCTCCTACGCGGAGCCCCGCCAGCTCGCCCAGGCGCAGTCCACTCTCTAGGAACAGAAAGAGAATAGCCCTGTCACGTGCAGCTAGCATCCTCTGGCGAGGCGTGGCGGCGACTTTCCAATCGCGATCCAGTACCGCGAGCATCCTGTCGATGTGCTCCGAGCGATAGGGTTCGACTGGCGGGTCCTTCGGTGCCCTGAGCGTGATACCCTC
>SOJQ01000087.1 GCA_004376075.1 Dehalococcoidia bacterium | reverse complement strand
AAGCTTGGAGGCCATGCAGAATAAATTCCGCGTTGAGAGCTGGAAGTCGCTATTTACAGTGGTGCATACTAGCGGATAACCCCGCCCGAGACCATCCACATCTCGCAGGGCGACGGCCGGGTCAACGTCAAGCATGTATCGACGGGCTGCTGCTCTGTGCCCACCAGACGTATGAGATGCAAACAAACAGTAGCCTGGTAGCAGTCTACTGTCAGCTCTTCCAGACTTTCTATGCTGATCTGCTCACCGCTGGCCGCCATTGATGCCATTACGTCCAGGGCTTCTTGGCGAAACTCCTCGGTAGTACGCGCGCTGACTCCGGCCTGATTATTAGCGTTTAGGTTTTCGTAAAACCAGGTGACCATGACTTCGATCAGCATCCGGTCGTCTTGAAGTGGCCCGCAGTGGCCTGTAGTTACGCCAAGAGCTTCTGGCTTGTGCACGGGCTCTCGCACATCTCTCAAGATGAAATAGTAACGTTCGCCATCATAAAGTTGACACTCTACTGCAAGCCCTTCCGCCTTCATCACCGCCGGCAGCCGTGGCCCTATCTCCTCGGCGGTCTCCCCCGCTTCGACGTCCACGCTTAACAGCCGACCATTCACCTCGTAACCAACCGACCCCGCCTTGGACGCCACTCCTCCCAGGCTAAGTTCATAATCGCCGACTCTTAAGCATCCAGCACAAGCTAGAACAACAAGTAGCGTCAGAAGACCGAGTGCCCATCCACCATACCTTTTGCCAGCCGCAAGGCTAGTTTGCAGAGTTAGCTTCTTCCGCATAATGGGACACCACCAGGAGTGAGGATCAATGATCACCACTCTTGTCCTCTAACCTTTATTGTATCACGTTGTATCACGAATTGGTGCAGTTAGATGGCCAATAGCCTTAAAACCGCTACGGCAATTAGGTCGAAAAGGGTGACAAAATCACCTTGACATTCTAGAACACATGTGCTATTTTGTCATCGGGGCCCCCGAAAAATCGCAGATTTTTTGGGGTAAATCAGGAGGTTTCTTTGTACAGCCTTGTTTTCGCCCAATACATCGTCACCGCGCTCAGCAGCGGGTTCAACGCTTGCTACTTCTTTGGATACCGCTCCTCAACGATGAGAAGGCGTATCGGCGCTGTGGTGCTCGCCCTGGTGAGCGTGGCAATTTCCTTTGAAAGCCTTTATTTCGGGCTTTTCTCTTTCTATCAGGGGCAGGAATGGGCCAATGCCTTCTTCCTCGACCCCACCCATTGGCTCATCGCCAGGCTTCTCCTCTGCCTTGGCTCCCTGCTGGTGAGCATACTCATCCTGCGCCAGTTACTGGCTAAACGAGGCTAGACTCTGGTGGCGAAACATGTTGCGAAGGCTTCGCTTCTGGAACAGCAAAAAGGACGAAAGACGAAAAAAGGAGGGGAAGATGTCCACTCTGGCCTGGGCGATAAGTAAGCGGCAATGGGATTTGGCGGCGCTTTGCCTTCTTTTGGGTCTTTTGGAAACGTTTTCCAAGCTTCCCGCCGACTCCATAGAAGGGCTTCTCGACATCCTTGAGGGTGAGAATGCCTAAAAGGGAGGGTAAGAAAACGGCCCCTGGAGCGAAAAAGGGCTTCTATGCTGAAGCGCTAAGCGAGGCAGAGCGGGTTCGCCTCCCGGAGGCAAGAAAGATTGAGGGGCTCGATGAGGAGATCGCCCTACTCAGGGTGAAGCTAACAAGCACCCTGGAAGAGCAACCCGACAACATGCCGCTAATGCTACGCGCCGTTGACCTGCTGGTGAAAGCGGTAGCCGCCAAGTACCGCCTCTCCCAGAAATCCCAGGAGAACCTGGCCCAGGCCATCGATGGCGTGCTCAAGGAGATCGGCACCGCCCTCTTTTCAAGCTAGGCGCCTCTTCGAAGCTAGGGGCAACTGCTTTCCACAATTGGGGGTCAAAAGAGATGGATGAAACCTCAGAAAAACTAGCTAATAGTATGAAAAGGCTTTTCCTCAGGATTAGGGAACGAAAAAGCTTTGACTTCGATGCCTCCCCGGGATGTGCCTTCGGCGCCGTAGTGGAAGAGCGTTTGAAGGATTTGGAGCGCAACATCCAGGAGGTTAAAGGGCGAATAAATGGGCTCATCTTCCTCGTCATCGCAGCGGTAGTGGTTCAAGTGATCATACGTCTCCTAGGGTAAGAATTGGGGCTCCGAAAAACCGCCGATTTTAAAAATGATCAAAGAGAAGCTCAGACCTTATCAGATAGAGGTAGGCAAGGCCATCCTCGATAGCGTTATGAATCGCAAGGGGCTCACCTTCTCCGTGGAGATGGCAAGGCAAGGGGGGAAGAACGAGCTTTCGGCACAGCTTGAGGTGCTGCTGCTCACCCTTTTTATGGGCACTGGGGGCAACGCCATCAAGTGCTCGCCCACCTTCAAGCCCCAGACCATGGTGAGCATGATCAGGCTCAAGGAGAGGCTCAACGACGCCGGCTATGCCCGCTTCTGGGTTCCCGAGCTGGGCTACATGGTGCGACTGGGCAGGGCAAGGCAGATCTTTTTTAGCGCTGACACCTCAAGCCATGTCGTGGGCGCCACTGCTCATATCCTTCTCGAGGTTGATGAAAGCCAGGATGTATCCAAGGAGAAGTATACCAAGGAGTTCAAGCCCATGGGGGCAGCCACCAACGTGACCACAGTGCACTATGGAACCACCTGGGACGACTCCACCCTCCTTGAGGAGGTAAAGCAGACAAACCTGGAGCTGGAAAGAAAGGATGGCATAAAGAGGCACTTTCGCTATGATTGGCAGGAGATAGCCAAGTACAATCCCGATTATCTTCGCTATGCCGAGGGCGAAAGGGAGCGGCTTGGGGAGAGCCATCCCCTATTTCAGACGCAATATTGCCTGAGACCGATTCGTGGCGGTGGCGGCTTCCTCAGCCCTCAGCAAAGGGCACAACTACAAGGGGCTCATCGCCGCCTTCATCTCCCCAATAGAGGAAAGATCTACGTTGCTGGGATCGACCTTGCCGGGGAGGCAGAGGAGGGGGAGGATGTGATGCTGCGTGCCATAAAACCGAGACAGGATTCCACCGTGGTCACCATCGGGGAGCTAGAATTCTGCAGTGAGGTTATTCAGGGGCCACGGGTAAAGATTGTGGAGCACTACTGGTGGACGGGCAAACCCCACACCTCCCTCTACCCCCAGCTCGTGGACCTCCTCAAGGACGTCTGGGGGTGCAAGCGGGTGGTGGTGGACTCCACCGGTGTTGGTGCCGGGGTGGCCAGTTTCCTTGCCAAGGCTCTCGGTCGCTCCATCGTCGTCCCCTTCCTCTTCACCCAGCAGAGCAAATCGAAGCTGGGCTTTGATCTCCTGGCGGCGATAAATTCAGGAAGGGTGAAGATGTATGCCGCCGATGGCTCGGAGGAATATCGGGAGTTCTGGTCCCAGATGGAGAGGGCAAAGAGCAACTTCCGCCCCAGCCAGACGATGAATTTCTATGTTGACCCCGCTCAGGGGCACGATGACTTCGTGATCAGCCTGGCACTCTTAGTCCAGGCCGCAGAGTACCGGCTGAGGAGCGCCAGGGGTCGCTTCAATTAGGCCACTGCATGTGACAAAATCCCCTTGACAGTTAAGAACATATGTTCTACCATGGCGCTGAGATGGAGCAACTTGAATATAAAGACGAGGGATGCGATCTCTTTCCCTCCTGCCTCCACTGCCCCCTCCCCCGCTGTCGCTACGATGAGCAAAGGAGGCAAACAGCCAAGGAGCTTCGCAATGAAGAGATGCTCCACCTCCACGAAAAAGAGGGGCTAAAGATCGAAGAGCTGGCAGAGCGCTTCGGGGTGAGCAAAAGAACGGTCTATCGCATTATTGGGAGGAACCATGAATAATCTCACTATCCCCCAACAGATTGCCCGAAGGGACACCGATCGCCTCAAGAGCTACCGGGAGAACCTGGACTTCTACAACGGGATCCAGTGGCTGGGCAATCCCCGAAGAGGGGAGCGGCGGATCACCGTTAACTATGCCAAGGCCTTTGTAGAGAAGGTGACCTCCTATCTGATGAGTGGGCTCAACTTCGCCGTCGACCCCACAGATGACTCCCCGGAGGCGAAGGAGAGGGCGCGCCGCGCTGAGGAGGCCCTTTATGAGGTCTATGAGACCAACAACCTGGAGCAACTGGACTTCGATACCGAGCTCGATACCACCATCCTCGGCGATGGCTGCTTCAAGGTGACCTGGGACACCGAGGAGCAGCGCATCAGGGTATTGGCACCCGATGTGCAGGGGCTCTTCGCCTGGTGGGTGGGCGACGATGTGAGCCGGGTTTGGAGGGTCGCCAGCCGCTACCAGCTCTCCTCTGAAGAGGTGGAGCTCCTCTACGGGGTGAAAAATGGGAGAAGGGGATCGACGGTGGTGGAGATCTGGACCGCCGACAGCTTTGAGCTCTGGATCGATAACAACCTCTCGGAGCGAAAGCCAAACCCCTATGGGTTCATCCCCTTTGTCATCTATCCCAACCTCCGCGAGCCGAAGAAGTTCTGGGGCATCTCCGATATCCCCCCGATAAAGGAGCCGGCGCGCGAGCTCAACCGAGCCCTTTCTCAGCTCTCCACCATCCTCGAGCTCTCAGGAAATCCCATCGCCGTCCTGGAGAATGTGGAGGAGGCTCAGGACATCGCCGTTCAGCCGGGGGCAGTCTGGGAGCTCCCCGAGAAGGCCAGGGCCTATCTCCTCGACCTTCTCCAAGGGGGAGGGGTCAAGCTCCATGTGGACTACATCGACCTCATCTATCGCACCCTCCACGACCTCTCCGAATCGCCACGCACCAGCTTTGGCGACAATCAAAGGGGGCTATCAGGGGTCGCCCTGGAGATGGAGCTTCACCCCCTGCTGCAGAAGGTGAGGCGAAAGCAGCTCATCAGGACGGCAGCCTATAAAAAGCGAAACGAGATGATCCTCAGAATCCTGGAGCAGAAGACCGGGGTAAGCTATGGCCCCTATCGCTCAAGGATCGTCTGGGGGCCGGTGCTTCCCCAGGACCGCGGGCGTCTGGTGGGGGAGGAGCAGATCCTGGTCGCCTCGGGGATTCACAGCCGCCGCCGCGCCATGGACGAGCTGGGCATCCAGGACCCAGAGGCAGAATTTCAGCGCTGGCTGGAGGAGGAGGGGAGACTAGAGCCGCCGCAGCCTTGAACACTTTAGTATACCACATTACACCATGGTAGTAACTAGTGGAACATATAATACTATTGACAACCACATGATACCATGGTATAATATAGTAACTATGGCAGGTGAAACTCCAAGAAAGCAAGACAAATCAATCAGATTAAAGGCAAAGACCATAGAAAGGCTTGACAAGATAAAGCATCAAGGTCAAAGTTACGATGGAATCGTTACAGAACTCCTTGACTTCTACGAAAAAAAGGAGGGGTAGATATGATTTCGGATTCAGCTAAAGGGTCGGTTTCAGCTAATGCCTTCAAAAGATTATTTTTGCTTTGTCTCATTGGCATCTTTGAGAACGGTGTCTATGGAGCTTTACGCCTCCAAAAGGTTGCTTACTTTGTGGAGAGGGAAACACAAACAAAACCTTTTGAATTCAAGCATGGCCCATATGGACAGTATAGCGAAGACTTAGAGGATCTCAAAGAGCAACTAATTTCAGCAGGCTATATTGCTGCCTATCCCCTAGGCGGCTCTGGCCAAGGCAATAGGTATGTGCTCACGGAAAGCCGGTTGAGGGATCGTTTCAATATTCTATTACAAAGCCTAGACGAGGAACTCGCGAGTAAAATAGCAGCGCCAACGGTTAGAGAATTCGGCTACTTACAGGAAAAAGAACTACGCCGTCGTGCTTATGCCTTTGAGGAGTTCATCGATTCCGAACTGAACGACGTCCTCTTTGAAAGCAACTTGCCTGATAGCCTCGAAACTGACAGACTGTCAGGAGACGAGTGTGACGAATTGGAACTCACGCTTAATCCAACCTTCGTTAGCGCCATGAGCAAAATAGTTCAAGGGCTCGAAGAATCAGATATTGACTGGGACAAGGTGGAGAATTTTGTCCCAGAATTTTAGATTTCTTGTCCACACAGTTTTCCAAGAACAGTTGGACAGGTTTGTTACAGCAAGCCCCGACGCATGGCCCTCGATCTTAACCCAAATCAAGAAAGCCCGCGACGACCCGTTTAACGCAGGCAAGCCGATGCACGACATCCCCATAAAGAAACTTCAGGGGCGTATATACCGACTTCACGTTCGCGGACCTAAAGGATTTCGGTTTATTTATCTAGTTGATCCTGACCGCCGGATAGTCCTGGGCATCTTTGTTTCCTCAGAAGTCAAAACAAAACTTGATTATGATAGCATACCTTGGCTAGAATATGCAGCTCAGATATATGAAGACTTAGTTAATGGGAATATTGATAAGTTCAAAGAATCTGTGATTCCTTGACTTTATAGTTAATCCTCAGGAATTATCTCTGTATTTTGAGCACCTTTTGCTTTATAAATCAAAGCCAACAACGTTCCCCAATCCTTTCACCACCCAAACCGTAACTATCCCCTAATCAGTCGTAAACTGTGACATTCTCCCCTTGACAAGATGAGAACTAATGTTCTATTCTTTTCTCGCTGCCCCACCAAAAAGGGAGGTGAAACATGAATGAGGAGACCAAGGAGCTAGAAGGGGCTGAGTCTGTTGACCCCCTGGAGGGACGAATCGCGGAGCTGGAAGGGGAACTGGCTCAGTTTCAGCAATCGATGGCAGTTCGAGAGGAGGAGGTTAAGGGCGAGGTGGCTGCCCTCAAAGAAAAGCTATCAAGCGCCGCTGGCAAATATCGGGCCCTGATCCTGGCAGGGGCGCCTGAAGTGCCCGAGGAGCTGGTCAAGGGGGAGACCCCCGATGAGGTGGAGGCCTCCTTCGCTGCCGCCCGTGAGATGGTGGAGAAGGTGAGGAGGCAGCTTGAGGCCAAGGCTCAAGCGGAAAGGGTACCCGCAGGGGCTCCAGCGAGGACGCCACCCGACCTCGGGGCGCTCTCCCCATCGGAGAAGATCGCCTACGCCCTAGCAACCCGACAGGGTTAAGCCAATCTAACTAAAAAGGAGGAATGTCATGGCACTTACCTTAGCAGAGGCAGCAAAGCTTTCCAACGACATCTTGCTGGTTGGGGTCATCGAGACCATCGTCTACGATAGCCCGATCCTGCAAGCCCTTCCCTTCATCGAGATCGTGGGCAACGGCCTTACCTACAACCAGGAGAACCAACCAGCCACCGCCGCCTTCTACAATGTGGGGGACACCTGGATAGAATCCACACCCACCTTCACCCAGAAGACGGCCACCCTAAAGATCCTCGGTGGCGACGCCGATGTCGACAACTTCCTCAAGGCAACAAGGAGCAATATCCAGGACCTTGAGGCCGCCATCGTCCAGCTCAAGGCCAAGGCGGTGCAGCAGAAGTTCGAGGACACCTTTATCAACGGCGATACCTCGGTGGATACCAAGTCCTTCGATGGCATCGATAAGCTGTGCGATGCCAACCAGACGCTGAGTATGGGCGTCGATGGCGGCACCCTCACCCTGGAGAAGCTTGATGAGCTCATCGACCTCATCAAGGGGGGCAAGCCGGAGATGCTCCTGATGAGCAGGAGGAGCAGGCGAAAGCTCACCGCCCTCAGCCGCGCCAGCGGCGGCATCCTGGTCACCGACCGCAACCAGTTCGGTCAGATGGTGGAATACTATGACGCCGTTCCCATCGGGGTCTCGGACTGGATCGCAGATGACCAGACGGTGGGCACCTCCACCGATTGCTCCACCATCTACGCCCTTCATTTTGGAGAGGGAGCGGTAGCCGGGCTCACCAGCCCCGGCGGGCTCCAGGTGGAGCAGGTCGGCAGCCTGGAGAGCAGGGATGCCTCCAGGACCAGGGTGAAGTGGTACGTATCGGCGGCCCTGTTCAACACCATAAAGCTGGCGAAGCTTATCGGGGTTCGCGACTAAAAAGGGGGCCCCGATTAAATCGGGGCCCCAAAACCTGATTTGGGGGTGAAATGCAATGCCAAAGAGGGATGCCCCTGACGAAGTCCGCTTGGCGGTTGAGGGGCAGGTCATTCGCCGTAGATTGATCATCATGGGGGATCAGATACCCGATGCTAAGGATACCGGCGACAACCCTGAGCTGCGTGGCTTCCGCATCAGACACGGGTTACAGGCTTGGTATCCGCCTCAGTATGGGAGCTAGAAAAGGCTCCGACGTGTCGGAGTCAAGGAGGTAAGTTATGGCCACTGTGCGACTCGATCAAAATGGGATCCCTAAAGGTCCCATCTACGAGACCACAGAGCCCGTGGTGCATCGTAGCGCGGTCACCGCCGTCGATGCCAGCGACCCGGTGGATACCAGTGGTGCCGTCGATTGTAGTGGCTATCAGTACTGTCGCTTCGATGTGACCATTGAGGGTGTCGATCTCACCGCTCTCACGGTGCAGGTTCTCTTCTGGAACTCTCGCCAATCTAAATGGTTCGGGGGAGCTTCAAGGCAGTTCACCGCAACCGGTCAGTATGCTTTAGCGGTGCCCGACGCCCGGGGCTCCATCATCTTCTTGAAGGTAACCAATTTTTCGGGCACATCCTTCAGCCTCAGCGCTGACTATGTGCTCTCTTAAAGGAGGCGCCATGGCAATAAGACTTGCTGGAGAGGATTATAGAACGAAGCACGCAGACCTAGAGGGACTAGTCGCCGATGACCATACCCAATACCAAAAGGAATCGGAGAAAGGCGTCACCAACGGCTATGCTAGCCTGGGCGCTGACAGCAAAGTCCCCGATGCTCAATCACAAGTCCCCTCCTCACACCTTGGGGCTGACACTGGAGTCCACGGCGTAGGCGCCAAGTATGTCGCCGCCATCGCCACCCAGGGGGCTGAGGCACTACCCCTTACTGGTGGCGCGCTGAGCGGGTCTATAACTATAACCACAATTGCACCTGGTATGGTTTTCAATACCCCTGCTCCAGAGTGGAGCATGGGACTATTCTATCAGATATCGGGGGTACCGCGAGCCGAATTCAATTATAACGATAATGCGGATGCATTTAGCTTCTACGATAAAGTCTCTGAGGGCATAAGAGTCAAAATTCAGCGATCAACTGGTAAGATCACCTCCTATGCGTCAGGCGATGCCATCATGCCCTCAGCGGATAACCAGGGGAATGTGGGCAGTGCTGCTCAGCGTTGGGCCCTAGTCCGAGCCGTAACCATCACCTCGGGCGACTTGGGGTTCGAGGAGCAGATTTGTCCTAAGTGTGATGAGGCTTTCGTAGTAGGCGATGCGCTTGTCCTGCTAGTGAAGGCGCTACATGACTTAGGCACACTTACCGTTCCCATCCATCTCCGTTGTGTTGACAAACCAGCTAGAGATATCACCGTCAGGGTGCCCAGGATGAAGACAGAGTATCGCTTTATAGATGGGGAGATTAAGCCGATAAAGGTTGCTGAGAGGGAGAAGGTCAAGGTGGCAAGGCGACAGGTAAAGCACAAGCCAGGGGCTGAAGGCTTCGAACCTCTGCCTCTGTATACCCTAGATGAGGAGACAGGCACCTTCCGCGATAAAGCTGGCAACCCCGTAGCATTGGAAGAGGCAACAGAGACTGTAGAGCGGGAGGTGGAGCAGATCATCTACCAGGAAAGGGTGATTACCATATAGCCAAGGAGGGGAAATGAATCTAGCCCAGATGCGGGCGCGACTGCGCCAAGACCTGCATGATGAGGATGCCAGTAACTATCGCTGGTCAGATGAGGAGTTGAACCGGCATATCGAGCACGCGGTGCGGGAGCTGAGCCTAGCGGTGCCCCTTGAGGCTAAGGCCACCCTAACCACCACTGCGGGGAGCAGAGGGCTTTCCCTCTCCACCCTCGCCGATGTCGTTGCCATCGAGGCGGTGGAGTACCCAGTAGGAAGCTACCCGCCAAGATATGTTCGCTTCAGCCTCTGGGGAGATACCCTGACCCTCCTTGTCGAGGGGGCACCAAGCGGTGGTGAGGAAGTATACATCTACTATGGCAAGCTTCATACCCTGGATGAGACCACCTCTACCATACCATCACCCCTTGAGGACCTGGTGGCCATAGGGGGCGCTGGCTATGCCGCCACTGAGTGGGCCAGCTTTGCCACCAATCGGCTGAATGTGGGAGGAGACTTGACCTGGAGAAACTACCTTACCTGGGGACAGGATCGGCTGGCTTCCTTCCTGCGGGGCTTGGCCAAGCACAGCAGGAAGAATGCAGTGCGCTCCCGTCAGCTCTACCGCCCCTATGAGCCACTTCGAAGCCAAACCAGCGATTGGTGACCTTAGGAGGTGAATCATGACTACAGCGGCAGAGAAGATCCGAGCGGGGCTTCGCAAATTGAAGCAGGGATTGCCCGTGGAGGCCTTCGCCATCGCCGGCGACCCCGACGACCCGGAGACCTGGAAGCTCCCCCACCATACTAGAGGTATCTTCAGGGCGCTATCAGGAAGGCTGGACATCGAAAGCACCGTGGACTGGGATCGCATGCCTGCGGCGGTGGCAGCCCTCTCCCCGGGGGGCTATCGAGGGCAGAGGGTCGATGCCACCGAGGAGCAGATCCTTCAGGGGGCCCATCACCTCGCTACACACTACCGAAAGGCTGGCAAGGATCTCCCCGATACCTTGGCGGCGCTGATCAGGTAAGGGGGAAGAGTGAGGAATCTATCGAGCACATTGCTCCAGGCCCAGAAGAGCTCGGCAAGGCTCCCCTATATAAAGGTAGAGGTCGTGGAAAGGGTTGGCGGGGTCACCCGACTTTCCTGGAGCCGCCTTTACACCGGGAGCGAGGACGATTTCTATCATGCCGCCACCCTGCCCGGCGATGGCTCCCTCCTCAGGGCGAGGGTTGACCCAAATAGCTATCTCCTCTACCTGCAGCGGGTAGCCAACCCAGGCCCTGATAGCAATTTTGGCTCTTGGAGCGAGATTGCTGCCGTCTCCTCGGTTTCTGGCATCGCCCTCTCTAGCTCCGGCTCAACGGTGCTCCTTTTCTATGTGGGCAGCGACCAAAGGACCATCTATGTCCGAGAGAGCAACGATAATGGCGCTAGCTTTGGCAGCGCCATCGCCGTAGTGACCGCCTCTTCGGCAGTGGGCTGGCTGGCGGCTGACTTCGGCAGCGAAGGGGTGGTCACCCTTTTTTACTCCGTTGGGGGCACGGTCTATGCCATCAGGCGGAGCAATGGTAGCTGGGGCTCACCCGCCGCCTGGACAAATAGCGCCTCCACCATCACAGGGTTAGCCTGTGTCTATATGGGGGATTGGAACATAATGGTCACCGGGCAGGATAGCTCCAGTAACTATAAGGTGTGGACCTGCGTCTATGGCGATGGCTATTCGGCGAGCCCGGGCACCTGGTCCTCCTTAGTCGAGCTCACCTTCTCAAGCGCCGGCTCCAGCGTCGAGTTCCACTGCCCCTATCTCTCTTTCCCCGATGTCTTTAGAGCCTTCTTCGTAGAGAAATACACCGGGACAGATTCCTATAGCCGCCCCTTCTGGTCTCATTCCCTAGCCACCGCCGATTTCATCTCCAACCTCTGGCGCGAGCCGGTCCCCTTCGACCTCTCCTCCAATTACGGGGTGGCGATCACCTATTGGGGCTCATATGTTTGGCTCTCCACCCCCTTCGGCGTTTGGCGAGCGTCGCTGTCCCCCGCTTCAGTGACTCTTACCGATGATGTGATTGAATTGACCTCTTGGAGCGAGCCCAATTCGGGGAGGGTTACTGTTGTCCTTCGTAACGACGATGGACGCTATCGGGAGGTTGGCTCTGGTGATTACGCCGCAATCAAGGAGGGCTCCGAGTTCCTGATTAGCCCGGGCTACCGAACTACCGCCGCTGCCGAATTCTCCTCGGGTCCTTCCTATTGGATCGAGGGCTGGGAATACATCTCCCAGGGAGGCCGTTCCCACTTCCTGATCCAAGGTGGCGATGGCTGGTGGCTCCTCGACCGCTGGCGGGCACGGCACCAGTTCAGCTGGGCTCAGGGGGAGAAGAACGTCTTCCAGCTTCTCTCCTTCCTCTTTGCCAGAGCGGGGCTTGAATTCTCCGCCTTCAGCACCAGCAGCGCCCTGGTCAATCAATACCCCGCCTTCACCATCCATCCCAGGGAGAGTGGCGCCACCGCGGTGCGTCGCCTCCTCGATATGGTTCCCGATGTCCTCTTTTTCGTAAGGGATTGTGGTTATGTGAAGAATCCCTTGGCCGATGAGGGGAGCGCCTACAGCTATGGCAGCGACCACGCCATCCTCGAAGGCCGCTACACCTCTAGCACCCAAAGCATTAATCGGGTTCAGGTCTATGGTGATGGCATAATGAGCGAGAGATTCGATTGGGAGGAGATCGCCAAGGTCTACGATAGGCTGGGTCAGGTTCACGACCTGAACCTGGACACCTTGGCCAAGGCCGAGGAGCGCGGTGATGCCGCACTGAGGGAGGAGCAGATAACAGCAAGAGGCGGCGAGATTCTGGTGCCCACCAATTGCGGTCAGGACCTTTACGATGTCATCGACATCACCGATGAGCGGGCTGGTCTATCTTCAGTGAAGCGGCGAGTCATGGGCATAACGCTTCGCTACTCCACCTTAAGGGAGGCTCGCTACGAGCAAAGGCTTCGCCTGGGAGGGGTTTGATGGAGGTTAGGAAGGGTGTGATCAAAGGCTTTGACTCAGGAACCTATAAGGCCACTGTCCAGGTGGCGGGGAGCCTCTCCGTTTGGCTGGAGGGGGTGGCGGTGGCGCGAAACATTGCAGCATCGGAGATGGTGGCGGGACGCCACTGCGCCCTCATCTTCTTCGATGAGACCAACCCCCAGGATGCGGTTGTGGTGGCAGTTTATAGCTAACCGCTTCACATAACCGCCCTTTTGTGGTATAATATTTGAATGCAGGGAACTGGTAGCTCAAGGATTATCTTTTGAGTTTCGCCATAGCTAAGCTTTGGCTAGGGCGAACTTTCTTTTTGGCGGGAGGCTCACTATCAGTAGCTTAGAAAAGAACAGAAATAACGAGTACACCGCAGAGGATATCGAGGTTTTGGGCGGCCTCGAGGCTGTGCGCCGTCGCCCCGGGATGTACATCGGCAGCACCGGTCAGCGAGGGCTCCATCACCTGGTGCAGGAGATCGTTTATAACAGCATCGATGAGGCGATGGCTGGTTGCTGCGACAGGGTGGAGGTGACCATCTATAGGGATGGTCGGGTGGAGGTGGCCGATAATGGAAGGGGGATCCCCATCGAGGTCCATCCGGTAACAAGCACCTCGGCGCTGGAGGCGGTGATGACCATACTCCACGCCGGGGCAAAGTTTGGCGGTCGTGGCTACAAGGTCTCAGGCGGCCTGCATGGGGTGGGCGCCTCTGTAGTGAACGCCCTCTCCTCATGGCTTAAGGTTGAGGTGAAGCGGGCCGGCAAGCTCTATCGTCAGGAATATTGCCGGGGCGGGGCCCAAAATGCGGGGGAGGAGGTGGGTGAGGCCTCGGATACGGGAACGATCACCACCTTCCTCGCCGACAAGGAGATCTTTGGCAACCTCAACTACGATTTCGATGCCCTGGCGCAGCGCTTTCGCGAGATGTGCTATCTCACCAAGGGGCTGGATCTTCACTTCAGGGATCAAAGGGCGGACCGCGAGACCACCTTCTACTTTGAGGGGGGCATCGCCAGCTTTGCCCGCTATCTGAACAAAAATAGGCCAGTTCTTCATAAGCCCATCTACATTTCAAAGATGGTCAACGGCACCGAGGTTGAGGCCGCCATCCAATACAACGAGGGCTTCACCGAGACCACCTTCAGCTTTGCCAACTGCATCAATACCCAGGATGGTGGAAGCCACCTTACCGGCTTTCGCACCGCCCTCACCCGCGTCATCAACGACTGCGCCAGAAAGCTCAAGCTGCTCAAGGAGGACGATGCCAATCTCATCGGCGATGACACCAGGGAGGGGCTGGTTGCCATTATCAGCGTCAAGCTCACCGAGCCTCAATTTGAGGGGCAGACCAAGACAAAGCTGGGCAACCCTGAGATAAAAAGCCATGTCGAGTCGGCAGTGGTGGAGGGACTTTCCCAATACCTTGAGGAGCATCCCCCCGAGGCGAAAAAGATCATCGAGAAGTGCCTCACCTCGGCCAGGGCTCGTGAGGCGGCGCGCAAGGCTCGCGACCTCGTCATCAGAAAGACCGCTCTTGAGGCTGCTACCCTGCCCGGGAAGCTCACCGACTGCTCGGAGAAGGACCCCTCCCGATGCGAGCTCTATCTGGTGGAGGGCGAATCGGCGGGCGGCTCGGCAAAGCAGGGTCGCGACCGCCGCTTCCAGGCGATCCTCCCCTTAAGGGGAAAGATCCTCAATGTGGAGAAGGCACCCCCGGATAAGATGCTCGCCCATGAGGAGATTCGCACCATCATCACCGCCCTGGGCGCGGGCATCGACAACCAGATGGACCTCTCCAGGCTGCGCTACCATCGCATCATCATCATGACCGACGCCGACGTCGATGGCTCCCATATCCGCACCCTTCTCCTCACCTTCTTCTTCCGCCACATGGCGGAGCTGATCGGCAACGGTCATCTCTATATCGCTCAGCCGCCCCTTTACCGCATCAACACCGGCAAGGAGCAGCACTGGGTCTATTCCGAGAAGGAGAAGGAGGAGCTGGTGAAGAAGCTCAAGGGGGGTAAGAAGCTGGAGATTCAGCGCTACAAGGGCTTGGGGGAGATGAGCGCGCAGCAGCTCTGGGATACCACGATGAACCCGGCAACAAGGACGACACTTAGGGTGAATGTAGCCGATGCGGTTAAGGCCGATCAGATCTTTCGCACCCTAATGGGGGACGAGGTCCCACCCCGCAAGGCCTTCATCCAGGCCCACGCCAAAAGCGTCAGGAACCTGGATATTTAGGTAGAGGCACTAATTAAAGATGGCAATATATGCGGCTCTTGGGATTCAACTTCAGCCTATACTCTTTAAGCACAGCCGAAGCTGCCTTGTTGACCATGTCTTGGAACTGCTCAGGACAGAAAACATGCCCTCTCCACTGCCGATCAGCATAAGCCTCTAACCACCCGGCAACGGGAAATAACTCTTGTAATACTACTGGCTCAGCCCCAGCAACACAGATATGTGTCTGCGTGGCCTCTTCATGAAACTCAGGTAACTGAGGAAGATCTATCCAGATTTCGTGAATACTAGGTCTCTGACCACCAGGGAGGCGATTAAGTATGTCTAAGCGCAGCTTCTTTAGGTCAGCAGGTGACTCAATAAGGGAGGGTAGCTCATACTGACGAGACTCATCCCAATTGTCGACAGTATCCTTGCATATCACAAGGGCTCGCTTAAAGAGATTGCGCTGGCATAGATTTGCGACCATCTTCTTAATGAATGGCTCATTACTAGTGTCAGTAGCATTAAATATATCGTTGTCGGTAAGCACTAAGAAGTCAACAGGATCAACGAGAGGAGAACCTCTAAAGGTAGTACCTTGCTCGTTAACGTATTCAGCCAGTCCACGAAGCATGCAATCACATGCTCTAACCTTTTGATGATTGTAAATCGTGCTAAATAGCAGCATCTTGCTAAATAAAATCTGCTGTGCGGGATTGGGGCTCCCTACAGTAATGCCATACATCTTTTCGTCTTCAAGCCATCTCGGTGATACTGCATAAAAGAGGCGATCGATATCGATGACCAAGCGCAACCCGGTAAAATAGCCATCTCGTGATATATAGTCAAGTTTATCGGCATCGAAAGAACCATTTATGATATGAGTGATAAAGGCCCTTGACCGGTCGTCTATATAACCGATGATCATATTTGCAACTTTGTTAAGGTTTATCTTCACAGGGTAGGGGTTAAGAACATTATCCTTGAAGAACTTTTCAAAGGGCTCACTTTTTATTATGAAGTGCGACAAGATTTCGTGAGGCGCACATTTTGTAAATCGTGGATCCTTCTTCTGTAGTTCGCTGATGTCATCGCGCAATCAGTAGATGTCTTACGAGGTGTGGGACAAAATGGCATTTACACAATCATGAAGAAGGGCTGCCATGCGAATCTC
>SOJQ01000077.1 GCA_004376075.1 Dehalococcoidia bacterium | reverse complement strand
GTGGGCGTTCATGGCAGCGTTGCCGAGCCTTTCTGCCCCGTTCTAAGTGAAATCCTTTGTCAGGCAGCCCTCAATTTAGGGGCCAGGGTTCACACAGAGGGTACCTATATCGTTATGGAGGGGCCCCTGTTCTCTACAAAGGCGGAATCGAACCTCTATCGCTCCTGGGGGGCGAGCATCATCGGGATGACCGCCCTCCCCGAGGCAAAGCTAGCGAGGGAGGCCGAAATCTGCTATGCTACCCTTGCCTGCGTCACCGATTACGATACCTGGCATGAGACCGAGGAGTCGGTAGTCATCGAAGAGGTAATTGCCAATCTGGAGCGTAGTGCCGATACAGCCAAGAGGATTATAGGAGTAGCGGCGGCGCGCATCCCCCAGAGAAGGGAGTGCGGTTGTGCCCAGGCGCTTAAAAATGCCATTCTCACCGCTCCAGAGAAGATACCCGAGCAGATGAAGAGGGATCTAGCAATTTTAATTGGAAAGTATATTAAGCAGGAGTGAAAGTTGCCCAGATTTGAGCTTAGCGGTTTGGCCACAGCAGTGGGGAGCATGCCTCATAGTGACCCTAAGGAGGCTTGCTCTCTGATAGCTAAGTTCTTGCCCGAAATCCCTGCCTGGCCCCAACTGCCCCAGCGTTCCTTCTTGGAGAACATGTATTTCCAGTTCCGCCCACCCTTTCTAGAGGGGCGAAGGCTAACCGAAGAGGTGGACGGCCATATACATATTGACCGCTCGGGGGACCTAAGCGGAGAGCTGGAGCAAGTCTACACAGACTACCTGGAGAACAACATTGAACGCTATGCCATGACTCCTGACCGCGCCGCAGGCTTCCATGCCTTTCTGGAAACAGAGCTATCGCCCTCTGCCGTCAAGGGACAGGTGACAGGGCCGGTTAGCTGGGGGCTTACCGTTACCGATGAGAAGCGCCGCCCCGTGCTCTATGACGATGTCCTCGCCGATGCCCTGGCGAAACACCTTCGGTTAAAGGCTGCCTGGCAGGAGAGGGAGCTCAAGGCTATCTCCCCTAATACCATCATCTTCGTCGATGAGCCCTCTATGGCTCTCATTGGCTCCGCCTTCGTCTCGCTATCCAAGGAGCAGGTGGTCAGCCTTCTGGAGGAGGTCTTCGCCGGAATCGGCGGACTCAAGGGGGTGCACTGCTGCGGCAATACCGATTGGTCGGTGCTACTTACCACCTCCCTCGACATTCTAAATTTTGATGCCTATAGTTATGGCTACACCCTTGCTCTTTATCCTGAGGAGGTGAAAGCTTTCCTGGAGCGTGGGGGCGTTATCGCCTGGGGGATCGTCCCCAACGAAGAGGAGGCCCTGAAGGGGGAGACAGCGAAAAGCCTCCTCAATCGCCTGGAGGAGGGAATCGGAGCCCTTGATAGGAAGGGCGTTAGCTTCCGACTTCTAGTGGAGCGATGCCTCGTCACCCCCTCCTGTGGTCTGGGGGCGATCTCTGAGGGGGCAGCGGCATGGGCGTTGGAGCTTTTGGCTGGGGTTTCAAGGGAGCTAAGAAAGCGGTATGTAAAAGAGGGATGAGGATTGGAATGCCAAATTGAAACCAACAAGGAAAGGTGTAGCTGTACCTACGAGCCCTGTGAGAGAAAAGGCAAGTGCTGCGACTGCATCCTCTACCACAGAGATCGTGGTGAACTACCGGGCTGCCTCTTCCCGCCAGAAATCGAAAGAACCTATGACCGCTCCTATGCCAAGTTTATAGAAGTTTTCAGCAGGAGGGTATAATCAGGATAGCAGAATGAATAAGAGGAAAAGGGTAGCACAGCTAAAGCATCGCAAGGCAAGGAAGAAGATGAAGGAGAAGAGAAGGGCCCAGCGCGGCATGTCGTCATGAAAAAGGCCTATCTTCTCACCGGCGGTCCTGGTGTGGGTAAGACCACCATCATTAAGCAAGCGATTGGCAACTTGCAGGGAAAGGCGGGCGGCTTCTACACCGAGGAGATAAGGGCTGGCGGAGCAAGGCAGGGCTTCCGGATCGTCACCCTGGATGGGCAGAGCGCCACCCTGGCACATATCGATATCAAGAGCCCCTATCGGGTTAGCAAGTATGGTGTCGATATGGAGGGCTTGGACCGGGTGGGGGTCTCTGCCCTTAGGGAAGCCACTCGGCAGTGCGATTTGGTGGTTATCGACGAGATCGGCAAGATGGAGCTCTTTTCGCCCTATTTCAAGGAAGCAGTCTTAGAGGCCATAAATAGCGAAAAGAGGGTTCTGGGAACCATCATGCTCACCTCCCACCCCTGGGCTGACCTAATAAAGCGGCACCCCAATGTGGTTACAATCACGGTGACCAGGATGAATCAGCAGCAGGTTCTGGAACAGGTGCTGGAGTGGCTGAAAGCTCCTAACTAAGGGATAGGTCAAAATTGAAGAAGATAGCGCTGAGACCCATCGGCAACATCGATCCCTGGATACTGGAGGGGTTGAGCCAAGCTCTTGGGGCAACCTTCGGCAAGGCAGTGAAGATCGCGATGCCGCTCAAGGAGCTAAACCATGCCTATGACCCGAGGCGAAATCAGTATCGTTCCACAGCCTTCCTTGACGCGATGAGCATGGTAGAGGATGAGGAGAGGGCCTTAGGGGTTTGCGACATAGATCTATACGTTCCTGGGCTCAACTTCGTCTTTGGGGAGGCCGACCCGAGGAGGAAAAGTGCGGTGATCTCCCTGTATCGGCTAAGGCAGGAGCGATACGGTCTGCCCAGGGAAGAGCGCCTCTTCGCTGAAAGGGCAGCTAAAGAGGCGATTCACGAACTGGGGCATACCTATGGCTTGGGTCATTGCGGCGATGAAAGTTGCGTGATGCATTTCTCCAACAGCCTGCCAGAGACCGATAGGAAGAGGGCTCTCTTCTGCGAGAGTTGCAATAGAAAGCTTAAGAAGGATGGGGTAATCAGATGAGTGTCCTGGTGGTGGGCTCGGTGGCCCTGGACACGGTGGAGACGCCCTTTGGCAGCGTCACCGAGGTCCTTGGCGGCTCCGCCGTCTACTTCGCCGCCGCCACCAGCCTTTACACCAAGGTAAACCTGGTCGGGGTCGTTGGCACCGACTTCCCCGCCGAGCATATCCGGTTCCTCGCCGAGCGCGGGGTTGATACCCGGGGGCTGGCAGTGGTCGAGGGCCAGACCTTCCGCTGGGTCGGCTGCTATGACTATGAGCAAAACATCACCCAGACCCTGGATACCAGGCTCAATGTCTTCGCCGACTTCCATCCCACCCTCCCCCCGGGATACGAGGGTAGCGAGCTGGTCTTTCTAGCTAATATCGACCCCGACCTCCAGTACGAGGTCCTCAGCCAAGTCAGCGGGGCCAGGCTGAGGGTGGTCGATACCATGAACTTCTGGATCCGGGGCAAGGGGGAATCCCTGAGCCGAACGATAAGCGCCGTGGACATCGTCATCATGGATGAATCCGAGGTTCGCCTTCTCGCACGGAGCCAGAATGTCATCGCCGCCGCCAAGAGCATCCTGGAGATGGGGCCCAGAGCGGTGATCATAAAGAGGGGGGAATACGGGGCGCTCATGGTCAGCGACACCGATTACTTTGTCGCTCCAGCCTATCCCGTGGCCCAGGTCAAGGACCCAACCGGGGCCGGGGATAGCTTTGCCGGTGGCCTTCTCGGCTACCTGGACCAGGCTAAAGAGATCACCCCCCAGGCCCTGAGGAAGGCCATCGTCCACGGCACTATAGTGGCTAGCTTCACCATCGCCGACTTCAGCATCGATGGCCTGCGCTCCCTGCGGAGGGCCGATATCGCCCACAGATACCGTGAGTTCAAAAGGTTCACCCATTTTGACGATAAGGAGAGCACTTCATGAAAGCTGACATCAAGGACCCCTCCCTGGACGCTGCTGGCCAGCTCCGCATCGAGTGGGCAGCCCGCGAGATGCCTGTGCTCAAGCTAATTCGGGAGCGCTTTGCCCGCGAGAAGCCGCTTAAGGGGCTGCGCTTGTCAGGCTGCCTGCATATCACCTCCGAGACGGCAAACCTGGCCCTGGCGCTCCAGGCTGGTGGCGCCGACCTTGTGCTCTGTGCCTCAAACCCCCTGAGCACCCAGGACGACGTGGCCGCCGCATTGGTAGTAGAGCACGAAATTCCGGTCCACGCCATTAGGGGCGAGGACGAGGCCACCTACTATAAACACATCAATGCTGCCCTAGATCACAAACCGCATATCACCCTGGACGATGGCGCTGACCTCGTGGCAACAGCTCACAAGGAACGGCCTGAGCTGATTGGCAGCATCATTGGCGGAACTGAAATGACCCCTACCGGTATCATCAGACTGCGCAGCATGGAGAGGGACGGGGCGCTGAAGTACTCTGTCTTTGCCGTGGGTGAGGCGGACACCAAACACCTCTTCGACGGTCGCTACGGCACCGGGCAGAGCACCATCGATGGCATCACTCGGGCCACCAACATCCTTTGGGCAGGAAAGAACGTGGTCGTCTGTGGCTATGGAAGGTCTGGTCAGGGGGTGGCTCGGCGTGCCCAAGGGCTGGGTTCTCACGTGATCGTTACTGAGGTCGACCCCACCCGGGCCCTGGAGGCGGTCACCGAAGGTTATCGGGTTATGCCCCTCTCGGAGGCGGCAAAAATAGGCGACATTTTCATCACCGTTACCGGAGGGCTCAAGGGCATCGACGAGGCCCATCTGCTATTGATGAAAGACGGAGCCATTCTGGCCAACAGCGGTCACTTTAACGTGGAGATCAACATCCCGACCCTGGAAAGCCTGGCGGCTAAGAAGCGACGCCTGCGCCCCTTCATCGACGAGTACACCTACCACGATGGTCGGCGCATCTTCCTCCTTGGCGAGGGCAGGCTGA
Organism: Dehalococcoidia bacterium; assembly: GCA_004376075.1. Classification (GTDB taxonomy): domain Bacteria; phylum Chloroflexota; class Dehalococcoidia; order E44-bin15; family E44-bin15; genus E44-bin26. Next base: position 11,300 of record SOJQ01000077.1, on the reverse strand, counting down.
TCAACCTTGTCGCCGCGGAGGGGAGTCCAGCAAGCGTCATGGACATGAGTTTCGCCAACCACGCCCTTTGCGCCGAGTTTATGGTCAAAGGGAAGGAAAAACTTGCCCCCAAGGTTTACCCCGTGCCCAATGAGATCGATAGGGAGATCGGCCGGCTGAAGCTTGTTTCCATGGGGATCACCATTGACACCCTTACCGAGGAGCAAAGAAAATATGTGGAGAGTTGGGAGGCAGGAACCTAAGCAATTTTCTAAGAGAGGAGATGAAAATGACCACCTTTATGAGCGCACCCTCGCTCATGCTCACCTCGGAGTCGGTTACTGAGGGGCACCCTGACAAGCTCTGCGACCAGATCTCCGATGCCGTCCTGGACGCCATACTGGCCAAGGACCCCATGGCCAGGGTGGCCTGCGAGGCGGCAGTGACCACCGGGCTGGTTCTCGTTATGGGGGAGATCACCACCGACTGTTACGTGGAGATGCAGGACATCGTTCGCGAGGTGGTGCGAGAGGTGGGTTACACCCGCGCTAAATACGGATTTGACTTCGAGACCTGTGGTGTGATCGTCTCCGTCAAAGAGCAGTCCAAGGATATTGCCATGGGTGTGGACAAATCGCTAGAGGCAAAGGGTGCTGAGGTGGTTAATGATGAGATAGAGGTCCTCGGTGCTGGCGACCAGGGGATGATGGTGGGCTTCGCCTGCAATGAGACCCCTGAGCTCATGCCCCTTTCCATCTCCCTGGCCCATAAGCTGTGCAAGCGCCTCGCTGAGCTGAGGAAGGACGGCACCCTACCCTATCTTCGCCCCGATGGTAAGTCCCAGGTGACAGTGGAGTACTCTCACGGTGTCCCGCAGCGGGTGGATAGCGTGGTCATCGGTGCTCAGCATAACCCTGAGGTCTCCCACAATGTTATTGAGCGCGATATCATCGAGCAGGTAATCAAGGGAGTAATCCCTGCCTCCTTGCTAGACAAAAGAACGAGGTATTATGTCAATCCCACGGGGCGCTTCGTCATCGGGGGGCCGATGGGCGACTGCGGGCTCACCGGGCGCAAGATCCTGGTCGATACCTACGGAGGTATCGCCAGACACGGCGGTGGGTGCTTCTCAGGGAAGGACCCCACTAAGGTGGATCGCTCCGCAGCCTATGCAGCGAGGTATGTGGCTAAGAACCTTGTGGCGGCCGGGCTGGCGGATCGCCTGGAGATTCAAATCGCCTACGCCATCGGCGTAGCACGCCCCCTCTCCATCTCCATCGAGACCTTCGGCACAGGGAAGGTTTCACACGAGGTTATCCTTAACCTGATCAACAAACACTTCGATTTACGCCCGGGGGCGATCATTGATTTCTTGAACCTGCGCCGCCCTATATATAGAGCGACCGCCTGTTATGGCCATTTCGGTCGCACCGACATCGATGCCCCCTGGGAGAGGACGGACAAGGCGGCAATGCTCAGGGCTGAGGCCGGGCTTAAGGGGTGAGAGAGCTGAAGGCGCTGGTCACAGGGATTAACGGATTTGCTGGCAGCCACCTCGCTGAATATCTGCTCTGCGAGGGGGTTGAGGTCTTTGGCATGCTTCGCCCCGGGCGCAGTATCGCTAAAATCGGCTCCCTGCGCTATGCCATCACCCTTTACGAGGTGGATTTGACAGAAGCCCCAGAGGTCGCTAAAGTAATCAAGGAAATAAAGCCTGACCTTATCTTCCATCTTGCCGCTCAGGCGGCGGTCGGTAGGTCATGGGAGGACCCTCAAAGCACGCTGACCAACAATATCATAGGACAACTAAATGTGCTCCAGGCGGTGATCGCCGCTGACATCGACCCCAAGATTCTAATCCTTGGCTCAAAGGATGAGTATGGGATGCTTTATCCCGAGGAGCTTCCCATAAAGGAGGAAAACCCCCTTAGGCCAACAAACCCCTATGGGGTGAGCAAGGTAGCCCAGGATATGATGGGCTATCAGTACTTCCTTAGTCACGGGCTAGGCTGTGTGCGGGTTCGCCCCTTCAACCACCTGGGATCGAGACAGAGTGAGGAATTTGTTGTCCCTTCCTTTGCTAAGCAGGTGGCTGAAGCTGAAGCAGGGCTCAGGGAGCCCGTCCTCCGCGTCGGTAACATCGAGGTGAAACGCGACTTCACCGATGTCCGAGATATGGTGAGAGGCTATTACCTTGCCCTTCTCAAAGGGGAGCCCGGGGAGGTGTATAATATAGGATCGGGGACGATGACGCCATTAAAGTCTGTTCTCGATTTTTTCCTGAACCACTCCAAGGTGGCCCTCTTTGTGGAGCAGGACCCTAGCCGACTTCGCCCCGGGGAGGTCATGGAGAGCGTTTGTGATTACTCTAAGTTTAGGGCGAAAACAGGATGGCAGCCAGAGATCCCTCTGGAGCAAACCCTGGGCGAGGTCTTGGAATACTGGCGGAAAAGGATAAAGGAATGAAAGCGGTGATCCTTGTCGGTGGTGAAGGGATGCGATTGCGCCCTCTTACCTGTAGTATCCCCAAGTCTATGGTGCCTATTGTTAACAGACCCTTCTTGGAGCATATGATTGACTACCTGAAGGAGCACGCCATCGACGATATCATCCTTGCCCTTTGGTATCTTCCCCACTCTATCCAGAGCTATTTCGGCGATGGCAGCAGTTTCGGGGTGAAGCTGACCTATGTGGTAGAAAGCTCCCCCCTGGGAACGGCAGGGGCGGTGAAAAACGTTGAACAACACCTTGACGAAACCTTCTTCGTTTTCAATGGCGATATATTCACCGACATCGACCTTACCCAAATGATGAGATTGCACCGCCAGAGGGGGGCAAAGGTCTCAATCGCTCTAACCCCTGTAGAGGATCCCACCATCTACGGGGTGGTGGAGACCGATAGTGGGGGGAGGGTTAAGCGTTTTATTGAGAAGCCAAGGCGGGAAGAGGCACCCTCCAACATGATCAACTCTGGTGCCTACATAATTGAGCCCGAGGTTCTAAGCCATGTACCCCCAGGCTTGAACTTCACCTTTGAGCGAGAGCTCTTCCCCCTTCTGCTTGAGAGGGGCGACCCCGTCTATAGCTACCCCTCTGATGCCTACTGGATCGACATCGGGACCCCGGAGAAATACCTTCAATTGCACCATGACCTGCTCGCAGGAAGGGTCAAAAAGACCTTTCCCGGGGAGAGAGCCGGTGAAGGGATATGGGTGGAGGAGGGCTGTGACATCCATCCTCAGGCAAAACTGGAAGGGCCGACAATTATCGGCAGAAATTGCCTCATCGGGCCAGGGGTGCGGGTGATGGGGCCCTCCGTTATCGGGCAGGGGTGCCACATTGGGAGGGATAGCCTTATCCAGGGGGCGATCCTTTGGCACAACACCCGCCTCGGCCAGGGGGTGGCGCTCAAGAACTGTGTGGTCGCCGAGAGCGTCTCCATAGGGGACCGAAGCCAGGTTATGGAGGGTTGTGTGCTGGGCAATAATGTGGTCCTGGGTTGTGATGAAAGATTAGCCCAAGGCGCCAGGGTTTGGCCAGAGGAAAGCCATCCTCTTCCATAGGAGGTGAAAGTGCGCGTACTTATCACTGGTGTTACCGGCATGGCAGGCAGCCACCTTGCTGAATATCTACTTAACATTGAAGGGGTGGAGGTTTATGGCACTTATCGATGGCGGAGCAGGATGGAGAACCTTGATGAGCTGAAAAAGGCGGGGAGGGTGAGCATCATCGGGGACAGTAGCACCATCGCCAGCGCCACAGCTCTTGAGTCAATGCTCAGCGATGGCACCGAACCAGCCAGCCTCAACCTCATCGAGGGGGACATTACCGATGCCTTCTCCATGAAGCGGGTGATCGCCGCGGTGAAACCGGATCGCATCTTTCATCTTGCTGCGCAAAGCTACGTCCCCGGCTCATGGAGTGCCCCTGCGGAAACCCTACACCGCAATATCATTGGACAGGTGAACCTCATGGAGGCGGTGCGTGAGGCAGGGATCGACCCCCTTATTCACATTGCGGGCTCCTCGGAGGAGTATGGCCATGTCCTCCCTGAGGAGCTCCCGGTGAAGGAGACCAACCCACTTCGCCCCTTAAGCCCTTATGGGGTAAGCAAGGTTGCCCAGGAGATGCTTGCCTATCAATACTTCAGGAGCTATGGTCTAAAGACCATTGTCACCAGGGGATTCAACCATGAGGGACCGAGGAGGGGGGAGGTCTTTGTTACCTCAAACATGGCAAAGCAGATCGCAGAGATCGAAAAGGGGCTAAAACCGCCCATCATTTATGCAGGGGATCTCTCCAGCAAGCGAGACTGGAGCGATGTCCGGGACTTCGTGCGGGCATACTGGCTGGTGATGGAGAAGGGTGTGCCCGGGGAGGTTTATAACATTGGCAGTGGCGTGGCCAGAGAGGTGAGGGAGATGCTTGATATGCTCTTGGGCATGACCGATGCCAACATCGAGGTAAGGGTGGACCCCACTCGGTTTCGCCCCTCCGATGTGAAGGCGCTTGTTGCCGATGTCACCAAGTTTAGGGAACTTACCGGCTGGCAGCCTCAGATCCCCTTTGAGAAAACCCTGAGAGACCTGCTTAATTACTGGCGAGGGAGGGTTTAGATGGGAGTAGACAGGGTTATAGAGGAGATCGTTGCTGCGCTAAAGGGCTATGACCCGAAAAGGGTAATCCTTTTGGGTTCTCGGGCTCGCGGCGAGGAAGACCGTTATAGTGATATTGACCTAGTCATTATTAAGGAGACGGAGGAGCGTTTTTTGGATCGTATAAACTCAGTGTACGAGATTTTGCAACCCACCCGTGCCATGGATGTCCTAGTCTATACCCCTGAGGAATTTGAGCACATGCGCTGCGAAGGAAATCCCTTTATAGAGAAGCTTTTGCAAGAGGGGATGGTGATCTATGAAAGACCCTCAACGGGAGGGGAAGCGCTGGCTGAGACAAGCGGAGTATGATCTTGAGCTAGCTAGGTACAATTTTGAAGGAGGCTTCTATGCTGCTGCTTGCTTTAATGCCCAGCAAACAGCGGAGAAGGCGCTTAAGGCTTTCCTTCTCGACAAAGGGGAGCGGGTAGTTTTGGGGCATTCGGTGGCGGAACTCGTTCAGGGCTGCGAAACCTATGACTCCGGCTTTGCTACTCTTCGCTCCAGAGCGGGCAAACTGGATCGTTTTTATCTTCCCACTCGCTATCCTAATGGCTTGCCCGGGGGCATACCTAGTGAAGTTTTTGACAAAGAGGATGCCAGAGGAGCCCTTGAGGTCGCTGCCGAGGTTGTGGAAATGGCGAGGAAGCTTATAGAGGAGGCGGGGTGAGTTCGATGATTAAATTTGGCACCGATGGCTGGCGGGGGATCATTGCCGAGGACTTCACCTTTGACAATGTGAGGGTATGCGCCCAAAGCGCTGCCAATTATGTTAAAGAGGCGGGGCTCGCCCATCGTGGCCTGATCATAGGCTACGATACCAGGTTCGCCTCCGAGGACTTCGCCGCCGCAGCCGCCGAGGTAGTTGCCGCCAACGGGATCAAGGTTTACCTCTGCCAAAAGACCACCCCCACCCCTGTAGTCAGCTATGCAATCCTGGCGAAGAAGGCTGGTGGGGCGATCATCATCACCGCCAGCCATAACCCGGCAAACTGGAACGGCTTTAAGTATAAGCTGGAGCAGGCCACCAGCGCCTCTCCAGAGGTCATCAGCGAGCTGGAAAGGCACATCGCAGAGATTTTGACCAAAGGAAGCGTAAAACGCATCCCCTTGGATCAAGGATTGAAGCAAGGGCTGGTGGAGAGGTTCGATCCCTCCCCTTCCTATCTTCGTCACATCGGGGGGCTGGTCGACCTGGAAAGGCTGCGCGACGCCGGTCTGAAGGTGGTGGTGGATTCCATGTATGGGGCAGGGGCGGGATATCTTAGCACCATCCTTAAAGGGGGCTCCACCGAGGTGGTGGAGATTCATGGGGAGCGAAATCCCCTTTTCCCTGGGATCCAACCGGAGCCGATAGCCCTAAACCTGGCCGAGCTTTCCGCCCTGGTAAAGGGAAGCGGGGCCAGCGTGGGCTTGGCGACAGATGGCGATGCCGACCGCATTGGCATCGTGGATGAGAAAGGGACCTTTCTCACTACCCTTCAGGTCTTTGCCCTGCTCGCCCTTTACCTCTTAGAGGTTTGTGGTCTGCGTGGCGCTATCATAAAGACGATAACATCAACCAGCATGGTCTATCGATTGGGGGAGCTTTTTCAGGTTCCGGTCTACGAAACGCCCGTTGGCTTCAAGTATGTTGGTCCCAAGATGATGGAGGAGGATGCCTTGATCGGCGGCGAGGAGAGCGGCGGCTTTGGTTTCCGTGGTCACATTCCGGAGCGGGATGGCATCCTCAGCGGGCTCTTCTTTCTCGACCTGATGGTTAGGCAAAAAAAGAGCCCCTCAGAGCTTATAGAATATCTCTATAGCAAGGTGGGACCTCACTACTACGACCGCATCGATATCGAGTTCCCCAAGGAGGAGCGGGAGGCCATCATCCATCGCCTCGCCAAGAGCAGACCGAGCCAAATCGATAACCTAAAGCGAGAAAGGGGGGAAACCAGCGATGACTTTCGCTTTTTACAGTCCGATGGCACCTGGCTATTGATCCGCTTCTCGGGGACGGAGCCGGTTCTTCGTATCTACGCCGAGAGCGATAGCCCGGCAAGGGTGGAGAAGCTCCTCGCTGAGGGGAGAAGGATAGCGGGAATTTAGACTCTATTGCTTAAGGAGGATTAGCATGGACTTTAGCTTGACCCAGGAACATGAGGTGTTACGTCAGTCGATGAAGGAATTTGGGGAAAGGGTGATTGCCCCAAAGGTGCGGGAGATGGAGGAGACCAGCGAGATGCCCATGGATGTTATGGCAGAGATGGCCAAGCTGGGTATGATGGGCGTCACCATCCCCAGAGACCTTGGCGGCACTGGCCTGGGGCATCTGGCCAGAATGATAATGATCGAGGAGATCGCCCGCATCTCGGCAGCCATTGGAATGAGCCTCCAGATGCTTCACACTGGAGCCGGTGCCATCCTCGGCGGTGGCAACGACGAGCAGCGCAAGAAATACCTGCCCGATCTAGCAACAGGGCTGAGGTTTGCCACCCTTGCCGTCACCGAGCCAGCGGGGGGCTCCGACCCCTTCGCCATCCAGACGACGGCAAAGCTTGAGGGCGATCTTTACACCATCAGTGGCCGCAAATGTTTCATCGAGAACTCCCATCTCGCCGATATCCACACCGTTACCGCCAGGACTGGAGAGGGTCCCAGGGACATAAGCACCTTTATTGTGGATAAGGATACGCCTGGATGGCGTCCTGGTAGGCTGGAGCACAAGATGGGACTCCGGGGAAGCCAGGTCGGGGAGGTGATCCTGGAGAATTGCAAGGTGCCCAAGGAGAATCTCCTTGGTGCCGAGGGTCAAGGAGTGCGCGTTGCCCTGGGCGGCATCAGTGCCTATGGTCGCCCGGGGACGGCGGCCTGTGGCCTAGGTATCCTCAATGGATGCCTGGAGGCGGCGACGAGGTTTGCCAAAGAGAGGATCCTCTACGGAAAGCCCATCGCCGAGCTTCAGGCCATTCAGTGGAATATCTGCGACATATACCTCGATCTGGAGACAAGCAGGCTGCTGGTATATCGGGCAGCCTGGATGCTGGATACAGCTCAGCGGGCCGATGCCGAGATCGCGGCAGCCAAGTTCTACGCCACCGAAGCAGCGGTGAGAGCCGCCAAGAAGACCATGGACATCCATGGTGCCTACGGCTGCATGAATGAATATGCAGCCCAGCGCTATTACAGGGACGCTCAATTACTGATCTCCGCCGCAGGCACCTCGGAGATACAAAGGATGATTATGGTCAGAAAGCCCCTTTCCTAAGGGTTTTTCTGTGCCTAGAGGTTGGCTCCTGTGAAGATCGTCGTTTGCGTCAAGCCGATACCTGACCCCAGCTATTGGGCCAGGCTTCCCTTGGACCCGAAGACGCATACCCTGCGCAGAGAGGGCATACCCAACGTGCTTGGTCTTCTGGATAAGTGCGCTTTAGAAGAGGCGCTGAGGATCAGGGACTCGTGCGGGGGCAAGGTGACGGTAGTGAGCATGGCCCCTCTCTCAACCTTAGGGACCTTGTATCAGACCTTGGCCATGGGAGCTGATGAGGTGGTATTGCTCAGTGACAGATGCTTCGCTGGGGCTGATACCCTGGCTACCTCCTATGTATTGGCCACGGCGATCAAGAAGCTTGGCCAATACCACCTGGTGCTCTGTGGAGACAAAAGCCTGGACGTAGGCACAGGCCAGGTTGCCCCTCAAGTAGCCGAATTCTTGGCGATACCGCATGTGTGCCACGTTCTAAAGATAGACCTTCTCGATGGAGGCAGGGTAAGAGTCAAGGCCAAAACAGATGATGGTCACATCATCTTGGAGACGGATTTGCCCGCTGTGCTGGCGGTGCACAGGGGAATCAACCAGCCGAGACTTGTCTCCTTAATGGGCCTTGTGGCGGCAAGGGAAAGGGAGATCAAGGTCTGGGGAGCCAGCGACCTTGAAGTGGACCCGGCTCGGGTAGGGCTTGTGGGCTCGCCTACCCAGGTGGCCCAGGTTTTTGCCCCACAGAGGAGGCGCCGTGGGGAGCTGCTTCAGGGCGAAGCGGAGGAAATGGTGAGGTCGCTGATGGCAAGGCTAGAACAAGCGGGGGTAATGCCAACCTAACAGCTTTTGGAGCGATGATGGCCAAAGATTATCGAGGCGTCTGGGTTTTTGCCGAGCAGAGGAAGCGAAGATTGCAGGATGTTGGGCTTGAGCTCCTCGGCGAGGGGCGCAAGCTTGCCCATAAAATGGATACCGAGCTTGGGGCGATACTGATCGGCTACCAGGTCGGAGCTTTCGCCGAGGAGCTCACCGCCTATGGCGCCGACAAGGTATACCTCGCCGACAGCCCAGCGCTGGAGGTCTATAGAAACGAGCCCTATACGCGGGTGCTGGAGAGGGCGGTGATGGAGCATAAGCCAGAGATACTCCTCTTTGGAGCCACGGCAACAGGTACAGATCTGGCGCCACGACTGGCGGCGCGGCTGGGGACTGGGCTCACTGCCGACTGCATCCAGCTAGATATAGATGAGCAGGGGCGACTGCTGCAAACTGTGCCCGCCTTCGGAGGCAACTTGATGGCTCAGGTTATCTGCCCCAAGCATCGTCCCCAAATGGCCACAGTAAGGCCCGGAGTCATGGGCAAGCCCGAAAGGAAAGCACGCCGGGCTGTGGTGCAAGCCCTCGATACGAGTGTTGCTGAGCAGGGTGCAGCGGTTAGGGTGCTGGAAACTGTAGTTATGCCCGAGGAGAGAGGTGCCGCTCTGGAAAGGGCAGATGTAGTGGTTGGCGGTGGCTGGGGGGTGGGTGGTCATCAGGAGTGGGGGCTGGTGGTCAGGCTGGCCAATGCTTTGGGGGGGGAGGTGGGCGCTACCAGGCCAGCAGCGGATGAGGGTTGGGCTAGCGAAGAGCAAATGATCGGGCAAAGCGGCAAGGTGATCCGCCCTCAGCTTTACATCGCCATCGGTATTTCAGGTGCCATCCAGCACATGGTAGGCGTCCAAGAGGCAAAAATCATCGTTGCCATCAATAACAACCCCGCAGCTCCAATTTTTAAAGAAATAGACATCGGGCTGGTGGCAGACTTCAAAGACATCGTGCCCCGCCTCATCGAGGAGGTAGAGAGGCGCAGAGCAGGTGAGGAAGCGGCTGGTTGAATAGGAAGCACGACCGAAGGTATACTGGGGCCATGACAGACCTGGACGACCCTGAAGTCTATACAAGATTCGATCCCTCCAATATGATAGGGCGAATTGGCCAATTGCCTCAGCAGTGCAGCGAGGCATGGCAGAGCATTATGGACTTCCCTTTGCCCTCCGATTACTCCGCCGTTGAGAAGGTGGTTATCCTTGGGATGGGGGGCTCTGCTATCGGTGGTGACCTGGTGAGTGCCCTTGCCCTAGAGGAGGGGCCACCTGTCTTAGTGCATCGCGACTACGATCTGCCTTTTGTCGATGAGGGAACCTTGGTCATCGCCTCAAGCTATTCAGGTAACACCGAGGAGACCCTCTCCTCCTTCGCTAAAGCGCTCCAGACGCCGGCAAAGAAGCTGGCGATCACTACAGGGGGCAGGCTTAAGACCCTCGCTGAGGAAAGGGGTACTCCCGTGTTCTGTTTCCAATATTTAGCCGAGCCCCGCGCTGCCTTCGGCTACATCTTTTTTTCACTCTTAGGGCTTTTTCGAAAGCTGGGCCTTATCTCTATCGAATCGAAGGACATAGATGAAACGATAAGGGTTCTTGAGGGGCTATCAACGAGGCTCGATAAGGGCGCCCCCCTCAACACCAACCAGGCGAAGCAATTAGCAACCAAGCTTTTTGGGCGTTTAGTATTGGTCTACGGGGCTGGCATCCTCTCCAAAGTAGCCTTCCGCTGGAAGACCCAGATCAACGAGAACAGCAAGACCTCGGCCTTCTATGAGTGCTTTCCCGAGCTTGACCATAATGCTGTGGTCGGCTATAGATTCCCCTCTTGGCTTGCGGAAAAGGCATTTGTAGTTATGCTTCGTTCCCCCTCACTCCACCCACGCACCCTAATACGCTATAAGGTTACCGCTGAGATCCTCGCCGATGCCAGGATGGCCCATGAAGTCGTTGAGGCCGAGGGGGAGAGCCCGTTAAGCCAAATAATGAGCGCCGTTCTCTTGGGCGACTATGTTAGCTATTACCTGGCGATGCTGAACAATGTTGACCCTTCTCCGGTAGCGGTTATCGACTACCTGAAGGAACGACTTGGCAAAATTGAGGTGGAGTGCTGAAATAATCCCAGATCGCTTCCTTCAATGAGTCAGAAAGGGGTGTAAATATGGACTTTAGGTTCACTCCAGAGGAGGAGGCGTTTCGCCAGGAGATTCGCCAGTTTCTGAAGGAGGAGCTGCCTCCAGATTGGGAGGGGTTTGAGAACGAATTTGCCCCTGAAAACTTCGAATTTACCAAGCAGATAGTGAAGAAGCTGGGAGCGAAGGGGTGGCTTGCTTTAGCATGGCCCAAGGAGTATGGGGGTCTAGGTCGCCCTCCTATGGAGCAGCTGATCTATAAAGAAGAGATGTTCTGTCATAGGGTACCTGGCATCGATATGGGTGTGGGAGGGATAACCTGGATCGGGCCCGCCCTGATGCTTCTGGGGACAGAGGAGCAGAAGAGGGAGCACCTACCAAAGATAGCCGCCGGGGAGAAGTGGGGGTGCACCGCTTATAGTGAGCCCAATGC
>SOJQ01000029.1 GCA_004376075.1 Dehalococcoidia bacterium | reverse complement strand
AGCCACGTTCCAGGGAGCGCCCGTGTCGATCGACGCATAGACGATCCGGTCGGTGGCCAGCACCATCACCCCGCCATCAGAGATGTAGAAGGGCGAGATGGCGATAGCGACACCGGTGTTGCCCGCAGCGGTAACGGCGATGTTCCTCGGTGGCTCCCAGCGGTAGCCGCCATCATCGGAACGCACCACCTGAATCAACCCGTCGGCAGGGGCAGCTCCATCAGTGTCAGCCAGCACGAAGACGGTGTTACCCGTCACCGCGATGGCGATGATCTGGCCCACTCCGGTAGGGATGCCATGCAGCGGGTAGTCGCCTTCCACCGTGCCCCAGATCAAAGGACCGGCCTCAGCTTCGGGCGGCTCCCTTACGGGCGCAGCGGTGAGCACTGCCCCCAGCGCAAGCACCAGGGCCAGCAGCACCATTACCACGCCCTTCCATTTAGATTTTCCTTTCATACTTTAACCTCCGTTTTTGCCATATTGTTAAGCAACACGGCTTTGTTGACATTCAGTGGTCGGACTCAATTTTTCACCCTTTTCTCACTTATCACCCCCTTCCTCCAATGATTTTAACAGGTTTCATAGGCTCTCCTCCCCTTCGTCGAGCCCAAACCTATCAGATTTGAAGATGTATATCACATATTATCGAATCTGTCAACCCCTATACTAAAACAACAAAAAATAAGCTACCCACCCCGATATATCGGGGCAGCTAGCTTCTGCTTAGCCCCATCTCGAATGATGATGAAATCAAAATAATTCCTTATCTCTCCGGTTATCAGGAATGCCACTCGTCACCGCCAGTCTTTATATTCACCCCCCCAACCCGACAAAACTCCACTACAAACGTTCTAAATATGTTACTACATCAATACGCTATTTGTCAATACCTGGCTTCTCCATAGTATAAAGCTATTTATCGATTTGTCAAGTCCCAAGCTACATCTCCTTGGCCAGGGTGGCGAGGAACTCGGCATTGTTTCTGGTCTTTGCCATGCGCTCCAGAATCCTCTCTGTAGCCTCAGTGGGATTGACGGAGTTGGAGAGCACCAGGTTTGCCATCCTTCTCAGGAGCCAAACCTTCTGCATGTTGGCCTCGTCCAAAAGAAGCTCCTCCCGCCTGGTGCCGCTGCGCAGGATGTCCATAGCGGGGAAGACCCTGCGATCGGAGAGCCTTCGGTCGAGGTGGAGCTCCATATTGCCCGTTCCCTTGAACTCCTCATAGATAACCTCATCCATGCGGCTTCCGGTATCGATGAGGCAGGTGGCCATGCCGGGCCGGGACCCCCCCGCCTCGGTGTTCCGGCCGGCGCCAACGACGCGCTTGGGGGATAGAGGGCCACCGAGTCGATGCCTCCGGATAGGGTGCGACCGCTGGGGGGCAGGGCGAGGTTATAGGCGCGGCTGAGGCGGGTGATGCCATCGAGGAGGATCATCACATCCTTCCCGTTCTCCACCAGGCGCTTCGCCCGCTCCAGTGCCAGCTCAGCCACCTTGGTGTGGTTCTCCACAGGCTCATCGAAGGTGGAGCTGATCACCTCCCCCTTGACGGAGCGCTGCATATCGGTGACCTCCTCGGGGCGCTCCCCAATAAGGCAGATCATGAGATGAATGTCATTGTAGTTGGTCATGGTGCCATTGGCGATGTGCTTGAGGAGAACGGTCTTGCCCGCCTTGGGCGGGGAGACGATGAGCCCCCGCTGCCCCCGACCTATGGGAGCGATCAGGTTCAAAAGGCGGGTGGAGAGATTACCGGGGGTGGTCTCCAGGTCGATGAACCTATCGGGAAAGATTGGGGTCAGGGAATTGAAATGGGGGCGATTTCTTGCCGCCTCCGGGTCGATACCGTTCACTGCCTCAACGCGAAGCAGGCTGTAGTATCTCTCCCCATTCTTTGGCAGCCTCACCTGCCCGGTGACCATGTCGCCGGTGCGCAGCCCGAAGCGGCGAATCTGCGATTGGGAGACGTAAACGTCGCCCGGTCCCGGCCTCAGGCTATCCTGGCGCAGGAAAGCGAAGCCTTCGTCCATGATCTCCAGTATGCCACCGCCAAAGATGTTGCCCTGAGCCTCAGCCTGGGCCTGAAGAAGCCTGAGCACCAGCTCCTGCTTTTTCAGCGCGGTATGACCAGAGATGCCCATTCCCTTGGCCATCTCCAGCAGCTCTTCGCGTGTCTTCGCTTCCAGTTCAACAATATTTATGTTCATTTTTTAGCCACCTTCTTCCAGTCTTCCGCAAAGCGGGTGATCCCGATATCGGTAAGGGGATGACGGATCATCTGCATCAGTACATTATAAGGGACAGTAGCAATATGGGCCCCCGCCTTGGCAGCAGCGATTATATGAAGGGGATGACGAAGGCTGGCAGCAATCACCTGTGTGGATAGAGCGTAATGATGAAAGATCTCCACAGCCTCGGCAACCACCTCCATCCCCTGATGACCGATATCATCTAGCCGGCCCACGAATGGGCTGACATAGGTTGCGCCAACAAGGGCGCCGAGGAGCGCCTGATTGACGGAGAAGCAAAGGGTGAGATTGGTCTTTATGTTCTCCCTAGAGAGAACGGAAACCGCCTCAAGCCCTGCCTCCGATACTGGGATCTTAACCACAATGTTGGGAGCCCAGGAGGAGAGCTGACGTGCCTCCTCGATCATTCCCTCCGGCTCCAGACTAAGCACCTCGGCGGAAACAGGACCGGGAACAAGGGAGCAGATCTCCAGGATCGCTGCCTTGAAGTCGACCGCCTCCTCCCTGGCGACCAGGGTAGGATTTGTGGTCACCCCACTTATTATGCCAAGCTTGGCGGCATGGCGAATCTGGTCGATATTTGCGGTGTCCAAAAAGATGCGCATCCCGAACTCTCTAGAGGCTGTTCACCCCTACTATACTACCTTTTGCCTAGTTAATACAAGTTTGTTTATGGCCTCGCTGAGCAGTCTCTTTGCTTCCTCTGGACCATACCTCGGCTTGTATCCAAGCACCTGCTCCGCTTTACCAATGCCGATGTCCCATATCTTCGGGATATCCCGGTCACTCCCTATGGAGGCATCTCCAGTCCAAGCATCACGTGGCATAAGCTCTATCTTTGATGATGAGTTTGTTAATTGGCAGGCAAGCTCCGCTAACTCATGCCAGCTCGTAAAGAAACCGCTTGATAGGTTGAATACCTGTCCATATGCTTTTTCGGTCAATGTAGCAAGCTCAAAGGCTCTGGCGGTGTCATCATCATGCAAGAAACTCCCACCTGTCCCATCGGGAACCCTGATCGTCCCTCCCTTCAATGCGGTGTCGATGAGCGTTCTCAGCGCCCTGCCACCAATATCAGGACCATACGCCCACCAAAACCTGAAGATTGTGGTAGGTAAATTATGCTCCCTATGATATAGGAGACAAAGCTTCTCAGCGAAGAGCTTGGAGATGGCATAAAGGGGGCGCCCAGAATCCTCCGCATTACAGGGATGCCCCTCATCCACGGGCAAGTATCCAGGCTTCCCGTAGACCCTGGTGGTACTGGTGAATATGAAGTGCCTAACATTGTATTTGACTGCGGTTTCTAAGAGATTGATGTTTCCTCTTACGTCGATCTCAAACACCTCGCGGGGCTGAGAGGAATAGGACTCCGCAAGATGATAAACGGCATCCACATCCTTCATCGCAGACTCGACCTTTTCTAGATCCTCAATGCCGGCCACAAAAACCTCTAAATTTGGCTTCTTTAACTCCGCCAGTTTTCCCATGGTTTTGTCAAGGACCCTGACATTGAGGCCCCTATCGAGCAGGGAACTCACCAGGGCGCTCCCCACAGACCCAGCACCACCAGTTACCAATATTCTCATTTAATTCCATCCCAGGACAAACCTCGTCTACTTGAGGGGCAAAGGGGGCTGAGCCCCCTCGCGGAGCACTCCCTTCGCCACCCCTATGAAGTCGCGGAAAAGGGGATGGGGGCGATTGGGGCGTGACCTGAATTCAGGGTGAAACTGGCAGCCCACCATAAAGGGGTGGCCTCCAACCTCGCTGATCTCCACCAATCTCCCCTCCGGGGAGAGACCGCTGAAAACCATTCCCGCCCTCTCCAAGGTCTCCCGAAAATCGTTGTTAAACTCGAAACGGTGGCGATGGCGCTCATAGACCACGGGCTCTCCATAGGCGGCAGCGGCCCGGGTACCCTTTACCAGATGACAGGGGTAAACACCGAGGCGCATCGTCCCTCCCTTCTCCTTCACCTGGCGCTGCTCCGGGAGCAGGTCGATGACAGGGTAAGGGGTTTCCAGCTCGAACTCGGTTGAGTTGGGCTCAGCGGAGTCGAGCGCATATCGGGCATACTCAATAACCATGACATGCATCCCCAGACACAACCCCAGATAGGGGATTTCGTTCTCCCTGGCATATCTAGCGGCGATCACCATCCCTTCAATGCCTCGAATGCCAAAGCCGCCGGGAACAACAATCCCTTGAACGGAGCGAAGCAAAGCGTCGCTGCCATCCTTTTCCAAATCCTCTGAATGAATCCAGTGAATTTCCACGTCTCGGTCATGATAAACTGCGGCATGACGAAGGGCCTCTCGCACCGAGATATAGCAATCACGAAGCTCCACATATTTCCCCACAATGGCAATGGGAAGAGATTCCTTGGTCTCTTTCATCCGCTCCACCAGCTGACGCCACTCGCTAAGATCCCCACTTAAGCGAGGCAGATCAAGCATCTCCGCAATCAATCGCCCCAGCCCTGCCTCTTCGAGAACCAACGGGATCTCATAGATTATGGGCAAAGTAGGTAACGCCACCACAGCTCGCCGATCCACGTCGCAGAAAAGGGCGATCTTGTCTCTGACGGCGTCGGTGATGGGATAGTCGCTGCGGCATACAATAACATCGGGCTGAATGCCGATGCGCCGCAGTTCGTTGACGCTGTGCTGGGTGGGCTTGGTCTTCAGCTCCCCTGTGGAGGAGAGATAGGGAAGAAGGGTGACATGAACATAGAGGACATTCTCCCGCCCCACTTCACTCCTCATCTGGCGAATTGCCTCCAGGAAGGGGAGCCCCTCGATATCGCCCACCGTGCCCCCAACCTCGACGATGACCACGCTCGCTTCACTCTGTCTCGCTACCTCCCTGAAGCGCTCCTTTATTTCATTGGTGACATGAGGCACCACCTGGATGGTGCCCCCAAGGAAATCGCCCCTTCTCTCCTTGGCGATAATAGAACCATAAACCTGCCCTGTGGTCACGCTGGAGGCTGTGGTAAGGTTTACATCGATGAAGCGCTCATAGTGACCTAGGTCGAGGTCGGTTTCGGCACCATCCTGGGTGACGAACACCTCGCCATGCTGGTAGGGGGACATCGTCCCCGGGTCGACGTTAATGTAGGGGTCCAGCTTCTGGATGGAGACCGAGATGTTGCGGCTCTTCAGGATCCTCCCTATGGAGGCAACAGTGATGCCCTTCCCCACCGAGCTAACCACACCGCCAGTCACAAATATATACTTGGTCATCCCTTAGGTTCCTTAGGGGGAAAAGCTAGAGGTCTACTCCTAGCTATATAGTAAGAAGGAATTCCTTCTCAGAAGATTTGCTATAACTCAGAGGCAACTATCTTCGCGCATTGAGGGATTCAATCTTGTCCCTCTGGGCTTTATATTATAATACACCGCCTCGATAATGTCAAGCCCATATCGTCCAGCTCCAGAAAAGAGGGGATTTTCTTCTCATCATCGGTGAAACTGTGCTATAATGGGCTGAATTTAGGAGAATTTGAAAGGTTTTTAGGCGATCTGGAGGTGAGGTGTGACAAGGATTGCCATTATCGGGCTGGGGCTAATTGGGGGCTCGATGGGCTTAGCACTGAAGAAGGTTGCTGATCTGGAGCTGGTGGGATTTGCCCGCAGGCCTGAGGTAGCCTCCAAGGCTCTCAGCATTGGGGCTGTGGACAGGGCTGAGGGGAATTTGCTCTCCGCAGTGAAAGAGGCTAATCTAGTCATCATTGCCACCCCTGTGGTGGCGATAAAGGAGATATTGGCTCAGATCGGGGAGCGCCTATCTCAAGGCTGCATCGTCACCGACACCGCAAGCACCAAGGCACAGGTTATGGGCTGGGCGGAGGAGTTTTTGCCATCGTCGGTAAGCTTCATCGGGGGACATCCCATGGCGGGGAAGGAGGCATCGGGGATCGAGGCCGCCGATGCCGCTCTTTTCGCTGGCTGCACCTACTGCTTAGTCCCGGGGAGAGGGGCCACCACTGAGGCGATCAATGTAGTGGAGGGGTTGGTAAGGCAAATAGGGGCAAAGCCTATCTTCCTCAATGCCCCAGAGCACGATAGCCTTGTCGCCGCAATCAGTCATCTCCCATTACTACTTTCCGCAGCCCTTGTTTCAGCCACCACAAGAAGTCCCTCCTGGCCAAAGATGGCGAAGCTGGCTGCCACAGGGTTTCGTGACCTTACCCGTCTTGCCTCGGGGAACCCGGTGATGAGCCTGGACATCTGCCTTACCAACAGGGAGCCCATCCTTCACTGGATCGATGAATACATCAAGGAGCTGGGGGAATTCCGCCGCCTGGTAAGCGAGGGTGGCCAGGAGATGGAGCAGGCCTTTATTCGGGCACGCCAGGGACGGGAGAGGTGGCTTGGGGAGATTGTAGAAGGGGCTTGACGGCCATGGAGCAAAGGATAAAGGGGTGCTCAGTTCTCAGGGGCGAGGTCTCTCCCCCGGGCGATAAGTCCATCTCCCACCGTGCTGTTATCCTGAACAGCATAGCTCAGGGCAGGGCGAGGCTCGAGAACTTCTCCCCGGGCGATGACTGCTTTTCCACGGTGGCTTGCTTGAGGCAACTGGGAGTGGAGATTATCGAGGAATCCGGCGGCGTGCTCACCGTCTCAGGGTTGGAAGGCCTCAAGGAGCCTAGGGATGTGCTCAACGCAGGGAACAGCGCCACCACGATGCGCCTTCTGGCGGGGCTTCTCGCCGCTCAGCCCTTCCTCTCCATAATTACCGGGGACGAGTCGCTGCGTTCTCGCCCCATGGGTCGGCTGATCCATCCCCTGCGCCTAATGGGAGCGCAGATCTGGGGGAGGGGAGGGGATTCCCTAGCCCCTCTGGCTATCAAAGGGAATCAGCTCCAGGGCATAGAATATCGCCTCCCCGTGGCCAGCGCCCAGCTGAAATCGGCGATCCTCATCGCTGCCCTCTTCGCCCAAGGGAAGACCATCGTTGAGGAGCCGGCACCCTCTCGGGACCACACGGAACGCCTCCTCAGGGCGATGGGGGCCAAGGTGGAGGGCGATGGCACGAGGATCATCCTTATCCCAGGACCTGCCCCCCTGCGGCCTATCGACCTTCGCATCCCCGGAGACATCAGCTCCGCCGCCTTCTGGCTTGTCGCTGGAGCGATTCATCCCAATGCTAAGATAAAGGTCAAAGACACAGGGATTAACCCCACAAGGAGGGGGATCATCGAGGTCCTCTTAGACATGGGGGCGAAGCTCAGCATAGAGAGGGAGCGAATAGAGGGTGGTGAACCCGTCGCTGACCTCACCATAGAATCCAGCGATCTGGTGGGGAGGCAAATTGGAGGGAGCATCATCCCCACGCTCATCGATGAGATACCACTGATCGCCGTTGCCGGCTCCCTTGCCCGAGGTACCACCATCATCAGGGACGCCGCAGAGCTCAGGGTAAAGGAAACGGATAGGATCAGGGCTACGGTGAGGGAGCTATCGAGGCTGGGGGCGGACATAGAGGAACTCCCCGATGGCATGATTGTTCACGGGGTCAGGATGCTCAAAGGTGGGGAGTGCTCCAGCCACCTCGACCATCGCTTGGCGATGACCCTGGGCATAGCGGCGCTCATTGCCCAAGGGGAAACGGTGATCCACGATGCCGAAGTAGTAGCTATGTCTTATCCCGCCTTCTGGCATGATCTGGAGAGGCTCACCGGCCAGCAGAATTTGAAAGAAAGGGGGTAAAATTATTACCAGCCCCGACCTTTCGGGGTTGGGAAAGTGAGAGATGACTACAGAGCTGATTCACATCGGTTTCGGCAATGTCTTGGCAGTGAATAGGGTTATCGCCATGGTTTCCCCAAACTCAGCCCCGACAAAGCGTATGGTTCAACAGGGGAGGAGTAACGGGGTGCTCGTTGACATGACCAATGGCAGAAGGACTAAAGCGGTGCTCATTATGGACAGCGGTCATATTGTATTGGCAGCGATCGCTCCGGAAACCATCGCCGGCAGGCTGACGGCAAGTCGGGAGGAAGAGGCCTGAAGGAAAAAGAGCCTTTTCGCCCTCTCAGGGCGAAACCACTGCTCATTGTGCTCTCCGGTCCCTCTGGGGTGGGCAAGGACGTTGTGCTCGCTAGGATGAAGGAATTAGGTTATCCCCTACACTACACAATGACTGCGACCACCCGTCCTCAGCGGGAGGGGGAGAGCGATGGAGCGGATTATCACTTCATCTCCCCGGCGAGGTTCGAGGAGATGGTGAAAAGGGGAGAGCTCCTGGAGTGGGCCAAGGTCTATGGCAACCGGTATGGGGTGCCCAAGCATCAGGTGGAGGAGGCACTGGGGAGGGGGCTCGATGTCATCGTAAAGGCCGATGTCCAGGGGGCAGCAACAATCAAAGGCGTCGTGCCTCAAGCCTTGCTCATTTTCCTCGCCCCTCCCTCTATGGAGCAATTGGAGGAGCGCCTCAGGCAGCGCAAGACCGAATCCACCATCGATCTGAATCTACGCATCGAGACCGCTCGTGAGGAGATGAAGTGCCTACCGATGTTCGACTATGTGGTGGTAAACCGTCAGGATAGGCCCGACCTTGCGGTGGCTCAGATCGATGCCATTATCACTGCGGAGAAGTGCCGGGTAACCCAAACAGAGGTTGAGATATGAACGAAATGATTCTCTTAATCATCCCCCTGGCAGCCATCCAGCTTGGCCTCCTGGGATTCGCCCTTTATGACCTGGTAAAGCGGAATAGGGTCAAAGGGGGGAGCAAGCTGGTGTAGGGGCTAGTGATCGTCTTTGTGAGTATCATCGGCCCTATTCTATACCTTACCATTGGCCGGGAGGAGGATTGAAGCGAGGTGGAAGCGATAAGATGTGAAGGCCTGACCAAGCACTACGGTGCCATTGCTGCTGTGGATGGTCTCAACCTGGTAATCGAGGAGGGGTCGATCTTCGGCTTCCTGGGCCCCAATGGGGCGGGAAAGACGACCACAGTGAGGCTGTTAACCGGGCTGAGTCGACCCTCCCGTGGCAAGGCTTGGGTCATGGGTGAAGAGGTCACTCCCACCTCGGTTTCCTTACGAAGTAAGGTCGGATACCTTCCCGAGGAGCCCGCCTTCTACAACTGGATGAATGGGCGGGAGTTTTTGATCTATGTGGGAGAGCTTTTTCACCTGCCATCCAGAGAGAACAAAAAACGTTGCGACGAGCTGCTCGAATTCGCCGGCCTAAGTGAAGCAGCCTCTCGAAGGATTGGCGGTTACTCGCGGGGGATGCGCCAACGCTTGGGGCTCGCTCAAGCCCTGATGAATCGCCCCAAGGTGCTCTTCCTCGATGAGCCATGTTCTGCCCTCGATCCTATTGGCCGGCGCGAGGTCCTGGATACCATCCTCCGCCTTAAGGAAGAGGCAACAGTATTCATGTCCACCCATATCCTCGCCGATGTGGAGAGGATTTGCGATGTGGTAGGCATTATCGATAAAGGGCGGTTGGTCATCGAGGAGAGGACGGAGGAGCTGCGGGACCGATTTGCCCAGCCCATTTTTGAGCTGCACCTTGAGGGAGAGGCTCACTCCATAACCCGGTTGTTGCAATCTCTACCCTGGGTGGCAAAGGTAGAAGAGGAGCACCGCGACAATGAGGCTGTATTACATATTCGCGTCAGCGATGTGATAACAGCAAAGCGAGAGCTGCCCAAGATCGTAGCGGAGAGCGGGCTGATCTTGCTTCACTATGAGCTTATGTCGCCAAGCCTGGAGGAGGTCTTTATCGAATTAGTGGGCACTAGAGGGGAAGAATGACGAGCTTCAGTGTCTTATTGAAAAAGGAGCTGCGGGACCACCTCAGAACCTACAAGCTGCTGATAATTGTTGCTGTTTTCCTTCTCCTCGGGTTGGGGACACCGCTACTTTTAAACTATCTGCCGTTGCTGCTGGAGAACACCGGGGGTACCCCGATACCGATCCCTGATTTCACTGCGGCGGATGTAGTCAGTGAGTATTTGGGGACCATTACCCAGATGGGCATACTGGTAGTGATCCTTGTTTCTATGGGTGCGGTAGCTCGTGAGAGGGAGCGAGGCACAGCAGTTATGACGCTGAGCAAAGCGGTGGGGCGCGGCACATTTATCGCATCAAAGCTAGCTGCTCTGAGTGTGACCTTCGGGCTGGGCCTTGCTGCTGGCGCCGGGGCTTGCTATTTATATACCACTATTCTATTCACCGAGCTGAATGCCTCGTCCTTCATTGCGGTTAACCTGCTGGCTGGCCTCTTCCTTCTCGTCTGCCTTTCAGTGACTCTACTGTGCAGCACGCTCTTTAAGAGCCAACTCGCAGCAGGCGGGCTTGCCTTTGTGGTAGTAGTGGGACAATGGCCCTTGTCTCTAATTCCTCAGCTCGAACTCTATGCTCCGATAGGAATGATTAGCTGGGGACAACGCATCATAGCAGGGTCTGGACCCAGCGCCTGGTGGGCCGTTGGCATCAGTCTGGCGCTAGTAGCGCTATGCACCGTGCTAGCTTGGCAGACGCTCTTGCGCAAAGAATTGTGACCCTCGTAAATCTTACAGTAAGTTATAGGTCTCCTGGAGAAGGAGGGCATCACCCTCGCGATCCGGGCTTTCACAGATAATAAGCCCCTTTACCCCAAGCTCCTTCAACGCTCGAAGGAATTCGACATAACGAAAGTCCGACTCCTTTAGATTCAAGTGCTTGATCTCCCCTTGCCTCCCATATTCGATCCCCGAGATGTGAATATGCATATCATCCAGAGCCTGCCTCCCCAGTACCTCCTCCACCTGCTTCAGCAGGGCTACGAATTCCTCGTGGGAATTGAGCCTCCCCGTTCTGGCATGCCAGTGAGCAAAGTCGATGCAGGGGGCAACGCCGTCGATCTCTGCGCTTAGCTTCAATATCTCCTCCGGGGTGCCAAACTGGCTCGCTTTCCCCATGGTCTCCGGTCTGAGCAAAACCTGATTCCCCTCCGCTTTGAGCAGCTTTACCGTCTCCTCGAGGCTCCTCTTCACCACGGCATAAACCGCTGAGGGTGGGTCATCGAGATAGAAGGCAGCATGGAAAACGATGCCCCCGGCCCCAAAAAGCGATGCGATGCGCGCCGTCTGAATCACCCTCTCCTGGCTGGCAATGGCCTTATCTTTCTCATGGGAATTGAGGTTGATGGCATAGGGGGCGTGGGCGGTAAGTTTCACCCCCCTCTCTTTAGCCACCTCGCCCACCACCCGCGCCATCTTTTCATTCATCTTCACCCCGCGCACAAATTGCACCTCCATACAACCCAGCCCCAGCTCCCCCACTCGCTCGATGCCGCCTTCAGTGGTAGGCGATTTGGAGCTGACGGGGGCACCTGCGGTGCCAAAAAGGAGTTTTTCGCTCATAACCATCTCCACCGCATCGATAGATGCTTTCGTATTCTAGCCCTCCCTTTATTTCCCTGTCAACGCTCTGTACTCGTCCAGTACATTAGTGACACATTGTCTCTCCCTATTGCCGCTGTCATTGCGAGCCCTTCGCCTTCTGTCATTCTGAGCGAAGCGAAGAATCTCAACATACGGCTCAGGATAAACTCCGCGAAGCAATCTCATCCTCTCCGACCTTCCCGAGAGATTGCTTCGGTCGCCCTAGACGACCTCGCAATGACAAGTGAAAGAGCCTCATGCAATGAGGGGAAGTGTCACTTATCTATCTGAACGAGATAAGGCTCAAACCTTGACAGGGGGAGGAGGTGCACTGTATTCTGCAAACATAATGCCCCCTGATTGAGCCCTAAGCCGATGTCAGAATTTAGAAGACCTGTGCCCCTCGGAGAAAGTCAAATCCCGGTGGTGACACCGGAAGAGGCCAGGGTCACCACCTTCACCTCCCTGCGCACTCCCAACTATCGCTGGTTCTGGTTAGGAATGTTGGCTTCCTTCGCCGGGCTTCAGATGCAAATATTGGCCCGCGGCTGGCTGGTTTTTGATATGACCGGCTCAGCCCTTGCCCTGGGGATAGTGAGCGCCGCCTTTGGAGCCCCGATACTTCTGTTCTCGCTTTATGGCGGTGCGGTGGCCGATCGAGTGAATAAGCGCAATCTACTTATCGTTACCCAAGCTGCCAATGCCTTAATCACCCTGGTCATTGCTATCCTGATATTCAGCGGCTCAATTGCCATCTGGCATCTGATGGCCGCTGCCCTTTGCACCGGAATTACCTTCGTCTTTAACGGCCCGGGACGCCTGGCCATTATCCCTGAGCTGGTAACGAGAAGGGAACTGCTCAACGCCATCGCCCTCAACTCTACAGGGATGAATCTAACGCGAGTTATCGCCTTCGCTATAGCGGGGGCTCTGGTGCCTCTCATTAGCGTAGCCGGCGTCTATTATATCGTGGTGGTCTGCTACATAGCTGCGGTGGCCGCTCTATTTAAGATCTCGGTACCGGAGAGGGTTGCAGCGCCAGCCAGTACCTCAGTGGGGGCAGACCTTAGGGAAGGGCTTAGCTACATTCGCCACAGCCCCATCATCCTACCCCTGCTGGCAATGGCCGTTATTCCCATCGCCTTTGGCCTGCCCTACCTGAACCTCATGCCCGTATTCGCCGACGAAGTGTTCAATGTTGGTGCCCCCGGCTTGGGGATACTTATGGCTATGGCAGGGGCGGGGGCACTGGCCGGCTCCCTTGGCATTGCCTCCCTTGGCGATTTCAGGCGAAAAGGTATGCTTCTAATGATCCTCGCTCTAGGTTTCGGGGCGACGCTGGCCCTCTTTGGCATCTCCGGCTCCTACGCCCTCTCCCTGGTGGTGCTTTTAGGGGTGGGTGCTGGCGGCGCTGGTTATATGGCGGTGAACAATACCCTTATTCAGAGCAATGTCCCTCACCAGGTGCGGGGGCGGGTGATGGGCATATACATGATGACCTTCGCCTTGATGCCTTTAGGCACCTTGCCTCTAGGCGCCCTTGCTGATGCTATTGGGCCCTCGGTGGCCATAGGTGCCAGTGGTGCCCTCATTGTCCTATTCACCATTTTAATGGCTTTGCTGCGCCCCAGCCTGAGGCGCCTGCAATAAATAAGGAGGTTTTTGGTGTTACAGAAGGTTTCTCTTCCAGTGAAGGATATCGACAAATACCGTCTTCTTCTGAGCAGTGAGCTTATCGATGAGGTAAAGGCGCTAGCGGAAGACCTAAAAGGGCTAAGGCTATGTCACATAAACTCCACCCCCTTCGGCGGTGGGGTTGCCGAACTGCTCTCATCATACATCCCCTTGGCGCGAGGGGCGGGGATCAGCGCCGATTGGCAGATCATTCGCGGCGACCGCAGGTTCTTCACCATCACCAAGTCGCTACATAATGCCCTTCAAGGGAGTGAATATCCCCTTATCGAGAAGGAAACAACCCAGAGAGCCTACAAATCCAATAACCTAGACAACGCTAGGGAGCTAGACCCTAACTACGACGTTTTTGTTGTCAACGACCCTCAACCGGCAGCGCTACGCCATTTCTGCGACATTCCCCAGGCGAAGTGGATCTGGCGTTGTCATGTCGATAGCTCAGAGCCCGATGAAGCGACCTGGCAGTTCCTGAGCCCCTACATCGAGGAGTATGATGCCGCGGTCTTCACTATGGAGAAATTTGTTCCCCTTAACCTCAGAGTGCACCTATACAGCCACCGGCTGCCCCGTATAGCCATCATGGCTCCCGCCATCGACCCCTTCAGCACTAAGAACATGCCCCTCCCTTCCTCCCTTTGGCGGGAGATGCTTGATAACCTTGACATTGACAAGAGCCGCCCCCTTATCGCCCAGATCTCCCGATTTGACCTATGGAAAGACCCCTTTGGAGTGATGGAGGCATATCGCTTGGCGAAGGAAAAGGTCCCTGGGCTTCAACTAGCCCTTATCACCTCCTTTGCCGGCGATGACCCTGAGGCTTGGGATATTTATGCCGCAGTCCATGAGGAGGCGCAAAAAGACCCTGATATCCATATCTTCTCCAACCTCACCGGGGTGGGCAACATGGAGGTAAATGCCTTTCAGACAGCGAGCGGGGTAGTGATCCAAAAGTCTATTAAGGAGGGATTTGGTCTGGTGGTTGCCGAGGCGCTTTGGAAGGAAACTCCTGTGGTTGCCGGCGATACTGGGGGCATTCCTTTGCAGATGCCCGGCGCCCTTACCGAATATCTGATCACCAGCGTCGAGGAGTGCGCTGAAAGGGTGGCCTATCTCCTGGAACACCCCAGAGTAGCCCAGGAACTGGGCAAGCAGGGCAAAGAACACATCAAGAACAATTTCCTCATGCCCAGGCTCCTAAGGGATGAGCTCTCTTTGATCAAGAGCCTGGTAGGTTAGTCTTCCTCCTCAGGCTCGGTTATCTCCTCCACAGCGTAGGGGAGGAGGGGCTCCACCCTCTCTTTCCTTCTCCCCCTAGAGGAGGGCAGCTCCTCAATGGCCTGCCTCAATTTGGAGAGCTCCTTAACGCCCCCCTCCAACTTCACTACCACCCCCGCCACCCCTGCCTCGAAAAGCCCCTGGAGGTCTTCCTTGGACATAGCGATAGGTGCTAGAGCAACCAGGGGCTTACGCACCAGATTGGCGAGATGCTGGCAGACCATCAGGCGATGTATAGAAAGCTCGCCCTCCTCACCAACAAGCACCGCATCGATGGGCAATTGTTCGATGGCCCTCACCAAGCCATCGGCTAGAGAGGGCTCTATCTCCACAATCTTACCCATCTCCTCCTCTCGAAGCAGCGCCAGCGGTGCCCTTGCCGCGTTAAAGACCACGAAATCGCATCCCATCTCCTTGAGCTGGGAAAGCTCCTCCCCGGTTGCCTCCTCCAGAGATACCCCCCAGGGAAGGTCACCTAAGGAGGCTACAATCTGTCCCCGGCGCGCCCCCGTCCGGGGGCCCCAGGGGCAGAGGGCGGCGGCGGCGCGCGCCGCCGGAGCGGGGCCGGGGCGTGCGGTCAAGGCAGCGATAAGCACTATGGAAGGACCTTTGGGCATAGTTGCCGCTGCCCTGAAACCAATTGGTTGACTGGCACCGCGGGAGACGCGCTGTAACTTCTCCAAGAGTTTGCTCACCACTCCTCCTAAGAGCCAGCGATCGGATTCGAACCGATGATCGGCGGTTTACGAAACCGCTGCTCTACCTCTGAGCTACGCTGGCCTATTTCGAACTTAAGGCCTTCTTTGCTTGCTTTGCTCGAACCAAAAATCGAAGACCTCTATGCTCGTCCTTAGTATATCACAAATCCAGAATCCCAAGGTCAGCCGCCACCCTATATACTATACGAGGTTATGTTCAAGTAATCAAGACTTTTCCTGGAAAGAGGCGTATTGCCAATGGCGATACTTCCCCTGGGTCTTGACATTTGTCCGGCGTTTGGCTAGACTTTGTCTAGGGGGTTTGGTCGGATGTCCAGACAGGGCTTGACAGTTGCCGAGGCTGCCCAAGCATTAGGGGTGTCGCAGAGAACGGTGCGGCGCCAGATAAAGAGCGGCAAAATCAAAGCTATGTTGGTGCCGGGTCCCTTTGGTCCCGAGTATCGCATCAGCGAGCTGGGCGAGGTGGTTGCCACCCCGGCAGGGATAGACAAGGCCTCACCCTCTGCCATGGACAAAGCCTTTGACATGATCAAGGCTTTGCAGCAGGAGAAGGCTGAGCTTTATGCGCAGGTAGCTTACTTTCAGGCTCAGTGCCGTCACCTGGAGGACCGGGTGAAGCTGCTCGTGGAGGCAAAACGACCCTGGTGGCGGCGGTGGCTGGGCCGCTGACAGAAGATTGACCAAGCCGGGGCAAATCCGCTATCTTTGGTACAGAGTTTGCGCTAGTGAAAAGAGATAGCATGAGTCTCTCACGCTCGCTTGTTGGCAGAATGGTCAGAGCAGCCAGGCTGGAGGTAAATCTTTATGAGGAGGTAGAGGCCGATGCCACTGCTCTGCCCCAGGCTCTTCTCATAGTAATCATAGCCAATCTAGCTATAGGGTTGGGCAGCGCGCTGGGGATTCTCATCACCGCTGGGGCGGTGTGGTTCCCCTGGGCTTTTCTATGGGGGTTTGGTGCCATCGGGGGCTGGTTTATCTGGGGCTTCATCGTATAC
>SOJQ01000081.1 GCA_004376075.1 Dehalococcoidia bacterium | reverse complement strand
CGTGGGGGGGGGCGCAGGCGTCGGCGGTGGGGTCGGCGTTAGGGGAGGAGTTGGCGGTGGCGTCGGGGTCACCCCCGGCGTAACTATTGGCGTGGGAGTCGGTGTCGGCGTTGGTGAGGGTGGAGGGAGGCATGCCATAGGCAAGACCAGCGCTGATAGGACCAGCGCTGCCACAATTGCTGAGGCAACCCTCTTTTTGCTGAACCCTTTAATCACCTTGCCTTCGCTTTAGGACGACCACTGTATTTCATCAGGGTGCAATTATTTTGCCAAAGCGCTGACTAATAAGCCGCGGTCACCACTGCCATACACGTAAGCCCCACCCAAAGTAGTATCCATGCGGCCGTCAATACGAGTCCCAGTATTAACATATTCCTAGCCGTTCTGGGATCCGTGTCTCTATTAACCAACCATGCAATGAGCCCACCGACCCAGGTCAGGAATATGGGCATCAACCACCAGGCCCAATGAGCCCTCCCTTCAACCGGCCTTTCAGCAACAGGCCTTTCGGCAGGCTTGGCAAAGATCGTGTCAGCGCAGGGTTGGCAATAAATCTTCCCTCCCAATGTAGTCCTACATTCTGCGCAAATCAATTTTCCGCAATTAACGCATGACCCTACAGCATCGTTCTCCGGGTGATAGGCACATTTCATGATAACACCGCCTCCTACTGTGGTTTATGGTTAATATGCGCCATGGCGTAGAGGTTGCCCTTTGGCATCCTTGAGTGAATCGGTAGCAATTAGAATGATGTCAATTAGCCACCAGATTGCCCCAACGCCGAGAAGTATTGTCAGAAGAAGCTTTAAGATGCCTAAGCCGACATAACCGAGATAAAAGCGGTCGACGGCAAGCCAGCCCAAAAAGATGGAAAAAAGCAAGGCGGTAAGCCAGCTTTTCGTTCCCACTAGCTCCTCTTGTTTCTTAGCAAAGACCTCACCAGCACAAGCTTCGCAGTAAGATTTTCCACCCAAAGGCACTGTACATTCTGTGCAGATCATCTTTCCGCAATTAACGCATGACCCTACAGCGTCAACCTCTGGATGATAAGCACACTTCATAGATGAATCTCCTTCTCTTATATTTAGAGGTATTATACACTCCCTATGATTCTGCTGTCAATTCCCATAGCTCAGAAATTACCTTGTTTCAGGGTTTCTCCGGTACTTAGCCTTCCCCTCCTCATATAAGTCCCCTCCCTGGGCATCGTTGACCACGATGGCGGGGAAGTTCTCCACCTCAAGGCGCAGGATGGCCTCAGCGCCCAAATCCTCGTAGGCCACCACCTCCACCTTCTTAATCGCCCTGGCGATGAGGGCACCGACCCCTCCGGTGGCGGCGAAGTAAACCGCTTTGTGCTTCTTGATAGCCTCCTTCACCTCCTGGGAGCGGCTGCCCTTCCCCATCATCCCCTTAAGCCCTGCGGCGATGAGGCGGGGGGAGTAGGCGTCCATGCGTCCGCTGGTGGTGGGCCCTGCGGCACCGATAACCTGCCCCGGCTTGGCAGGGGAGGGACCCATATAATAAAGGGTCTGACCGCGAATGTCAAAGGGCAACTCCTCACCACGGTCCATGGCTTCAATGAGCCTCTTATGGGCGGCATCGCGAGCGGTATAAATGACCCCGGTGATGGAGACCTGGTCCCCAGCCCTAAGCTTCTCGATAACCTGAGGTTCGAGGGGTGTGGTAATATCCATAGGCTTCCCCCTGAATTATCACCTTAGGGTTCCCACATAGTGGGCGGTGAGCTGCCTCTTTCTAACCTCGGGATTTGTATAGTCGGGAAGGAGCATTGGGGCAACCCTATCGGTCACTATTCCTGCCTCCTCCATCTCTTTGTGATAAACCCGAACATGATCCAGGGTCAGCTTTGCCTCCCTTGCCTTCTCCTTAGCGTAGAGGGCGGCATTTTCCCCGGCAATCCTGCCGAAAACATGAACGTCAAGCATTGAATTTCCCATGAGCCGATTTTCCCCGTGAAGCCCTCCTGTTACCTCACCGGCAATGAAGAGGCCGGGAACAGAGGTCTCGCAGTTAGCGTTATTTTCCAGCCCTCCGTTCTGATAATGGAGGCCGGGATAAACCAACATAGGGTCCTTGGAGATGTCTATTCCCTGTCGGTCGTATATTTTCCATTTGCCGATGAAAAGCCTTTTTACTGCGCCTTCGCCATAGATAATATCGATCATTGGTGAATCAACCCAAATCCCTAGCTTCCCTGTGGGCGTAGGCACCCCTTTTCCTCTAACCAGGCACTCTTTAACATAAGCACCTGATTCTACATCTCGGGGCTCGCGCTCGTTTACAAACTTCTCTCCATCGACATTCAAAACATCAGCGCCTGCCCCTCTAAATCTCTCGGTGATCAGCAGACCTTCTATTTGTTCAGGGAATATAGCGCATGTAGGATGATACTGAATAGTATGGAGAAACTTGAGCTTTACCCCAGCTCGATAGCCTAGAGCGATGCCATCCGCGGTAGCCCCATAATGATTGGTGGTTGGGAATCCTTGAACATGTAATCTGCCACAGCCACCGGTAGCCAGGATTGTGGCCTTAGCTTTTACTATGAAATATTCCTCAGTGTCCATGTTATATAGCAAGGCTCCGGCACAATCTCCATGCTCATTCAAGATAAGTTCTACAGCCGGTGAAAATTCGAGCACCTTTATATCCTGGGAGCGGTTTCGGGCCTCGTCTCGGAGGGCACGCATAACGTCTGCTCCGGTTATATCAGCACAAGAATGCAGCCTCTTCCTGGAAGTTCCCCCTCCATGCATGGTTTCCAATCTCCCATCAGGGGACTTAGAAAACATAACTCCTAAACTTTCAAACCACCTTAAGAGGTCTGGAGCCTCGGTAACCAAGGTATATACAAGCTCGGGATCGTTCTTAAAATGCCCTCCACCCATCACATCCAGGTAGTGAAAATAGGGGGAATCTTTCCACCCCTTGGAGGCGGCTTGAATGCCCCCCTCAGCCATCATGGTGTTGGCATCGCCATGCCGAAGCTTTGTAGCCAATATCACCTTGGCGCCATTCTCCTGAGCGAGGAGGGCAGCAGCAGTCCCTGCCCCTCCGCCCCCAATGATGAGGACATCGGTTACAGCATCTACCTGGGAAAGGTCAACGGCATCGGGATCGACCCTGCTTTTAGCCTCCAGGAGATCGACGAATTCATGGGCTATCCGGTAGCCTTTGTTAGGTCCTATCTTAATCTCTCTTCTTCCCTCCTCCTTATAGTCTGGGTGGTACTTTAACATCTCCTCCCTTTCCTCTGCTGACATAAAAGGAAATTCCTCACCCCTTTTTCTTTTTTCTATTCGCCCGGGCCTTGTCTTTTCGACCTTCCTGATGAACTTTTTGAGCTCTTCCGGATACGGCATCGCTACCTCCCACTATACTGTCTCCTTTGGTCTCCAATCCTCGCCTGCTTCCCAAGGTTCCATTTCCCTTTCTCGGTAAAGTTTCCTCAGCTCTTTCTCGTCTATACTCATCAGTTCCCTCAATGGCTCTTCATAGCTTCCTGACTTGATAGCTTCGTCTGCTTCTCTTAAATGCTGCGACCTAGATGCAATTTTAGCACCATAGATTCTTTTAGTTAGCTGAATTATATGGTATTGTGGCAATTCCCCCATACATCGGCTTGTGCAAAGTCCACATTGAATACAGTCGTAAGCAAGCTCAGCTGCCTTGGATATGTTCCCCTGCTTTAAATATGAAATAACATCCATGACCGGTATTTTCATGGGGCAAACCTTGGTGCAGGCATTGCAAGCCACGCAACGAAATATTTCAGGATATAGCTTGAATATCTCCTCGGGGGCGGGCTTAAGCTCCTCAAAGTTGTAGCTGGCACGATTGGCGGGGTAGAAGGGTATCTGGGTGAGATACATATCGGGCTCAACTACGGTCTGGCAAGCCAAACCCACATATAGGTGATAATCGCCTGGCTTGCGGTAGACGGTGGCGCAGGCGCCACAGACGCCGCCACGGCAGCCGCAGCCTCGGATAAACTTATAGCCGGCATATTCCATGGCCTTCATTATAGTGAGGCCCTCGGGGACCTCATACCTGCGCCCCATGACATAAACCGGGATCTTTTTTTCAACCACTTCGAGCGCCACTTTCTCTTCTATTGCTGTGCCCTCGGCTGAGCTTTTAGCCTCTTTTTCGCTATCTGCCCCGCTCATCCGCTGTCCTCCTTGACAATTCTATAATAAGCCATGGGATGCCAGTAAAGCAACCGGGCTCACTAGGTGTCTTCGGAACCAAGTGTTGGCCTCCTTCAGGCCAAAGGCAAGCCCCATAAGCTCGCTGAAATAGAAAGAGGGAAGTGCCTGTGAGCCCTGCCTCGATTCCAGGTTTGCTTGACATAAAGGGCAGGCGGTCACTATAGCCTCTGCCCCCACCCCTCGCGCTGCATCAGCGATCTCCTCTACCAGCTTTGCCACTATATCCCTCCTGGTGAGGGAGAGGCTCCCCCCACAGCAATCCACCTTGCCCGACCAGTCCACAACCTCCGCCCCCAGGGCGTCCATCAAAATATCCATCGACTGAGGGTTCTCTGGGTCGTCGAACTGGGTGACCTTTGGGGGGCGAACAAGGAAGCACCCATAATAGGAGACCAATTTAAGCCCGGTGAGCGGTTTTTCGACCTTCTGCCTAATTTCTTCGATGCCTACTTCGTGGCAGATTATATCCAGCAGGTGCTTCGCATCGTATTTTGCCTCATAGGGGAGGTCGATCAGCTCCGCTAGCTCCTTCTTCAACCTGGCATCAGCCCTGACCTCGTGCCTGGTGCTCTTGAGCCTGAGGAAACAGGCGGGACAGGCGACCGCTATATCCAGGCCTTCCCTCTCGGCAAGGGCGAGGTTTCTTCCCGCCAGGGCATGGGAGAGCCGATAGTTGGTGCAGTGCCCCGACGAGGCGCCGCAGCAATTCCAGTCCTCAATCTCCTCAAGCTCCACAGCCAAATCTCGGCAAACCGCCCTCACCGAAAGGTCGTATTCCTTGGCCGTCGATTCCAGGGAGCAGCCTGGATAGTAGGCGTATTTCACATCTCCCCCTTGGTCTTTTCAAAGATAGCTTTCACATCTTTCGAGCCTTTAACCCCGGGGGGAAGAAGCTTCAGTTTTCCCTTTAAAAGCATCTTGACCCCCAAGCCAAGGTCGCTGAAAATGTCTCTGGTCTTCAACTTGAGAAGGAGGAGCATCGAAAGCTCGTGCTGTCTTCCCCACTGCCTGATGCTTCCCAGGAAGGTCTCGTGGAAGATAGGGATGATGGTCTCTTTCCCTTTCACCCCCTCCCGGAGTGCCATCTCCCTCAGGGTGTCCATCACCCTCAACACATCCACCTCGTTGGGGCATCGGGCGACGCAGGTCTCACAGGTGGCGCAGAGCCATATGGTGGAGCTTTTAAGCACCTGCTCTTTGAGCCCCAGTTGAACCATCCTTATTATCTGATTGGGGAGATAGTCCATGGCGAAGTTCACCGGGCATCCCAGGCTACAGGTCAAGCATTGATAGCAGCGGTCAAGGGTCGTGCCGCTTATCTCCTTAACGCTCTTGGCGAAGGTGGGATTACCTATCTCCTGAGCTTGCTGGCTGGTGAACTGCATTTTACCCAACCTCCTGCAATTCATCCTCCTTGAAGGTAGCCAGAGGCAGTTCCTCCTCCAGGCTTCGGCCGGGGACATAATCGAATATCCTCTGCACCCTCAACCCAACCAGTCGGAAGATGTTGGACACCGGTATATCGTTGGGGCAAGCCTCCTGGCACATTCCGCATCCCACACAGGAGATCGCCATATGGTTCATCCTGGTGAGATGGAAAAGCAGGGTGTCGGTAGGCATCTTTATCGTTCCCCTCTTCTCTGCCCATCCCAGATACTTCTCCGCCTCCATCTCGAAGGTGGGGGAATCGAAGAAGCACTCCTTGCAATAGCAGAGGGGGCAGACGGTTTTGCAATTGCGGCAGTTAATGCAAGGGGCGAACAATTTCAAAAGATTCTCCAACCCAAAAACTTCCCTTTCGGTCTGCTCCAGAAGCTCGTCCCTCTTTTTCGTTCTTTGGGCAATAAGTTGAGAGATGGCCTCCTCCCTCTTTGCCACCTCTGTTTCGTTGCTATCCTTAAGCTCAAGGGCTTCCAGTATCCTCTCCCCTTCAGGGGTGGATGCTTGAAGGAGGATGCTCTTTTCAAAATCCATCCCCATCAAGCCGATGATAAGGTCGGCGTTCATAGGGGTGGGATATTCGCAAGTCTGACAGGCCTCCCTGAGGGATGAATCCTCCCTTCCCTCTTTAACCCCCTTTAAAAAATCTTCGGTAGGGGGAGAGCCCTCTTGGGCCAGCTTGCTATACTCCTTTATGGAGTAGGTGCCGAAGCAATCGATCCCGATCAAGACCAGATTCTCCAGCGATGCCTGCTTAAGTTTCACCAGCTCGATAAGAGCCCTCAGTTCACAGGGTCTAAGCACCACCCCCACCCTCCTCGGGCTGGGGGCGACCTTGGTCATCTGGGAGACGATCCTTGCTGAGTTGACGGGCAAAACGGGAGCCAGAGGGTTTGGCGACTCAAGGCTCTCGGGGCTCCCCACCAAGGTTTGCACCACATTAATTCCTGAAGGGAGCTCCTGGGGGATAAGCAGGGCGTCTATGACCTTTTTTTCGAACAATTTGCGCCAAAGCATATTGAGAGTATTGAGCAGATTGCCGTCCTCGACTTCTAAAATGGCATTTCGTCCCATTGTTTTCCCTAAGTGGACCAATATTTCTTAACAGGGTTAGGCCCCTGTTTTCTTAGCTCCTCGGTAAATTTGCTCACTGTATCGGCAAACTTCCTTCCCTCGGCTGCGCTTATCCATCTCAGCCAAACCCGCTCGTCCTCAAGCCCCAGGGTATTGAGGATGGTTTTGAGGATGGTGATCCTTCTCCTCGCCTTATAATTACCCGATACATAATGGCAATCCCCTGGGTGACACCCTCCCACCAGCACCCCATCGGCTCCGCTAAGCAGAGCCCTGATCACATAGACCGGGTCCACCGAGCCACTGCACATGGTTCGAATGGGGCGAAGGTTGGTGGGATATTGCATCCTGGTGGTGCCCGCCAAGTCGGCTGCGGTATAGGTGCACCAGTTGCACAGGAAGCCTACTATGTTAGGTTCAAACTCGTTATCGGCCAACTGAACCTCCTTCAAACCGCGGCATCCACCATGGAAAAGACCTGCCTATCGGTAAATCCCCTCAGTTTTGCCGCGTCGTTGGGGCAGACGGCAGCGCAAGCGCCACAACCCTGGCAAAGCGCCTCTATTACCGCGACCACCCCCTTCTCCTCATCCTTCACCCGGGCATCATAGGGACAGACTGAGATGCAAAGCTCGCAACCGCTACAACGCCTTTCATTGACCTCAGAGACAACCCTCCCCGACTCCAGTCGCTCTCTGG
Source organism: Dehalococcoidia bacterium (assembly GCA_004376075.1). GTDB lineage: Bacteria > Chloroflexota > Dehalococcoidia > E44-bin15 > E44-bin15 > E44-bin26. The sequence goes on along the minus strand of SOJQ01000081.1, from coordinate 8,957 downwards.
CAAGGAGCGATGCCGCCCTTTGCGCCGCCGCTTGAGCCTGAGCTATAGTTTCGGTTATCTCTCTTGGTGAATGTGCCAATCCACATAGAAAGACGCCTTCCTTCAGGAAATCCACAGGGCGGAATTTGACCTCCGCCTCTTTGAAGAAGCCCTCCTCATTTAGCTCCAAATTGAGCATTTGGGCAAGCTTTCTATTATCATTAGGGATGATTGCTGGACTCAGCACCACCAAATCGGGCTCTATTTTTAGGGTGCCCCCCAGTACCGGATCGATAACTTGAACCTGTAAAGCCTCGCCGTTAGTTTTTACCTCTGGTTTATGATCCACCTCATAGTTAATGAAGATAACTCCCCTTTCTCTGGCCTCGGTGTAATGCTCCTCTTTGAACCCGTAGCTCATCATATCCCGATAGAGGATGAATATATCGACCTCTGGGTTTTTCTCCTTTAGATTCAGGGAATTTTTCAGCGCCTGGGAGCAGCAGACGCGGCTACAGTAGGGTCTCTCCTTTTCCCTCGACCCCACGCATTGAATCATCACCACGGAGCGCAATTCCTTGGAGTCAAGCTCACCGGAAGCTAGCCTCCCTTCCAATTCCCTCTGAGTAATGATGCCTTCGCTCTCCCCGTAGCGATACTCGGTGGGCTGATATTGCTCGCCGCCAGTGGCAATAATAATGGCACCCACCTTGATCGGGTGAAGCATGGAATTCTTATCCTTAAGGATGGCCTCAAAATTGCCGGCATAACCCGAGGCTTCGATAACCTCGGTCTCTTTGTGAAGGTAAATAAGGGGATTTTCCTCCACCTTTTTAATAAGACCTTTAAGAAGGGCCTGGGGATCGCCCCTCTCCAGGGTGGCGTAAATATCCCTCAGGTTGCCCCCTAGATCAGCCGCTCTCTCCACCAAATGGGCCTCAAACCCCTGCTCCGCCAGAGATAGCGCGGCGATGAGACCAGCAAGACCGCCACCGATAACTAAACCCTGGCGCTCCACCCCTTGGCAAAGAAGAGGCAGGGGTTCTTGAGACCTAAGTTTTTCTATAGCGATAGTCAGCAGGCTCTTTCCCTTTTCTGTCGCTGCCTGTTGGCGGTCCCGATGAATCCAGGAGAGCTGCTCCCGGAGATCGACCAGTTGCAGAAGCGAGGGGTTCAGCCCCACATCTCTAATCGCCTCTATAAACAGCCTCTCATAGGGGAAGGCGGAACAGGCTGCCAGGACCACTCGATTAGCTTTTTCGTCCTTTATCCTTTCCTTCATGTCGGCCACAGCATCTTTGAGGCAGAGGTAGGGGATCTCTTCGACATAAAGCACGCTGGGAAGCCCCCTAGCGAGTTCGATCATCTCTTGCATGTTTACTGCTGCGGCGATCTCCTCGCCGCAGCGGCAGAGGAAGACAGCCACCCTTGCCTCCTGTTCCCTAACATCAACTTCTTCAGGATAGATTTTTGTGCCAACCAATCGATTGCGCTGGGAGGAAAGCAGAATAGAGGCCTGGCATGCGGCAGCGCTGGCCTCGACCAGGGTGTCGGCGATGTCCTTGGGGGCGGAGGCGGAGCCACATACGTAAATGCCCTCTCTGGAGGTCTCCGCTGGGGAAAATTCATTGATCTTGCAGAATCCCCACCTATTGAGATCTAGGCCCAAGACTTTGCTCAATTCAGGGAAATGGGGTGGTGGGGTCTGACCAACCGAAAGGACCACTAGCTCGAACTGATGCCTGGTAAGACCGCCATCCTCAGCTTTGGCGGTGAGAAGGAGGTCTTTGGTTTTGGGCTCTTGCTTTATTTGTGGGATGCGACAGCGGGTGAATTTAATCCCTAAATCATCCTTTGCCTTTTCATAATATCGGTGATAGCCTTTGCCAAAGGCTCTCAGGTCCATGAAGAAGATGTGAACATCGAGCTCAGGGTTTTTCTCCTTAGCCAGCATCGCTTCCTTGAGGGCATACATGCAACAGGCCGAGGAGCAGTAATCCCTTTCCCGATCTCTGGAGCCAACACATTGCAGGAAGGCCATGGATCGGGGAGCCTCGCCATCGGAGGGGCGAACCAGTCTTCCTCTAAAGGGACCGCTGGCACTAAGCATCCGCTCTAGCTCGATACTGGTGACCACATTGGGATAGCGTTTGTAGCCGTACTGGGTTAAAGGTTGAGGCCGAAATTCCTCAAATCCTGTAGCGAGGACGATGGCTCCCACCTCAAGGCTCCTAATCTCCTCTTCTTGGGAGAGGTCTATGGCAGCGGTAGGGCATCTCTCCACACAGTCGCCGCATTTGGTGCAGCTATCCCAATCGATGGTGTAGCTATTGGGCATCGCCAGGGGATGGCGCAGATAGATCGCCTTACGACTCACTAGCCCTTCGTTGAATTCGCTCTCCACTTCTACGGGGCAAACCTGGGCGCAGAGGTCGCAGCCAATACATTTTTCCTCCGTTACCCCCCGGGGTTTGACGCTGAGGGTAACCAGGAAATCGCCGGCCTCACCCTCCACCTTTTCCACAGTGGAAAGAGGTAGAATCTCGATATTGGGGTGAAAAAGCCCGCGGCGGAGGCAGAACTGGGAGGACTCATCCCTTGAGAAGATGGGCAATATCTTGCACATCCCGCAGTGATTGTCGGGGAACCACTTATCAAGTTGCGCTAGGGTGCCCCCGATATTGGGGCTTCGGTCGGAGAGATAGACCTTGAACCCACTCTCAGCCAGATCGAGGGAGCATTTGATGCCCCCGATCCCGGCACCAATAACGAGCACCGCTCCTACCATCTACACATACGCTCCTGTGGCCACATCGATCATCTCAAAGAATTGCCTTGCGGTGAAGTTCTTGTGCTGCATCGCCCCTGAGGGGCAGGTGGCGGCGCAGGCACCACAGCCCTCACATACCGCCTCATTAACCCTGGCCACCCTTCTTTTGGTATCGATTTCAATGGCTCTATAGGCGCAGATAGAAACGCAATAGCCACACCCGCTACAAACCTCTTCATCGACGCTGGCTATCGTGGGCTCATGAAGCAGTTCCTTCCTCGAGAAGAGGGAGAGGATCTTGCTCGCCGAGCCACTGGCTGAGGAGACCGTATCGGGGAGGTCCCTGGGCCATTGGGCGGTTCCGGCGAGATAGATTCCTGAGGTCAGCGTTTCCACCGGTCTGAGCTTGGGGTGAGCCTCGGTGAGAAAGCCATATTGATCGAAGATTATGTTTAGCTTCCTCGCTAGCTCCTTAGCCCCTGGGCTGGGTACCATAGCGGTGGCCAAAATTACAAGGTCGGCGGAGATCTCAATACTCTTTCCGCTGAGGGTATCAACCCCCCAGACCTTGATCTTATCTCCATCACGAAACACCTTGGACACCCTTCCCCTGAGGTATAAAACCTGATCCTCTTCCATCGCCCTTTGAACAAACTCCTCATAGCCTTTGGCATCGGATCGGATGTCCATATAGAAGATGTAGGCCTGCCCCTGGGGCACCGTCCGCTTGTAGAGCACTGCCTGTTTCGCCGTATACATACAGCAGACCCTGGAGCAGTAGGGGACGCCATGCTCCGGATCGCGGGAGCCGACGCACTGAATAAATACCACCTCCTGGGGAACCTTTCCATCGGAGGGTCTGCGGACCTCTCCCCCGGTGGGACCCGAGGGAGAGAGAATCCTTTCGAACTGAAGGCCATCGATGACATCGGGATCTTCGGCGTATTCGCCGATCCTCTCCCTGGGGAAGAGGTCATAGCCTGTGGCGACGATGATCGCCCCTACCTTCTTCTCAACAATGGTCTCTTGCTGGAGGAAATCGATGGCCTTAGCGGGGCAAACCTCTTCACAAGCGCGGCACTGATCCCCGTTGAAGTGCAGGCAGCTCCTTGGATCGATGACCAGCTTTTGGGGGACAGCTTGAGGGCTAAGGTAAAGGGCCTTTCGCTGGGAGAGCCCGCGGTCAAATTCAGCAGGGAAAGTGGCAGGACAATTCTCCAGGCAGAGCCCGCACAGGTCGCATTTCTCGTCCTCTATGTAGGACGGCTTTCTCTTGATCTTTACCGTGAAATTTCCCACATAGCCTGAAACCTCTTCTATCTCGGCATAGGTGTAAAGCTTTATATTAGGGTGGTTAGCAACCTCCGCCATCTTGGGGGCGACAAGGCAGGGGGGGCGATCCAGGGTGGGGAAGGTTCCCGATAGCTGTGTGGCATGCCCCCCGATGGTGGGGGACCTCTCCACCAATAGCACCTCATAGCCCCCATTGGCGATATCGAGGGCTGCCTGCATTCCGGCAACCCCTCCCCCGATCACCAACGCCCTCTTGGTAAGGGGAACAACCATCGGGGTCAGGGAGATATTTCGTCTCACCTTCTCAACGGTAGCCTTGATGATGGCGATCGCCTTCTTGGTGGCTACCTCCTTATCGTAGGCGTGGGGCCAGCTACAGTGCTCCCTGATATTGGCTATCTCACAGAAGTAAGGGTTTAGCCCTTCAGAGGCGACTACATTGCGAAAGGTGCGCTCATGAAGGAAAGGGGAGCAGTTGGCCATCACAATGCCATTAAGGCTCTTCTCCCTTATCGCCTTCCTCACCAAATCCTGGCCTGGGTCGGAGCACATGTAGATATAGTTCTCGGCGTGGACAACGCCGGGATAATCCTTTATCGCCTCCACAACCCTCGCCACAGCTACAGAGCCGGCGATATTCAAACCGCAGTGGCAGACGAAAACCCCGATCCTTTTCATCGTTAACTCGCTGCTACCTTCTCCAATATCAGTTCATCTTTAGAAAAGAGTGCCAGAACCTTGCTCGCTGCGCCGCTCGCCTGAGCCACGGCGTCGGGAATATCCTTGGGACCTGTAGCGGTGCCGGCGAGATAGATACCTGGAACCGCGCTCTCCAGGGGGCGGAGCTTGGGGTGAATCTCAGCCATAAATCCGTATTCATCTGTGGCGATGCCAAGCTTACTCGCCAGCTCCTTGGCTCCAGGGCTTGGTATCATCGCTGTGGCGAGAACCACTAAATCGCAGGAGATCTCCACTCTCTTCCCGGTGAGGGTATCAACTCCCCAGACCTTGATCTTATCTCCATCCCGAAACACCTTAGACACCCTCCCCCTCAAATATAGAACGCCGTTCTCCTCCACTGCCCTCTGCACGAATTCCTCATAACCCTTCCCCGTGACCCTGATGTCCATGTAGAAGATGTAGGCCTGACCATCGTGAACGGCGTGCTTATAGAGCATTGCCATCTTGACTGAGTACATGCAGCATACCCTGGAGCAATAGGGAAGGCCATGCTCGGGGTCACGAGAGCCGACACAGGAGATGAATACCACCTCCTTGGCAACCTTGCCATCGGAGGGTCTTAAGATCACGCCATCGGTGGGACCGGAGGGGCAAAGGATTCTTTCGAACTGAAGCCCATCGATGATATCTGGGTCCTCTTCGAACTCTCTTATCTCCCCCTTGGGGAGGAGTTCATAGCCTGTGGCGACCACGATGGCGCCTACCTCTACTTCCATGAAGCTATCTTGCTGGGAGTAATCGATAGCCTCGTTGGGGCATATCTTCTCGCATACGCTGCACAGCCCGGTGGTAAAATGGCCGCAGTGTTCCCTGTCAATAACAACTTTATTGGGGACAGCCTGAGCGAAGGGCTTATATATCGCCTTTCGCTGCCCAAAGTTTATATAGCGGTCGAATTCGGCGGGAACCGAGGTGAGGCACTTCTGCATGCACATCCCGCAGCCATTACATTTGTCCCAATCGACATAGGCTGCCTTCCTTCTGATCTTGACCCTAAAGTTCCCTATGCAACCTGAGACCTTTTCGACCTCGCTATAAGCCAGCATTTTTATATTAGGGTGCTGACCGGTATCCACCATCCATGGGGTCTCGATACACTGGGGACAATCGAGGGTGGGGAAGGTCTCCGATAGCTGGATCATATGCCCGCCGATGCTGCTGGTCTTCTCCACCAGGATGACCTCATATCCCCCATCGGCGATATCGAGGGCAGCTCTGATCCCGGCGATGCCGCCACCGATTATTAGAGCTCTCTTTATGGGCGAGAGGCTGAAGGTAGCGGGCGGCGCTTTTGCCCAAAGATCGTCGACAGTGGCCTTCAAGAGGTCTATTGCCTTTCGGGTAGCCGTCTCCATCGTCTCGTGATCGTACCTAATATCTACCACCTGGGCGTAATCGGGGGGTAAACCCACTGCCGTCATGGCATCACGTAGACACTGTTGATGAGTGGTAGGAGAGCAGGTAGTCATCACTACAGCCTCCAGCCCTTTTTCAGCGGCCGATTTCTTGATTCGCTCCAGCGCGGGATCCAGGCAGAGGTCCTCATAGGCCTCAACATAAACCACCCCAGGGTACTCGGTAACCTCTCTTATCACCTGTTCCACATCTATGGTTGCGGAGACGTTCAGGCTACAGTGACAAACGAAGATTCCGATTCTCATTCTATCCTCTCAAAGCCTCTGCCTTTCTCATCCATGGAAAAACAAGCCTGCCATCTTCGATTTTTATCGCCCCCGTGGGGCAAACATAGGCACAGCCACCGCACTTGATGCATTCCTCAGGGGGTTCATAGAAGGCGGCTGCTACCTCCCTCTTGGTGCCTCTGTTGACAAAGCTCAGTAACTTTTTCTCCGAGATTTCGTGGCAAACCTTCACACACAAGCCACACAGTATACAGTCCTCATCCTCTAATCTAAAGCTGGGCTCTGAGATACCCATCTGCCTAGCCAAATCCTTTATCCTGTCTGAGCGGGGACACCTGGCTAGTAAAAGTTCCATAACTCCTTCGCGCAGCCTTTTCACCCTCTCGGAATTTGTCTTTACCTGCAAGCCCTCCTCCACCGGATAGAGGCAGGATGCTACCAGCCTGGTTCTGCCTGTGGCGGTTGTTATTTCAACGGTGCAAAGTCTACAGGCCCCATAGGGAGTGAGGGCTTCATGATAACACAGTGTAGGGATGTAGATGCCGAACATCCTAGCAGCTTCCAGGATGGTTGAGCCCTCTTTTGCCCAGATCTTTTTGCCGTCGATAGCGAACTCTATCATTTAGGTTTACCTGTTACTCTTTCAGTATGGCTTCAAATTTACAAACCTCGGTGCAGGCTCCACATTTGATACACTTACTTTGATCTATAACATGTGGCTTTCTTTTCTCCCCACTTATTGCCCCCTGTGGGCATGCCCGAAGACATCTCAGGCACCCTTCACACCTTTCGCTGTCAATGAAGTACTGAATTAGTTCAACACAAACCCCCGCTGGGCATTTTTTGTCCTTGATATGAGCCTCGTATTCATCCCCAAAATAGCGGAGAGTAGTAAGGAGGGGGTTGGCGGCGGTTGTTCCCAGGGCGCATAGGGAACCTTCCTGGAGGATCGTAGCCAGCTTCTGGAGCAGTTCGATATCAACCTCCCTTCCTTTGCCCTCGGTCATATCGGTCAATATCTCCGCCGCCCTTTTTATCCCTTCGCGGCAGGGGACACATTTGCCACAAGACTCGCCTTCCAAAAAGCTGAGGAAATACTTGGCTATGTCCACCATGCAGGTTCCCTCGTCCATCACTATCATTCCACCCGATCCCATCATCGATCCTACTTTTGTTAACTCGTCAAAGCCTACGGGGAGGTCGATCAAATCTTCAGGGATACAGCCTCCCGATGGACCGCCGGTCTGGACTGCCTTAAATCTCTTCCCTCCGAGGATTCCTCCGCCGATGTCGTAGATTATTTCCCTCAGGGTTATCCCCATTGCGACTTCCACAAGTCCGGTGTTATTTATCTTCCCCACCACAGAGAATACCTTGGTTCCCTTGCTTCTCCCAATGCCAATCTTTGAATACCAATCTGCTCCTCGAGCGATTATTACCGGGATGTTAGCCCAGGTCTCGACATTGTTCAGATTGCTTGGCCTATCCCGTAAGCCCTTTTCCACTGTATGGACATATTTTGCCCTTGGCTCACCTATCTTGCCCTCTAGCGAAGCCATCAAGGCAGTTGATTCGCCGCAGACGAATGCCCCACCCCCCCTGTTTATCTTGATGGTAAAATCGAAACCGGAGCCCAGGATATCCTGGCCTAACAATCCATACTCTTCAGCTTGTCTGATCGCCTTTCTTATCTTGTCTATGGCTAAGGGATACTCATTTCGGACGTATATGTATCCTTCATGGGCTCCGATAGCGTAAGCACCGATGATCATCCCCTCCAAAACACTATGGGGGTCTCCCTCTAGGACACTCCTATCCATATAGGCACCTGGGTCACCCTCATCGGCGTTACAGATCACATACTTGATAGCGCCCTCAGCCTGGCGGCAAGATTCCCATTTAGACCCAGTGGGAAATCCGGCTCCCCCCCTCCCCCTGAGCCCAGACTTCTTGACCTCTTCAATCACCTCTTGGGGTGTCATCTCATAGAGCACTTTGAATAGCGAGAAGTAGCCCCCTTTAGCAATATACTCCTCTATATTTTCTGGATCTATGAAGCCGCAGTTCCTTAAGACTATCTTTAGTTGTTTCTTATAGAAATCGAGCTCCTGATATGGGGGTATGTCCTCTATATCCGGGGAGGCCTTTTCGATAGAATATCTTCTAACCTTGCCCTCTATCAGGTAATCCTCCTCTTGCATCCTACAAAGGGCCCACTCCCTCCTGTTCCCGCCATTCTTTAAGGAGCTTACCAATTCCTGCGCTTTGGCGGGGGTCATCTCCTGGTAGATTATCCTCGGCTTCGCAGGCTCGAGTACATGAACCACGGGTTCCCTTTGGCAAAAGCCAATGCAGCCTGTTTGAGCAATTACCACATCTAGCCCTTCCCTTCCCACGGCTTCGATCAAGGCCTCTAGCACCTTGCCTGCACCAGTAGCCAGCCCGCAAGTAGCCATACCTATAGCGATTTTTGTCTTATCGGGGTAAAGTGCCTTTAGACCCTTGTCCTTTACCTGTTGCAGGTCCGCTAA
>SOJQ01000126.1 GCA_004376075.1 Dehalococcoidia bacterium | reverse complement strand
AAACTAATTTAGGGAGCGTAACGGTCAATGGCATTGTCTCTACTTTTCAGACACTTTGTAGCCTTGCAAATTTTGAATCTACTCCGGCTGAGGCGCCTGGGAGGGATCTGCCAGCGCCTGATTCCCAGCGGGAGGTTGCCGCCGCCAAGAGCTTGGGATTCCAGACTCTCGCAATAAATGTTCAGATAGTCTTGCCTGAGACTGCGGATTTCAGCGTGTACGAGGGAATATTTAGGGCAATGAAAAAGTATCTTCTGGAAGGTAGCGAGTGACCGTTGAAGTTATCTTGGGACGTATCGATAGTTTTCGCAAGCAATGTAGGAGCTTACTAGCAACTGTCGAGGCATCGCGCACACGGGTAATAACAGTTGAGGAAAGCCATCGACGCATTGAAGGTCTGTCCATAAAACAAGATGATCTATTTCGGCAAGCTCTAAAGTGCATCGAACATGGGTTGTACAAGCCTGCCTATGTGATGGCATGGGCAGCGTTTGTTGATTTTTTTCATCAAAAGCTTGCTGAGGATAGTTTTGCAAAGCTCAGGCTTGCAAGGCCAAAATGGAAACTAGCCAGCGTGGAAGACCTTCGAGAACAAGCGGATTATCAAATGATAGACGCTGCTTTCGATGTGGGCATGGTGCGAAAACAAGAGCGCAAAGCCCTTCATGGGCTGCTGAACCGCCGCAATGAGTGCGCGCATCCAGAAGACTTCAATCCTGGGTTGAACGAGTCGCTAGGATATGTGAGCGAACTTCTAAGAAGGGTTGAGACGGTAAAGGCAAGAAGCTTGATTTAGGAAGTCAACCTTCTTCCATCACAGACCCTGCTTCACCCGCTAGTCCAGGGAGCGGGTCATGCCCATCACCGCCGCCATCCCATCGATGTCTGCCTCCTTTATCGCCCTCACCGAGCCAAATCTGTTAAGGAGCGCTACCTTTACGCTACCTCAACGTTCTCCTTGCCCTCAAAGGCTATCACCTTTTGCTTGAACTCCTCATCCAAGGGAACGGAACGGCCTGTTTGGAGATCCAAGTTTACATATGTCTGAATGATGGTGGCGATGGCTCTTCCTGAGTCTGCCTCATTAAACTGGAACTCCATGGTCCAACTACTTCGCCCCAGCCTGGTAGTTCGTGCCCATATCTTGAGCTCCTCTCCAACCATCAGCGGCGCTGTATAGTTGATCTCTGTTCTTACCATTACTTCTAGGGGGTTGGGTACACGAGGAATCCCTAATTTATCTTCGTAAGCAAACCAAGCATCGACGTGATAAATTAGAAAGTACTCTGCAGCAACTATGCCTGTGCCGGGCCGTTCTTCGAGCAGTCTGGGCTTGAGATTTATGCTGAACCTGGCCTCCTGTGCCATTTCTCCCTCCTTTCGTCTATTGAAACCCAGGATTCGAAAGATCCTGCATGCTGCTTTTACCTTTACGCTACCTTAACGTTCTCCTTGCCCTCAAAGGCGATGACTTTTTGCTTCCATTCCTCGGGCCAGGGGGCAGGACGGCGTGTTTTAGCGTCCACCCATACGCGTGTCTCAGTAAAGGTAGCAATGGGTCTTCCTGAGATGGCCTCATTGATCTGGTACTCTTGAACTGCACTGCTGCGCCCTATCCTGCTGATCCGGGTGTATATCTTTGCTTCCTCATGGATTCCAAATGGTGTTTTATAGCTGCCCTCTACTCTTACGAGCATGGATAACAGGTCAGGCGACAATCTTAACCCCAGTCTATACCAGTACTCGCTTAAAGTATCCCAAAGATACTCAGCATATCTTGGGTGATCCACGAAGTCAGCTCCCATCAAGCGATCCATCGCTCTTGGTTTAAGGGTTGTACTAAATTTGAACTGCTCTGTCATACACCACCTTCCATCGTTTAATAAAAAGCCGCGGAACCAAAAGATGCTGCACGCTGCTTATAGCACTTTTGGCCGCCAAAGTCAATGCTTTGCAGGGGGAGGCTTTCACAAATACTCCTTGACCCTCTGTGCCAGGGATCGGGTCATGCCAATGACCGCCGCCACCTCATCGAGGTCGGCCTCTTTTATCGCCCGTAACGAGCCAAATCTCCTCATCAGGGCCCGCTTTCGCTTGGGTCCGATTCCAGGGACATTGTCCAGGGCTGAGGTTATCGATTCGGCGCGGCGCACCCTCTGGTGATAGCCCAGGGCGAAGCGGTGCGCCTCATCGCGGATGCGCTGCACCAGGTAGAGCGCTGGCGATGTGTGGGGGAGGAGGATGGGTTCAGCCCTCTGAGGCCGGAAAAGCTCCTCCTGCTCCTTGGCAATGCTGGCCACGGGGATGAAGTCCACCCCCCCCTCCTTCATCGCATCGAGGGCGGCGTTGAGGTGCCCCCTGCCGCCATCGATGAGCACAAGGTCGGGGACTATGGCCCAGGCGCCCTCCTCGCCCTTGAAGCCGCCCGCCCTCTTGAAGCGCCGCCTCAAGACCTCCTGGATCATCGCGTAATCGTCGGCGCCCTCCACCGTCTTTATCCTGAAGCGGCGGTAGTGCGCTGGCTTGGGCTGCCCCTCCTGAAACACCACCATGCTCCCCCCCGCAGAGGTCCCCCTGATGTCTGAAATGTCGTAGCATTCCACTCGCCTCGGCGTTTGGGGTAGATGGAGCTTGCGCTTTAGCTCCTTGAGGGCGGCAGCAGTGGTATCGGGGTCGGCGAGCCACTTGATCATCATCTGTTCCAGACCGTGGCGGGCATTCTCCGCCACCATTTCCACAAGTTTTTTCTTCTCCCCCCGTTGAGGCACCCGAAGGGCGACCTTGGCTCCCCTTTTGCTTTCCAGCCACTTCTCCAGGATGGGCAGGTCCTGTGGCGGATGCTGAAGCAGGATCAGAGGCGGAATGTAGGTTGCTGAGTCGTAAAACTGGTTCAGAAAGCTGGTCATTATCTGGCTGGGCTGCTCATCCTGAGCCCCCTGCAAAATGAAGTGGTCGCGTTCGATGAGCTTGCCATTGCGGATGAAGAACACCTCCACATAGGCCTGGTCCTTGTTCTGAGCCAAGGCGATAACATCCCGGTCTCCCATCGCCGCTGAGGAGATCTTCTGGCGCTCGGTCACCCTCTCCACGGCGTGGATCTGATCGCGCAGTATAACAGCCCTCTCGAACTCAAGCCTCTGCGAGGCCTCCTCCATTTTTCGTTCCAGCCCCTTAACCACTACCTCCTGCTTCCCTTCGAGGAACATGATCACCTGATCAATAATGTCTCGATAATCCTCTTTAGAAACTGCCCCGATGCAAGGGCCGGCGCAGCGATGGATGTCATACTCCAGACAGGGTCTGCGGTCGATTCCTGTGATCGCCTTCCTACAGGAGCGGAAGGGGAAGAGCTTCTTCACTAGATCGAGGGTCTTTCTGACGGAGCCGGCGCTGGCAAAGGGGCCAAAGTAGCGGCCTCCATCCCCCTCGAAGCGCCTGGTGATATGGACCCTGGGCCAGTCATCGTGAACATCGATCTTGAGATAGGGGTAGGTCTTGTCGTCCTTGAGGCGCACATTATAGCGGGGTCGGTGTCTCTTGATCAGGTTGCACTCCAGGATGAGCGCCTCCTGCTCCGAATCGGTGACGAAAAATTCGAATTCGCTCACCCGGGCTATCATCCTCTGGAGCTTTGGGCAGAGTCCATAGGAAGCGGTAAAATAGCTCCTCACTCTGTTGTGCAGGTTGGCGCCCTTGCCCACATAGACCACATTGCCCGAGGCGTCCCTAAAAAGATAGACGCCTGGCTTTGCGGGCAATGCATTAAGCTGTTCTTCGAAGCGCCTCTTTTCCACAGCAATCCCCTTATCCCAGTAAAAAGGTGAGCGCAATGAGGATGACGAAGATGGCCCCAGCGATGAGCGCGATTTTTCGCAACTCGGCGCTAACATATTGGTATCGAGGGGCAACTGGGCGTGTCGAAGGACGGGGCTGAGTCGGTGGAGGGGCAATAGGCCCAGGGGTAACTGAAGGCCCATGAGGAAGAACGCTGGCAGGCTTAGCGGGTGTCGCTATGACATGCCTTTGGGATGACTGCGACCTCTTTTTGCGTTTCCTTTCCCTGCTGACCGCAGCCTGCCTCGAGGCGACGCGATGCGATTTCTTAGGCATCGTCTCTCCCCCTTGTCCCTTAAATTTATTTTACGCCAATGCCTTCAAGCGGGCAAGGGCTAACCCTTGGCTCTGGGGTGCGCCTTCTCATAAGCCTGGCGCACATGCTCGCTGGTGAGGTGGGTATAGACCTGGGTGGAGGAGATATTGGCATGCCCCAAGAGCTCCTGAACCGCCCTTAAGTCTGCCCCGCCGCTCAGCATGTGAGTGGCGAAGCTATGACGAAGGGTGTGGGGGGTGACCTTACTTTTTATGCCCGCTGCTTTGGCATAGTCTTTCAGGATAAGCCAAAAGCCTTGCCTGGTGAGTCGCTCGCCGCGGCGGTTTAGGAACAAAGCCTCATCTTCCTTATTGTGCAGAATCGATGGGCGAGCCCCCGTCAGATATTCCTCAAGAGCCTCCACTGCGCCTCTATGGATGGGAATGATTCGCTCCTTGGCTC
>SOJQ01000044.1 GCA_004376075.1 Dehalococcoidia bacterium | reverse complement strand
CTCCAAGGGCTTGGCGTCATTAAGCAGCCTCACCGCTGCCTCCGCTGTCTTGCCCACCACCTTGAAGCCGCTAAGCTGATGCCCCGATTGCGGGGTGAGCCCAATATGACCCTGAACCGGGATGCCGCACTCCACAAGCTTTCTTACCTTCTCAGCCACTATCTCGCCCCCCTCCAGCTTCACCGCCTGCGCCCCTCCCTCCTGAATGAAGCGGGCGGCATTACGCAGAGCATCCTCGACCCCGGTATGGTAGGTCATGAAGGGCATATCGCCGATTACCAGAGCATGCTTCGTCCCGCGGACCACCGCCTTGGTGTGATGGATCATCTCATCCATGGTTACCGGGATGGTGGACTCATAGCCCAGCACCACCATCCCCAGGCTGTCTCCAACCAGGATTAAGGGCACCCCTGCCTCATCGATTAGCTTCGCTGTGGAATAATCGTAGGCAGTGAGCATGGGGATCTTCTCGCCCTTTTGTTTCATCTCCCTAATTTCGCCAATGGTTACCCTCATTGCTCCCCTCCCAAGGACAAGACCTCCTCTTTTACTATCGCATTCCTTTCATCGACATATACCATTTTAGGTTTTGTAGTTTGCGCCTCCTCATCACTAACTAATCTATAGGACAGAAGGATAACGGTGTCGCCCTTGGAGACCAGTCTTGCCGCAGCGCCGTTGATGCAGAACTCGCCGGAGCCACGCTCCCCCTCAATGGCATAGGTCTCAAAGCGAGCCCCATTGTTCAGGTCGAGAACATGAACCATCTCGTAGGGGAGAATATCCGCCGCCTCCATGAGAAGCCCATCGATGGCGATGCTCCCCTCATAATCCAGGTTCACCTCGGTAACCCGAGCCCGGTGGATCTTGCCCTTCAGCATCGTTCTCATAGCATCCCCTCCTTTAGTAGTGCTTCTAGCTCCTTCGCTCTCTCTTGGTCAATCTTTCCCTTCGCCAGGGCTATCGCGATCGTCTTGAGCCCCAGCTCTCGATAGGTGGATAGTATCTCCGGTGCCGCTCCTTCCAGAGCATTAAGGTGGCTTCTTATCGTGCCCACGTCGCCGCGGGCGATGGGTCCGGTGAGGCAGTGAGGAAGACCGACGTTATCAAGATTATTCAGCGTTCCCCTAAGCAGGGGGATGAGTGCCTGGGTTGCCTGCTGGGTGGAGACCCCGAAGGACTGCCAGAGGTCGGTGGCTAGCTTCACCAAAGTCACAAAGTAGTTACAGGCGACCACCGCTGCGGCGTGATAAAGCACCTTGTCGCCGGCACCAAGCCTCACCCAGCTCCCTTCAAGGGCTGAAGCCATCTCCTTCAATGTGGTGAGGAGAGGCTCCTCGGCTTCAATGGCGAAGGTTGAGCCCGGGATGTTCTCTATGGCGTGGCTCACGCTGGCAAAGGTTTGAAGGGGGTGAAAGGCGCCGACATCGGCTCCAAACCCCCTCGCCGGTTCAAGGATATCCGTGGAAGCGGCTCCGCTACAGTGAACCACGCCTTGCCCCAAGTGCCAACGAAGCGCTGCGGCCACCGGGGCAATGACATCATCGGGGGTGGTGACGAAAACGAGCTGACAAACGTCTGCCACCGCCTGCCCATCATCATATACCCGACAGCCGGAAACAGCCTCTGCCAGCCTCTGGGCGGAGGCCTTGGTGCGACTGGAAACCGCCACCACCGGGTAGCCCTTGCCGCTTAGCCTTACCGCAAGAGCAGTGCCCACGGTGCCCGCCCCGATGAAGCCAATATCAACCATCTTCCCTCACCTCCCCAGCGGCAGGTATGCCGACCAGCCCTTCAGCCTGCCTTACCGCCCTCACTATCGCCGTAGCTACCACCTCTGCCGCTATGGAGCCAATTATGGTGACATCCTCCCCCTCTCCACCCTTCCCTGTGGAGAGGACAAAGATGGCATCGCCATCAACCATGGTATGGGCCGGCCTGATCGCTCTGGCCAAGCCATCGTGGGCCATCTGCGCCACCTTATTCACCTGCTCCTTATTTAGCAGTGCATCTGTGGCCACAACCCCGATGGTGGTATTGGTGGGGATGGGGCTCTTCGATTCCTTGATCCTTTTCATGATGTCGATAGTTCTGAAAAAGCCGCCGTGCTCGATGTTGCGGGGACCGGCGATGACCTCCCCCGACTCAGGGTCGACCACATCACCAAAGGCATTAACAGCGACGATAGCCCCAATAGTAATATTACCCAGCCTCTGGCTCGCTGTGCCCAAGCCGCTTTTCGTCATTCTCTCAGGTCCGAGGATCTTTCCCACAGTAGCCCCTGTGCCGGCGCCAACGCTGCCCTCAGCCACCGGCCCATTGGTAGCGGCAAGACACGCCTGATAACCCTCCTCAGGACCAGGTCTCACCTTTGAGCTGCCCAAACGAAGATCGAAGAGGATGGCAGCGGGGACAATGGGCACCTTAGCCACCCCCACATCAAAGCCGTAGCCCCGTTCCTCTAAATAGCGCATCACACCGCCGGCGGCATCAAGCCCAAAGGCACTGCCCCCGCTGAGGAGGATGGCGTGCGCCTGCCCCACCAGGCTCATCGGACGAAGGGGGTCGGTCTCCCTGGTTCCCGGCGCCGAGCCACGAACATCGACGCCAGCCACCGCCCCTTCCTCGCAGAGGATCACAGTGCAGCCGGTGGCTGCCTCCTTGTTCGTATAATGGCCTACTTTTATACCAGGAACATCAGTAATAGAGTTATGCATGAGTCGAGCCCTTAGAACGAAAAGACCTTCTCAGGCACCTCCCGAGAAGGCTTTTCATTGGAAACCCTATTGCCGTCTCGGTCGTGCCCGATCCAAGCGACTCTTTTCGTTTTTTGCGCTAATTGAGTGAACTCACCGCCTCTTAGGGTCGGTGGAGCATTAGCCTATCATAAGTTCTTGCGATTTGTCAAGGGGTTTGTGAAAGGATTTACCAGGCATGCGTGAAACGCTAGGCTCTTTCCCTGGCACCTGGGGCAAAAGTAGGTGCCCCGCCCTCGAAGCGGGATGCGCTCGATGGGGGTCTTGCATACGGGGCAGGGCTCGCCACCCCGATGGGCAACCTTAAACACAAATTGCGCCGACCCCAGCTCGCCGCCGGGCCGCCGGTAATCGCTGATGCTAGCCCCCCAGCTGGCGATAGCCTCCTCCAGCACCCGGCGGAGGGCACCGTGAAGCCGCTCCACTTCCTGCGGAGAAAGGCTGTTCCCTTTCCTCAGAGGATGGATGCGGGCGGCAAAGAGGGCTTCATCGGCGTACATATTACCCACCCCGGCGAGAAAGGTCTGGTCGCAGAGAACAGCCTTAATAGGTGCCGAGCGCTTGCCCAGGCGCTGCGCCAAAACCTCAGGGGTGAAGCTGGGCTCCAGTGGCTCAGGACCAAGCTTAGCCACGACTGTGCTTTCATCTTTTACCAACCACATTTGACCAAGCTTTCTGCGGTCAGAAAAGTGAAGCTCCGTGCCATCATCCAAAAGGAATATGGCTCGGCTATAGGGATCGCGTTCTCCAGAAGCGGTCTTGAGGAGCAGCGAGCCGCTCATCCTGAGGTGCAGAATTAGAGCTTCGCCGCCGAAGAGACGCAAAATTAGGTATTTCCCCCGCCTCTCCAGTTGTTCTATAGTCTTACCTATCAAACGGCGAGAAAAGTCCTCCGCAGAGGGAATTTGCACCGCTTTAGGCCAATTTAAGATGACACCGCTGAAACCTCGACCCACTATCTTCGGGGCCAGCTCCCTCTTTATGGTCTCCACCTCAGGTAGCTCAGGCATTTTTTCGCTCTAGATGCTGTGGTCAAAGATTGTCAATTGCTATCGCTATGCCCTTTCCCACGATCGCTTTTTGCCCTTCTCCACCCCCGCCTGTTCCAGCTGGCCCCAATTCCTGCCTACCTTGACCTCTACCTTGAGGGGAACGCTAAGTTTCATCGCCCCTGGCATCATCTCCTCCACCAATCCCCTCATCTCTTCCAGCTCCTCTTTGGGAACCTCGAAGACCAGCTCATCATGAACCTGAAGGATCATCTTGCTCCTCAGCCCCCGCCGATCCATCTCCCGATGAAGGTCGATCATCGCCACTTTGATGATGTCGGCAGAGGTGCCCTGGACGGGCATGTTTATCGCCATACGCTCCGCCGCTGCTCTCACTTGAGCATTGGGGGAGTTAATCTCCGGAATGTATCGCCTTCTGCCCAGAACAGTCTCGACATAGCCCCGCTCACGGACCAGGCGCTTTGTAGAGTCGACATAATCCTTCACTCCACGGTGCTTTTCAAAATAGGTGCTAATAAACTGAGAAGCCTCCTCCCGGGAAAGCTCCGTGGCCTGCTCCAGCCCGTAGTCGCTCATCCCATAGATCACGCCGAAGTTCACCGTCTTCGCCACCCGTCGCATATCGGGCGTCACCTCCACCGGGGGCACGCCAAAGACCTCGGAGGCAGTTACCCTATGGATATCCTCATCACGCTTAAAAGCGGCAAGCAGGTGAGGGTCCTGGGAGAGGTGCGCCATCACCCTGAGGTCGATCTGGGAGTAGTCGGCGCCGAGAAGGAGCCAGTCATCGCCGGCGATAAAGGCCTGCCTCACCTGCCTTCCCAACTCCCCCCGGATGGGGATATTTTGCAGATTGGGGTCGCTGGAGGAGAGTCGCCCCGTGGTGGTGCCCGTCTGGTTGAAGCTGGTATGCACCCTCATGGTCTTGGGGCTGATCAAGGCAGGGAGGGCGTCGATATAGGTGGACTTCAGCTTCGTTAGCTGGCGATACTCCAGGAGCAGCTCGATAACCGGGTGAATACCCTTAAGCCCCTCGAGGACCGAGGCATCGGTGGAATAGCCGCTCTTTGTCCTCCGCCCTCCGGGGAGTCTCAGCTCCTCAAAAAGGACGGCGCCCAATTGCTGAGTTGAGTTTATGTTAAATTTATGCCCAATGCAGTTATAGATCTCGGCTTCTAGCTTCATCATCCTATCGCCCAGGCTCTGGGACATCGCCCCCAAGGAATCTCTATCCAGCGCCACCCCGTTTCTTTCCATGGCAAGGAGCACGGGAACCAGGGGCATCTCCAGCTCAGAAAAGAGACCCCAAAGCCCTCGCGCCCTTAGCTCCGCCTCAAGCAATTTAGCCAGCCTCCCCGTGATATCGGCATCAGCGCAGGCATATTGAGCAGCAAAGGAGATGTCGACATAAGCCATGGAGATCTGCTTTGCCCCCTTTCCAATGAGGTCGCTGATAGGGGTCATCTCGATGCCCAGCTTGCTGAAGGCGAGGGGCTTCAGCCCCAAGGCCTTCTCCCCCAATAGATAGGCGGCGATCATGGTGTCGAAGCCCAGGTTCTCAAGCTCGATGCCATGCTCGGCAAGAACCATCATGTCATACTTGCCGTTGTGGGCAATCTTGGCAATGCTTGGGTCCCCGATGAGGGGCCTTAGCTTATCGAGAACCTGAGGCAATGGGAGCTGGGTGCCTATCCTATGCCCCACCGGCACATAGTAGGCCTTTCCCGGCTCATATGATAAGGAAACGCCCACCAGCTCAGCGTACATGGGGTCCTTGCCCGTGGTTTCCACATCGATGACGAAGGAGGGGGCGGCAGAGAGCTCGGCAAGAAGCCGATCCAGCCCTTCAGCGGTGTTAACAATGCTATAATCCCTCTCCAGCACCTCCTCTTTGACGGCGGGAACCCTTTCCTCCGCCACCTTTTTCCCCTCGATGCCCAGTTCATGGAGCCTTCCCAGGAGGGTGGTGAACTCCAGCTCCCGAAAGAGCGCCACCACCTTGTCGCGATCGAAGGGGGAGGGGGCGCAGGCATCGAGGTCGAGGGTGATGGGGACATCGGTAACAATGGTGGCCAGCCTCTTGCTTAGCTGCGCCGCTTCTTCGCCCTCTTTCAATGCCTGTTGCACCTTGGCGGGAGCCACCTCGTCGATATGCTTATATATTTCTTCCACGCTGCCGAACTGCTGGAGCAGCTTCACCGCCGTCTTCTCTCCGACGCCTGAGACGCCAGGGATATTGTCCGAGGCGTCTCCTTTCAGTCCCTTCATGTCAGCGACTTGAGGGGGGCTGATGCCATATCTCTCCGCTACCCTTTCCTCATCATAGATCACGGTATCGCTGAAGCTCCTTCCCGGCCTGGGGGTGAGCACCCGCACCCTGGGGGAGACGAGCTGCAATGTATCCATATCGCCGCTGACAATGATGGTATCGACCCCCTGAGCGCTCGCCTGACGGCAAAGGGTGCCCAGAATGTCGTCCGCCTCGTAGCCCTCTACCTCAAAGCTGGGGATATTAAAGGCATCCACCAGCTGGCGCACCCGATGGAACTGAGCCTTTAGCTCCTCGGGGGCTGGGGGACGCTGCGCCTTATAGGCCTCAAATTCGCGATGCCTGAAGGTTGGCGCAGGATAGTCGAAGGCAACAGCATAATGGGTCGGTTTAACCTCGGCAAGAACCTTTAAGACCATGCTGGCAAAGCCATAGACCGCCCCGGTCATCTCCCCAGTCTTGGTCACCGCCAGTGGAGGCAGGGCATGAAAGGCTCGATGCACCAAGGCATTGCCATCAAAGAGCAAAAACCTTTTTCCCACCATTTCCTCACTTCATAATATCGCTCCTCCCCAACTATAGCAAGTAGCTCAAAAAGAGGAATCACCCAAGCAAGGTTAAGAAAGCCATAAAGCCTCTGACCTAACTCTGCAATTGGTTCGAAAAAGCTTGATTGGTTGCTACCTTATGATATACTATTCCTATATTGACGGGGGGAGCGAATGAAAGGGAAAGACCTGCTCTCTATAGCTGATCTCTCCTCCGAGGAAATCCAGAGTCTGATCACTACCGCCACCAGGTTGAAGCTGGGGCAGAGAAGACCTCTCCTTGAGGGGAATATTTTAGCTCTCATCTTTGAGAAGCCCTCCCTTCGCACCAGGGTGAGCTTCGATGTTGCCATGAAGCACCTGGGGGGGGATGCCATCTACCTCTCGCAGGCTGAGGTAGGGCTGGGGCAGCGGGAGCCAATCTCCGATGTGGCACGGGTGCTCAGTCGCTATGTCGATGGCATCGTCGCCCGAACCTTCTCCCACAAAAGCGTCGAGCTCCTGGCACAGCATGCCTCCATCCCGGTGATCAACGGCCTCTCCGATGAGGAGCACCCCTGCCAGGTTCTCTCCGACCTCTTGACCATCTATGAGAAGAAGGGGAGGCTCGAGGGCTTAATTGTCGCCTACATTGGGGACGCCAATAATGTGGCCAATAGCCTGCTCCTCGCTTGCGCCCTGATGGGGATGGACTTCAGGATCGCCTCCCCGAAAGGGTATGGGCCCAAGGAGAAGTTGCTGAACAAAGCTCGAAATATCTTGGTCACCCCGGATCCCAAGGAGGCAGCAAAAAATGCCGACGTGGTCTATACCGATGTCTGGACCAGCATGGGGCAGGAGGCTGAAGCGGAGCGGCGCCGGGCCGCTTTTTCCAACTATCAGGTAGATACCAAACTATTGTCTTTGGCAAAGAAGGATGCCATCTTCATGCATCCCCTTCCTGCCCATCACGGCGAGGAGATCGCCGAAGGGATTTTGGAATCGCCGCAGTCGGTAGTCTTCGACCAGGCGGAGAACAGGCTTCACATGCAGAAGGCGATCCTGGTGAAGCTATTGGGGGGATCATGACCAAACCCATCGTTGCCATAGTAGGCAGGCCCAATGTGGGCAAGTCCACCCTCTTCAATCGTCTTGTGGGAAAGCGTCTGGCGATTATTGAGGATGAGCCTGGCACCACAAGAGACCGCCTCTATGCCGATATCGCCTGGAGGGACTCAAGCCTCACCCTCATCGACACCGGCGGTCTTTTCCCCATCCCGCCCTCCGAGCTGGCGCAGAGGGTCAAGGAGCAGGTGGAGGTCGCCATTGTGGAGGCCGATGTGATCATCTTCCTCGTCGATGTGGTGGATGGGGGCACCATTATGGATAAGGAGATCGCCGAAATGCTCAGGCGCTCCGATAAGCCGGTAATGCTCGCTGCCAACAAGGCGGATAACGAGCGGCGTCAGAGCGAGGCCCTTCAATTCTACGAGCTTGCCCTCGGCGACCCCCAGCCCATCAGCGCCTATCACGACATCGGCATCGATGAGCTTCTGGACAAGGTGGTCGATAATCTGCCCTTCTCCCCCCCTGAAGAGGAGCTGGAGATGATGAAGGTGGCGATCGTCGGTCGCCCCAATGTGGGGAAGTCGATGCTCTTAAATGCCATCCTGGGACAGGAGCGAGCCATCGTCACCGATACCCCAGGGACCACCAGAGACGCTATAGATACCATTTTTGAGTATAATGGCGACTGCATGCTTCTCATCGATACCG
Organism: Dehalococcoidia bacterium; assembly: GCA_004376075.1. GTDB lineage: Bacteria > Chloroflexota > Dehalococcoidia > E44-bin15 > E44-bin15 > E44-bin26. The sequence continues at coordinate 8,298 of SOJQ01000044.1, read as the reverse complement.
CAGGCATTCGCAGGAGGGGGCGAATTGAGGGTGGCATCGAGCGCTACAGCGTGGCTCGGGCGCTGCGCGCCATCGGCCGAGCGGATGTCGCCCTTCTCATCACCGAGGCCACCGGGGCGATCACTGCCCAGGATGCCCACATCGCCGGCTACATCCAGCAAGCCTTCAAAGGGATGGTGTTAGTGGTTAATAAGTGGGACCTTGTTGAGGAGATGGCAGATCGCAGGCAGTATGCCACAGAGATTCAGCAAAAGCTCAAGTTCATGCCTTACGTCCCTATTCTGTTTGTCTCCGCCAAGTTTGGACGCGGAGTGGAGAACGTTCTTACTGCTGCGAGGGAGGTCTTTGAGGAGAGAGGGAAGCGCGTTCCCACCCCCCTTCTAAACACTGTCATCCGCGATGCGGTTGCCGCCCACGCACCCCCTTCGGTAGGGGGCAAAAGACTTAAAATCCTTTACGCCACCCAGGCTGAGAAGAGTCCCCCCACCTTTGTCTTCTTTGTCAATGATGCCAGTCTGATGCACTTCTCCTACCAGCGCTACCTGGAGAACAGGCTGCGCCAGAGTTTTGGCTTTCAAGGAACCCCATTACGCCTAATTTTCAAGAGGAGAGGTGAGGCATGATCGCGTTAGAGTTTATCGGCGTGATTATTTTAGGCTACTTTATCGGCGCTATCCCCTTTGGCGTCGTCATAGGCCGATTAACACGGGGCATCGATGTTAGGGATTATGGCAGCGGCAGTATGGGAATGGCCAACGTGTTGCGCACCGTTGGCGCCAGGGCTGGAGTGCTTGTCTTCCTAGCTGACCTGGCAAAGGGGGCGGCTGCGGTGGCTTTTGCCTGGCTTATCTTCGCTTCCCTCCCCGCTATGGTTGCTTGGGGTCAGGTCGCTGGCGGGGTAGCAGCCGTTATCGGGCATAGCTGGCCGGTATACGTTGGATTCCGTGGTGGGCGCGGCGTGACCACCGGCTTCGGCGCCTTGCTAATGATCGCTTGGCCCGTGGGGCTGATATGCTTCGCCATCTTCCTAATTGTTGTCGCCCTATCCCGCTATGTCTCCCTGGGCTCCATGCTGGCGGGAGTGAGCGTGTTGGTGGTCATGATCTCATTCGTTCTGTTGAATTTGGAGCCCTTCGCCTACCTCGTCTATGGGCTAATCGTTGCGCCGTTAATCATTTTTCGGCATCGGGGTAACATTCAAAGGCTGCTTTCGGGCACAGAACCAAAGATAGGCCAAAAAACGGAGGTCTCGTGAAAGTTGGCATTATCGGGACCACCAGTTGGGGCACGACCCTGGGGATAATGCTCGCCCGCAGAGGGATAGAGGTAGCGCTTTGGGCGAGAACGAAGGAGGAGGCTGAGAGATTGGATGGGGCTAGGGAGAACATCCTTCGCCTCCCGGGCGTTCCCTTCCCCGAAAGCCTCTCCCCTACAAGCTCCATAGAAGAGGCATTGAAGGGTGCCTCTTTGGTCATCCTTGCCGTGCCCTCCCAGGAGATGCGCACCAACATAAGGTTGATAAAAGAGCACATCGACCGGTCGATGCCTATCTTGAGTGCCGCCAAAGGGCTGGAGATAGGCACAGCAAAGAGGATGTCCCAGGTGATCGCCGAAGAGCTCGGCGCCGAGCATCACGCCAATATTTGTGTTCTCTCTGGCCCAAACCTATCCAAGGAGATCGCCCACGGGCTGCCGGCGTCAACGGTGATCGCCGCTGAGAACGCTCACCTCGCGGAGCAGGTTCAAGGGATAATGAGCTCGCCATCTTTCCACGTTTTTACCAGTGACGATGTGGTGGGGGTGGAGCTGGGAGGGGCGCTAAAGAACATCATCGCCCTGGGAGCAGGCATGGCCGATGGGCTGGGCTATGGAAATAATGCCAAGGCCGCCTATATGGCAAGAGGCCTCACTGAGATCACCCACCTCGGCGTTGCCGCCGGAGCGAGCCCCATTACCTTTATCGGTCTTGCCTGCCTGGGTGACCTCCTCGCCACCTGCTCCAGCCCATTAAGTCGTAATCGCTCCCTGGGAGAGAAGCTAGCAAAGGGGCGGCCTATGGAGGAGATAATGGCCTCCATGGGGAGCGTCGTCGAGGGGGTGGCCACCGCCGCCGCCGCCATGAATATGGCGCGGGAGCTAGGGGTCGAGATGCCCATCACCGAAAAGATATATAGCGTGCTCTTTGAAGGTCTCAACCCCGCCCGAGCAATGGCCGAGCTAATCGGCAGGGTCTAAGTCGCCGTATTCATAAAATACCGCGGTAGCAGCAACCAATCCCGCGGTCTCCGCCCTGAGAACCCGGCTCCCCAAGGTGATAGGCAATATGCCGCAACTGCGGGCAAATTCCACCTCTGAAGGGGAGAATCCCCCCTCGGGGCCGATAAAGATGTTGACCGATGGTAGGTTCTGACCCTCAAGCGCAGCGCGCAGCCCCAATGCCTTCTCCCCTTCCCACGCCAGCAGGGAAAATCCCATAGCCAACTGGCAGGCCTGCTCAAAGGGCAGCACAGGCTCAAGTGTGGGGAGCTTTCCTCGCCTCGATTGCTCCGCTGCCTCAGCAATAATTCTCTGCCAGCGGTCTAATTTTCTATCGCTCACATCCTCAGGATGTCCCACTACACATCGCTCGCAGAGAATGGGGACAAAACCTGCCACTCCCAGCTCGGTGCCTTTCTGGAGGATAAATCCAAGTTTTTCACCCTTTAGCAGGGCTTGATAGAGTATAATCCTGGTGCGCGGCTCGGCCACCAAGCTTTTCCCTAGCACCGTCCCCTCGACCTGCCCCCTGGTTACCCTTTTCAGTTCCACCTCATATTCCCAGCCGGTGTTGTCAAGGACAAGGATGCGGTCGCCCTCCGTCAATCGAAGCACGTCCCTAAGTTGATGAACCTGCTTCCCCCTGATGACCACCCTATCCTGGTCGATCCACTCCGGGAGAATAAAGAAGCGGTGCATCTAATACCTCAGCTTTCTTTTGCTTGGGCCACCACAGTTCGCCACTCGCCCTCAGCCAAGACCTCGATTATTTTTAATCCCTCCTCTTCGAGCCTTGCAATCACCCCATCGAGGCGCCCCCAAGCGATCCCACCGACGATGAGAATTCCCTGCGCTTTCAGAGTGCTCACCAAGGAATCAGCTAGCTCCTCAATGACGTCAGCGACAATATTAGCAGTCACCAAATCAAAGCTTCCCCGCCCTGTAGCCTCATCCCTGGGCAGGGTGCCCTCCTCAACGGTCACCAGGTCACAAAGGCCATTCGCCTGAACATTACTCCTCGCCACTTCCACTGCCGCAGTATTGATGTCCAGGGCCAAAACTGAAGAGGCCCCTAACTTTGCTGCCGCTATCGCTAGAATCCCCGAGCCGGTTCCCAGGTCGAGAACCGCCATTCCAGGGCGGAGATATCTCTCCAAGGCAACAAGGCATAGCCTCGTCGTCGCATGCTGCCCTGTGCCAAAGGCCATTCCCGGGTCGAGCTCGACCACCACCTGGTCAGCGGTAGCCTTATAGTCCTCCCAAGAAGGCTTTATGAAGAGGCGCTGACCCACTTTTAGAGTCTTGTAATGCTTCCTCCAAGCGGTTCCCCATTCCTGTTCATCGATTTCACATGGGAACAGCTTAATGGGATTCTTTAGCGCCAAGCAGGTAAGAGCTTCCTCTAGCTCCCGTCTCTTCTTGGCGAGGGAATTATCAATGGGGAGGAAAATCCTGATCGTTGCTCGTCTTTTCTGATTAGGGAAAGGCGCTTCGTCTTCGCAGCCCCAGATCGCCTTTTCCTCGATAGCCACACCGCCATAGCCGAAGCGTCCAAAGACCTCCGCCACCGCCTCAGCCTCGCTGCTTTCCACCTGGGCGGTTAGTTCCAGCCACCTCAAACCTCGATGCCCTCTCTTACCGCATCACTTACCATAGAGATCTGGTTACTTTTGCGGTGGAACTCCTCTCTAGTGTAGCAAAGGGGTTCTATAGGTAAATTGGAATCCCAGAACTCGTACATCAGCGTCATCCTCTCGGTAAAAGGCAAGCCCTTAAAGTCATCAGATACAATGATAAAATCGTAGTCGCTGTCGATGAGGTGATCTCCCCTCACCCGAGAACCAAAGAAGATGATTTTCTCCACGTTAAAGGCAGCCCTTACTTTGCGGGCAAACTCCGTTACTAAGGGGTCTGCTACAGGCCAAGTTGCTTTCTTGCCCATTCCACCACCCGTTCGCTATAAGCGATGTGATCTTTCGCCATCCCCTCATCGAAAGCCTCAGCAGGCACCCCATTTGCAGCATCGGGATAACGAGCATTGGTGTAAGCGGGGTTCAGCCGGCGCAACGCCGCTTGCAATCCTTCAGTCAGAGAAAGCCTCTCCCCTAATCGAAGCAAATTGTGATTCTTTGGCGGAAGCTCCCGAAGCTTCTCGATGATCACTGCCTTGAGCGCTTTCTCGGCAGCCTGATGGCAAAGGAAGGCACAAACATAATATTGACCTATCAAAAGGATAGCCCTTGCCGCCTCCAAATCCGCTAGAGCCTGAGTCCACCAGTTCCTTGTTTCGCCGCGCATGTTGCCCTCTAACTCATGGCGTCAAAGACGTCCTTAATCCTCTGGAAAAACCCCTTCTCCTCCCTGGGCATCGTCGCTTTGCCCAGGGTTTTCGCCAGCTCCTTGACTAGCCTTCGCTGCTCCTCATCCAGGGACTGCGGGGTGATGACATGAACCATTACCAGCTGATCGCCCCTACCTCCTCCCCTGAGATGGGGCACCCCCTTTTCCCTGAGACAGAAGATCCTTCCTGTCTGGGTTCCCTGTGGAATCTTGAGGGTGACCGGGCTTTCCACTGTAGGCACTTCGACCTCATCACCGAGGGCTGCCTGGGCGAAGTTGATGGGCAGGTCGTAGAGGATGTCATCCCCTCGCCGCTTGAAGAGCGGGTGCTCCCGCACCGAGAGGCTTACATAAAGGTCACCTGAGCCACCACCCCAGGTGCCTGCGTTGCCCTCCCCGCTGAGGCGTATCTGGGAGCCATCATCCACCCCGCCAGGGATGTTGACGGCGATCCTGCGCCCCTTTTCCTCCTTGCCCGAGCCTCGGCACTGGTGACAGGGATTGGTGATAATCCTGCCATCGCCACCGCAGCGGTCGCAGGTGGTCACATTGACAAAGCGCCCGAAAACGCTTCGCTGCACCCGGCGCACCTGCCCGGTGCCGTTGCACTCCGGGCACCTTGAGGGTTGGCTCCCAAGCTCACTGCCGACGCCATGGCAGAGGGAGCAGTTCTCGATGCGCCTAATCGCGATCTCCTTCTCGCACCCGAAAACCGCCTCTTCAAAGGAGATGGTAACACCATAGCGCAGGTCGGCGCCCCGCTGCGGGCCGCGCCTGGTCGCTGTGGTGGCACCACCGAAGAAGGCATCAAAGACGTCGCCGAAGCCCCGGAAAATATCGAAGCCTTCAAAACCCCGACCAAACCCCTCCCCAACATGCCCGAAGCGGTCGTAGGATGCCCTTTTCTCGGTGTCGGAGAGAACCTCGTAGGCCTCATTGATCTTCTTGAACCTCTCCTCAGCCCCATCCTCCTTGTTTCGGTCGGGGTGGTACTGGAGGGCAAGCCTGCGGAAAGCCCTCTTGATCTCCTCCTCAGAGGCGGACCTATCCAGGCCCAGGACATCATAATAATCGCGGTTTGTAGCCATTGTTCAAATTCCAAGAGCAAAGGTTAACATTTTATTATAATTCACCTCATCCCACATGGCAAGTTTTTTATATCCATAAGGGAGGAACACACTTATAGCTTGGACATTTCCTACGTCAGATTTAGAAGGTGGGAGTAAAAGATTGCCACACCATTTTACATTTTAGGGCGTTTGGTGTAAAATGAAAGTGCCTTAAGGCAATGCAAAACTCTGAATCCGGTTACAAACAGACCGAAGCTAGATCATAGTAGCATGGAAGTTACACTAGCTCTACTCGCGGACTACGCGAATGTGACCAGAGAAGGAAAGCTAAATGTGATGGGCCTTTTTGGCCTTATAAACGCTCCTGCCCTTCCGTGGGTTCATCCTCAAATGCAGCTGGTGTTGGAGTTAGAGGCTGGTCCAGCAGAATGGGATACACAAAAGGACATTGAGATCAAACTCTTGGATGCAGATGCAAAATCGATCCTCACTGTAGGGGGGAGTATCAAGGTCCCAAGTGGCAAGGGCGGTCGTCGCGTACGCATTCACTCGATCATGACTTTTGGCAATGTGAAATTTGATGCTGAGGGAGACTACATTTTTGCCATCCTTATAGGTGGAGAAACCAAAAAGGAAATACCTTTAAGGGTGAACTATGTGCATGCAACACCTCCAACTGTTAAGGCCTGAGATGGATGGCATCGGTTGAACACCTATTGGAAAGGATGCGCCGCAGCAAAGCGGGCTGGAGCTTTGCTGAGTTGGAAAAACTGTATGTTGGTTTGGGGTTTGAAGTGCGAGTAAGGTGGAAAACACCGTGTATACATTCACCCAAAATTCCCTGAGTTGAGAGCCACCGTAACACGCTCTCGCTCTCTGGCGAAAGGGTACGTCGAGCACGCTTTGCGTCTTGCCAAAAGGCTTGAGCAAATGGAGGCTGAGTATTATGAACAACAGGGTTAAGGACTATCTAGGCCTCCCTTATTCTACATTCGTCGTTCCTGATGTGACGACAGATAACGAGCCTTGCTATGTGGCATATCATCCTGAGCTGGAAGGCTGCATGAGCCACGGTGACACGCTGGAGGAGGCCCTTCACAACCTTGCGGAAGTGACAGAGCTTTATATTTCTGCGCTACTAGACAAGGGCCTAGAGATCCCTCTTCCCCAAGGCGTAGGGATAACATGGGATGTTGTAAGCCTACCAAGTGAAGTGGAGGTATATACATTCATATCGCCGGCAATAACACCGCCCGTTTTCTCCCCTGTACCTTAAGTCTCTAGCTTCCTTGGACTAACCGATCTCTTGGCTGGAGTCACTCGTCTAGTATTAAAGTCTTCCACTACAAAAATCGCTCAAAACGGCTACTTTTACACCTCGCGGAACTCTCCCTCCACAGTGCCCTCTTCCGGAGGTTTACCCTCAGGTGGCTCCTCACCTGGTGGTGCTTCAGCGCCGGGTGGGGGCGGTGCTGCCTGATATACCGCGGCGCCCACCCTCTGCAATGCTTCGGATAGCTCCTGCATGGTGCGCCGCACCTCGTTTATGTCTGGCCCCTGTAGTGCCGACCTCACGGCAGCGATCTTTTCCTCAGTCTGCTGCTTAAGGTCAGCAGGCACCTTATCACCCTGCTCACGGAGCGTCTTATCCGCAGTGTAGGCCAGGGTATCGGCAGCGTTCCTGGTCTCCACCTCCTCGCGCCGCCTGCGGTCCTCCTCGGCATAGGTCTCCGCCTCCCGCTGCATCCGCTCCACCTCCTCCTTAGAGAGGCCGCTGGAGACCGTGATCACGATCTTCTGCTCCTTGCCCGTCCCCTTATCGTGGGCCTTCACGCTGACAATGCCATTGGCATCGATGTCGAAGGTGACCTCGATCTGGGGCACGCCCCTGGGGGCGGGGATGACGCCATCGAGCATAAACCGGCCCAAAGTCTTATTGTCGGCGGCCATGGCGCGTTCCCCCTGAAGCACGTGGATATCCACGGTGGTCTGGTGATCGGCAGCGGTGGAGAAAATCTGGCTCTTGGAGGTGGGGATGGTGGTATTTCGAGAAATGAGGGGAGTCATCACCGCCCCCAGGGTCTCGATGCCCAAGGTGAGCGGGGTGATATCGAGGAGGAGTACATCCCTCACCTCGCCCTTGAGCACCCCGGCCTGGATCGCCGCCCCGATGCCCACCACCTCATCGGGGTTAACCCCCTTTGAGGGCTCCCTGCCGAAGAGTTGCTTCACCTTCTCCTGAACCATAGGCATCCTCGTCTGCCCCCCAACGAGGACAACCTCATCGATCTGGGCCGGCGTCACGCCGGCATCCGCCAGCGCCTGCTGACAGGGACCGATGGTCTTTTCCACAAGGTCCATCACTAGCTGCTCCAGCTTAGCCCTGGTGAGGGTGATATTGAGGTGCTTGGGGCCTGAGGCGTCGGCGGTGATAAAGGGGAGGGTTATCTCCGTCTGCATTACCGTGGACAGCTCACACTTGGCCTTCTCCGCAGCCTCCCTTAGCCTTTGCAGCGCCATGCGGTCCTGACGAAGGTCGATCCCCTGGTCCCTCCTGAACTCATCACAAAGCCAATCGATCACCTGCTGGTCGAAGTCATCTCCGCCAAGGTGGGTATCACCGTTAGTGGAT
>SOJQ01000001.1 GCA_004376075.1 Dehalococcoidia bacterium | reverse complement strand
TATTATGTGTATAAACGTCCCTGGAGGGACGCGAAAGAGATATGCTCGGGTCGGCGATATCATTGTGGCCTCGGTTAAGGAGGCGGCGCCGGGAGGAGCGATAAAGAAGGGTGAGGTTGTGCGGGCGGTGGTGGTGCGCACCGCCAAGCCCTATCGCCGCTCCGATGGATCCTATATCAGGTTCGACGAGAACGCTGCGGTGATCCTCACCGACAAGAATAATCCCAAGGGCACTCGCATCTTCGGCCCTGTTGCCAGGGAGCTAAGGGAGAAGAACTTTATGAAGATCCTTTCCCTGGCCCCTGAGGTGTTATGAGCATGAAGATAAGAAAGGATGATACTGTGCTGGTGATCGCCGGCAAGGATAAAGGGAAGAAGGGGAAGGTGCGGCAGTCCCTCCCTAAGGAGAGCCGAGTGGTGGTGGAGGGTGTCAATGTGGTGAAGCGGCACATGAGGCCCCGAGGAACGGCGAGGCAGGCAGGGATCATCGAGCGAGAGGCGCCGCTCCAAGTTTCCAATGTCATGCTCCTTTGCACCAAGTGCAATCGTCCCACCCGCATCGGTTTTCGCTTCTTGGAGGATGGCACCAAGGTGCGTATCTGTCGCCGCTGTGGCGAGGTGATCGACTGATGTCCCGAGTGAAGGAAAGGTATCAAAAAGAGGTCGTTCCCACCCTGATGGGCGAATATGGGTATAAAAACGTGATGCAGGCGCCCCGCCTGGAGAAGATCGTGATCAATATTGGCCTCGGGGAGGCGATTAAGAATCCCCGCGCCCTGGAGGCGGCGGAGAGGGATCTTGCCGCCATCAGCGGGCAGCACCCGGTGATCAGCCGGGCGAAGCGCTCTATCTCCGCTTTTAAGGTTCGTGCCGGCATGCCCATCGGGATGATGGTCACCTTGAGGGGAAATCGGATGTACGATTTCTTCGATAGGCTGGTGAATGCCACCCTGCCCCGCCTCCGCGACTTTCAGGGGACGCCGAGGAACTCCTTCGATGGACGGGGCAATTATACCCTGGGGATAAGGGAGCAGACTATCTTCCCCGAGATCGAGTATGATAAGGTCGATAAGATTCGGGGAATGGAGATCTCCATCGTCACCACGGCCAGGACCAATGAAGAAGGGAGGAGGCTTCTCGAGCTCCTGGGCATGCCCTTCCAGCGGGGGTAAAGAGGCTTCTTTAAGCTATTAGATACGAAAGGAGAAAGTAGTCTCTTTAGAGACTAGCCCTAAGGGCGAAAAAGTTCGAAAAAATGGCGAAGGTATCGAAGATTGTAAAGTCACAGCGACCTCCTAAATATAAAGTGCAAAAGAGGAATCGCTGTAGCCTCTGCGGCAGGCCGCGGGCCTACATCCGCCAGTTTGGACTCTGTCGCATCTGCTTCAGAAAGCTGGCTCTTGAGGGCAAACTGCCCGGGGTGAGGAAGTCAAGCTGGTAATTTCGTACTGGGCCGATGGATAATTTAGAGAGGGATGTAATTCAGATAATAAGGTTCTCTTAGCAGAGACAACCGAAAAGGACGAAAAAATGGTCACCGACCCCATTGCCGATCTGCTGACTAGAATAAGGAATGCTATCCTTGCCAGGCACGACTTTGTACTGGTGCCTGCCTCAAGGATGAAGCTCTCCATCGCCAAGATCCTCAAGGAAGAGGGCTTTATCAGCGATTACGAGGTCTTGAAGGGCAAACCACAGAGGGCAATTAAGATATACCTAAAATATACGGAAAAGAAGGAGCCTGTGCTCACCGGGCTTAAGCGGGTCTCCAAGCCGGGGCTTAGAATATACGTTCAGAGGGCGGAGATCCCCCGCGTCTATGGTGGTCTTGGCATTGCCATCGTCTCCACTTCCAGAGGGGTGATGACCGGTCACCAGGCGTGGCGCCAAAAGGTTGGCGGCGAGCTTCTTTGCTACATATGGTAAGGAAGGAGAGATGTCCCGAATAGGAAGAGAGCCTATCCCTTTGCCTCAGGGGGTTGAGGTGATGATCAAGGGAAGCGAGGTGACGGTGAAGGGTCCCAGGGGGGAGCTTTCCCGCTCCTTCAATCCGGCGATCTCCATCTCCCTGGACAATGGCAATATAACGGTTTCTCGACCTAGCGATAATCGCCTTCACCGCTCCCTTCATGGGTTAACGAGGAGCCTCCTCGCCAACATGGTGGAGGGGGTGAGCAAAGGTTTTCAGAAGGACCTGGAGATCGTTGGTGTCGGCTATCGGGCGCAAAAGGTTGGTGAGAAGGTGGTGCTCCAGGTGGGCTACTCCCATCCTGTGGAGATCGCTCCCCCTCCTGGGGTATCGGTTGTGCTGGTGGGGGCAAGCCGGATCAGCGTTCAGGGGATCGATAAGGAGTTGGTGGGCGATGTGGCGGCGAAGATTCGCGCGGTGAAACCCCCCGATCACTATAAGGGGAAAGGGATAAGATACGCTGGGGAGAGGGTTCGCCTCAAGCCTGGCAAATCGGGGAAGGTTGGTGCAAGGAAGAGATAATGGCAAAGGATGCTAGAGCAGCGAGAAAGAGAAGGCATGCCCGGGTGAGAAAGAGGGTCTCGGGCACCCCGGCAAGACCTCGCCTCTGCGTTTTTCGCAGCCTGAATCATACCTATGCTCAGGTGATCGATGATAACCTTGGTCATACCATCGCTTCGGCATCGACCCTGGAGCAGAGGATAAGGTCCGAGGCGGATGGGAGGAGGAAGGTGGAGGCGGCGAAGCTTGTGGGCACGCTGGTGGCGGAGCGAGCGATGAAGAAGGGGATCACCAGGGTGGTTTTTGACCGCGGCGGATACAAATATCACGGTCGAGTGAAAGCCATGGCCGAGGCTGCTAGAGAGGTAGGCTTGCTTTTTTAGATGGAGAAGATCGATACCGCTGAATTGGCGCTAACGGAGAAACTGGTTAAAATAACCAGAGTAGCCAAGGTGGTGAAGGGAGGGAGGCGCTTTAGCTTTACCGCGTTGGTTGTTGTTGGCGATGGTAATGGCCATGTCGGTGCTGGATTGGGGAAGGCCAAGGAGATACCGGAGGCGATTCGGAAGGGGGGTGCCATTGCGCGGAAGCAACTGGTAAGGGTGCCCATGAAGGATGGCACCATCCCCTATGCCATAGTGACCAAGTTTGGAGCGGCCAGGGTTCTCCTCAAGCCAGCATCTCCGGGAACGGGTATCATCGCCGGTGGCGGGGTGCGCGCTGTTCTCCAGGCCGTGGGCATCACCGATATCCTCACCAAGTCCCTGGGTAGTTCCAACCCGATGAACGTAGTCAGGGCGACGATACTGGCGCTAAGTCGGTTGAGGGATCCCGAAGAGGAAGTGGCGAAGCGAAAAGGGAAGCCGTTGAGGGACACCGGGGGGGCATCCAGTGACTAAACTTAGGATCATCTGGACGAAGAGTGGCATAGGCTACTCCAGGGATCAGAGGAGGACGCTCAGGGCCTTGGGGTTTCGTCGCTTGAACCAGACCATCGAGCACGATGACACACCATCGATTCGGGGCATGATTTTTAAGGTAAAACACCTGGGCAGGGGGGAGGAGGGCAGTGAGGAAGAATGAATTAGCGCCACCTCCGGGGGCAAGGCGCAAGAGGAAAAGGTTGGGGCGGGGCTTCGGCAGTGGTCATGGAAAGACGGCAGGAAAGGGCACCAAGGGGCAGAAGGCCCGCTCGGGATACAAGGTTCGCTCCGGCTTTGAGGGCGGTCAAAACCCCTTGATCAAGCGTCTGCCCGAGAAGAGGGGGTTCACCAATATCTTCAGGATAGAATACGCCATTGTCAAGGTAGAACAGCTTAATCGTTTTGAGCCTGAGAGCGAGGTAACCCCTCATCGGTTGTTGGAGGAAAGGCTGGTCAAGTCACTGAAGAAGCCGATAAAGATCCTGGGCGATGGTGAGGTTCAAAAACCGCTCGTTGTGAAGGCCAACAGGTTCTCCGAGGCGGCAAAGAGGAAGATCGAGTTGGCAGGAGGGAGGGCAGAGGAGATTGCATCGAGCGGGGACTAGGCCGAGGCTGGTTCAGGCGATGATCGACGCCTTTGGTCAGGCTGACCTGAGGAAGAGGATCCTTCTCACTGTGGGTCTCTTGGTGGCCTTCCGCTTCATTGCCCATATCCCTGTACCTGGTGTGGATATCGATGCCTTGCACCGACTTCTGGAGCAGGGGCAGGGCATTGGACCACTGCTAGGCATGCTTGACCTCTTCAGCGGTGGGGCGATGAGGAATATGAGCATCGCCGCCATGGGGGTCTACCCCTATATCACCGCGGTGATCATCATGCAGCTACTGGTGCCGGTGATCCCTCGCCTTCAAGCAATAGCTAGGGAGGGTGAGGCGGGGAGGGCTAAAATCAATCAGTATACTCACTGGCTAACCGTTCCCTTAGCAGCCCTCCAGGGTTATGGGCAGCTAATCATCCTGCAAAGGGAGGGCATTATTGGCAGTGTTGGTCTCTCCGGGGAGGCACTCTTGCCCACCGCTGCCATGGTGATAGTGATGACCGCAGGGACCATGTTCCTCGTCTGGCTCGGGGGGCTGATCACCGAATATGGCATCGGCAACGGCATTTCTATAATAATCTTTGGTGGCATCGTCGCTGGGTTGCCGGAGATGATCCGCAGAGGCTACCT
>SOJQ01000045.1 GCA_004376075.1 Dehalococcoidia bacterium | reverse complement strand
CCTGCTGCCGAGGCTATCGCCTCCCCGAGCCCACCCGCCTCGCCCACCTCGCCGCGGCGGGACAACCGACTACTTTTGTGAAAGCGGAGGAGCAGGGAAGGCTGCCCCTTTAAAGGAGCGAAAATGCAGGAGCATAAGAAAAGGCTTGAAGATCTAAGAGATCGCATCTCTCACGTCATGGTGCGTCTTTGACATCGCCCAGAAGGAAAGGGAGATTGCCAAATTAGAGGAGGAGTCATCTGCGCCCGATTTCTGGCAGGAGCAGGAGAGGGCGCAGGGCATTATGCGCCATCTGGCGGAGCTAAAGGGGGAGGTGGAAAGGTGGCGCGCCCTGGAGAGAAGGGTTGGTGAGCTGGCGGAGCTTGTCGATCTGGCTATTGAGGAGAAGGAGCCCTCTTTAGAGGGGGAGATTCGCTTCGAGGTGGAGAGGATTGCCTCCCGACTCGATGAGCTGGAGTTCGAGCTAGCTTTCAGTGGCGAGTATGAGGGAAGAAACGCCATCCTCGCCATTCACGCCGGCGCCGGAGGCACCGAGGCCCAGGACTGGGCCCAGATGCTCCTCAGGATGTATCTCAGGTGGGCGGAGCGCCGCGGCTATCAGGCAGGGGTGCTCGAGGTCTCCCCTGGGGAGGAGGTGGGGATAAAGAGCGTCCTCATCGAGGTCCTTGGCGACTATGCCTACGGTTACCTGAAGTCGGAGCGAGGGGTGCACCGTCTGGTTCGCCTTTCCCCCTTCGATGCCTCCCATGCTCGCCATACCTCCTTCGCCCTGGTGGAGGTGATGCCCGAGGTGGGGAGGGATGTGGAGGTAAGGATAGAGCCTGATGACCTGAGGATCGATTTCTTTAGAGCCAGCGGACCCGGGGGTCAGCATATGCAGAAGACCAGCACCGCGGTTCGGGTAACCCATCTCCCCACGGGGCTTGTTGCTATCTGTCAGAAGGAGCGCTCCCAGTTTCAGAATAGGGAGACGGCGCTGAAGATCCTCCGCTCTCGCCTCCTTGAGCTTGAGCTGGCGAAGAAGGCGGAGGAGCAGGCAAAGCTCAAGGGGGAGCATGTCGCCGCAGGGTGGGGTAACCAGATCCGAAGCTACGTCCTTCACCCCTATAAGATGGTGAAGGACCATCGCACGGGCTATGAGACCAGCGATCCCGGCGCGGTGCTCGATGGGGATTTGGACGAGCTTATCAAGGCATACCTGAAGTCCACCCTTGGTGAAGGTCGAAGATGAAAAGGCTTTGCCTTCTACTCATAGTGGCTCTCGCTCTTCTTATTGCCTTTCCCGGCATCAGCGTTGCCCAGGATGAGATCACTGTCTTATCCAGCGATGCTGACCCTTACTTTCCTTACCGTATCACCTTCAACCTGGAGGCGGAGAGTTCCAGCGAGATCACCGACATCGATCTTGCATACAGGGTAGAGAGGCTGAGCTTGGTCCCGATTAGCTGCCGAGTCGATGCCGATTTCACGCCAGGTCTGAGGGTGAATGCAACCTGGACTTGGAACATGCTGGAGACAGGGGGGCTTCCTCCCGGGGCGGAGGTGGAGTACTGGTGGCTAATTGAGGATGCCGCAGGGCAAAAAATTGAGACATCACCAGCCACCGTCAAATTCGATGACCTCCGCTATGATTGGAGCAGCCAAACCAGCGATCAGGTGACCCTTTATTGGTATGAAGGCGCCTACTCCTTTGCTGAGGAGCTCATCGATGCCGCCGATGAGGCGCTGCAGCGGCTAGCCAGCGATACCGGGGTCTCCCTGGAGCATCCAGCCAAGATCTACATCTATGCCAGCTTTGAGGAACTGCGCGGCGCCTTGGTATATCCTTTCGAGTGGACCGGCGGTTTGGCCTTCACCGACTACGGGATCATCGCCATTGGAATCTCTCCCGATAACCTAACCTGGGGCAAAAGAACGATAGCGCATGAACTGGCTCACCTGGTAGTTCATCAGGCAGTCTTCGGCCCTTACGGCGATCTGCCAACATGGCTCGATGAAGGATTGGCGAGCTATGCTGAGGGTGAGTTGCGGTCAGACTTTCAGTTCCAGCTCAACGAGGCGATCTCCGAGGACGAGCTTTTCTCGGTGCGAAGCCTCTCCAGTAGCTTCCCCACCGATCCTGATGAGGCTAGGCTCTCTTATGCCCAAAGCTACAGCTTGGTGCAGTTTCTTCTTGATAACTATGGTAGGGATAAGATATTAGAGCTGCTGGATGTCTTTAAGGAGGGAAGCGGCTACGATGATGCCCTCCTTCAGGTTTATGGCTTCGACATGGATGGTCTCAATGCCCTATGGCGGGTCAGCCTCGGGCTTGAGCCCCAGCCCACGCCAACCCCTACGGTGCCCCTTGTGGTTAGCGATGTCTTGGGTATCTCTTTATTACTCGGTACTATCCTCATTGTAGGCCTAGTGTTTGCGGCGCTGTTTATCTATCTAACGCTCCGCTCACTGCGCCGCAGGCAATAGGGAGGCCCTCAGGCTGGCTTGTCCGGTGGCTCTGGCTACCCCTTCCTCGTCCGCCGCCAAACATAGAACAGGCGATGCGCTGCCGTCAGGTTGGTGAGCACCGCCAGGATCCAGAGGATGATGGTAACCTGGTTTATGATGAGCCCAAGAGCGAGGATGCAAATTCTCACTGTTCTCCTCATTATCCCCACATGGCAATCCAGCCCCAATCCCTCTGCCCTCGCCCTTACATAGCTAACAAGCATCGAGCCTACTATGGTGGCGAAGAGGAGCATTACCTCCAGCGTGTGCTGCTGCCAGGCATAAAACCATAAAAGCCCAAAAAGCAGTACTGCCTCAGAGTAGCGATCCATAGTGGAATCGAGGAGGGAGCCGAATCTGGTGCCCCTTGCGGTGACCCTTGCCAGCGCCCCGTCAAGGAGGTCGAGGGCTCCAACAATAAGCACAAGAAAGCCGCCGAGAAGAAAGTGACCTGTGGAAAGTACCCAAGCGACGCCAACATTCAGCAGGAAGCCCAACAGGGTTAGGGCGTTGGGTGTGATCCCCGTTTTGGCGATCACCCGAGCCACGGGCTCGGTAAGGCGGTGTGCCTGCTCGCTAATATAAGAGGGTCGCCACATTTCTCTCCCCCAGATGCGTCAAACCCCCGGCAGTCCTTCGCCAGGGGTAATTAGGTCCATGTTGCCCTTTCAAGGGTTATCGTCAAGATCCATCGAGCAAGCTATTGTAGTGGTCCATCACCCTTCGGGCGATGTTCTGCCAACTGTATTTCTCCACGTTGAACCTTCCTCTAGCGCCCATCTCCTGGCGCAGGGATTTGTCGCCGAGCAGGTGAATAAGAGCGGTGGCAAGAGCCTGCTCATCCCGGGGAGGCACCAGCAGCCCCTCAATGCCGTGGCTCATCACGCTGGCATAGCCCTCAATATGTGAAGCGACGATGGGCTTTGCTGCGGCCATGGCCTCAAGCAAAACAATGCCAAAGCTCTCCTCCCCAGTAGCTGGGGCGCAGAAAAGGTCACCGGCCTTATAATATCTGGGGAGGTCTTCATCGGATACGTACCCGGTGAAGACCACATCCTCTAGCTTCGCTCTTCTCACCATCCTCTCGTATTCCCGGCGCGCCCCAGGTCCCACCACAATCAGCCGAGAGTTTGGAAACTCCTTCTTTACTTGCTTATAGGCGGCCAGCAAGTATCTTAGCCCTTTACGTTTTTCCATGCGACCAACGAAGAGGATGTTCAACTTACCATCACAGAAGCTCTCAATAGGAGGGACATCGGCGGAGAAGTGCTCCAGGTCGATGCCGTTGGGGATTATATCGTAGCGGCCTGGGAAACATTTGCTTATGAACTCCATCGCTGGTTTGGATACGGCGATCCTGCCATCGAGCTTCTTAAACCACCTCATGACAAAGGGTCTCATTATTCGGTATCCCCTTGGCTCGCCGTGAAAGGCGTGAAAGGTGCCTACATTAACTGACTGTGATACCCGAAGCGTGGTCAGGGGTAGGGTGGAGCCTAATGGCTCGTGGAGATGGATGATGTCAAAATTCTCTCGTTCTAAGATGGCCCTCACCGGGGAAGACAATGCCGGCGATAGGGTAGCCCGAGCGATGGAACCCCCGGATGGTATGGGGACGGGTCTACCTAAAGTGATGACATCCTCGCTGAGGGTTACCCCCTTTCTGGTGGAGCAGGGGGCGATGATCTTAACACTATGCCCCATCCTGGTGAGCTGCTCATAGAGATGGGAAATATGAGAAACAACCCCACCGGGGTAGGCGTAGTCATAGGGGGAAACGAGGGCGATCTTCATGGGGACTGCCTTCGGAAAGGGTTTTTCAGAATACAACGAATGAAGAAATTTCTGCTCCTAATCTGCTGCCTGATGATCTGCACAAATCCTATGTCACCAATCCTCACCCGAATGCCATTGCGGGCCTGGGTCGTTCTCTCTAAAAGGCTTCGCCTCAGTTCCTCAGCACCTCGACCGGGAAACAGGGTGAAAGCACTGCCCACTGTGGTCAGGAAGTGGCTGTCGCTGCCCCCTGTTTCGGCAAGACCGTATCTCTGATTAAACCTTTTTGCCCTTTGATTGGAGATGCGCCCAACAAGCGTGGAGTTAATTGTCTCGATGCCATCAAGGTAGAGGCCCTGCTCACTATTGGCGACGATTCTCTCCAAGCTCTGCTGATTAACACTGTTTGTCAGCCAGCTCATCGGATGGGGCACAATACAGAGGCCACCTTGGGCGTGGACGGCCTCGATGGTCTGCTCCAGGGGTTGCCGGCTAGGAACCGGGCTTTCCACGTAGAGGGCAAGGAGGTGTCCCTCCAACGTGGTCACCTCGATGCCGGTCACCACATCGAAGTGATAGCCGAGCTGGGCAGCAAGCTCCCTTGCCTGGTAGCTGCCCACGATCTCATCGTGGTCGGTAATGGCAATGACGTCGAGGCTTGTCTTCTCCTCCACGAATTCCAGGATCCTCAACACCTCCGCCATGCCATCACCCACGCTGCTATGGATATGTATATCTGCGACCCCGAATTCCTCTTCCGTTGATCCCCTCCTCAGAGGCATCGCTTCACCCTTAGCCACTATCCCTAGCCTCTTTGAGCCACATGCGGCGAAACATATACCATTGATCGGGATACTGCCTGACAAATTTCTCCAAAGAACTCATGATGCTTTGGGTCAGTGCCTGAATGTCTTTCTTAAGGTCTCCGCTGGGTTGGAAGGGAATGTATTGACCGATGAAGGCGACGAAGGTATTATCGGGGAGACGCACTAAGCTGGTGGGGATTACCTTGGCATCGGTCTTCAGCGCCAGGGTTGCCGCTCCCCTGGGCACTTGGGTGATGGCGTCAAAGAAATTCACCGCTACACCCTTGTCCGCACCGGGAATGTCAATCAATAGGGCGAGGAGCTCGTTGCGGCGCAGCGCTTGCACCATCCTCCCCACCCCATGTTCCATGGGGATAACCTTCATCCCCTTCTCCCGGCGTCGCCTTTGCACAAACTCATTGAGCTTCGCCGAGGGGAAGCTCTCGGCGACGACATTCAGGGGGTAGTTACGCAGGGCGATTGCGGCACCACTCAGGTCCCAATTTCCCTGGTGCAAGCTGACGAGGATCGCCCCCTTTCCCTCTCCTAGCGCCCCCTCAAGGTTATCCCAGCCTTGAAAGATCACCCTTTTCTTTATGTCCTCTGGCTTCACAGCGGGCAGGCAGACGAAATCAGCAAGGTACCTAAAGTAGTTGCGCAACGACCCTTTTGCCAGCCTATCTATCTGTTTCTGGCTGGCACCATTGCCGAGGACATAGCCCATGTTCTCCCTGAGGTAGGTCCGTCCCCGGGGCCAGGTAAGATAGACAATATGGCCCAGAACACAGGCTAGAGCGTAGCCCTGCCTGGGAGGGAGTTTCCCAAAGACAAAGCTAGCAATTCTGCCCAGGAAGTAGAGGATCACTGTTCACTCCCAGCGATAAACTCCTCAACCATTCTTTTGGCTTCATCGTCTTTATATTGAACAGGGGGCGACTTCATAAAATAGGCGGAGGGGGCGATAAGGGCTCCGCTAATGCCGCGGTCCATAGCCAGCTTGCAACACCTAATGGCGTCCACCACTACCCCCGCTGAGTTGGGACTATCCCATACCTCAAGCTTTACCTCGATATTGAGGGGGACGTCGCCGAAGGTGCGCCCCTCCATGCGAAGGTGACAAAACTTGCGGTCAGCAAGCCAGGGAATGTAGTCGCTGGGCCCGACATGGATATTATCCGGTTCGATCTTATAATCTAGCTGTGAGGTTACCGCCTCGGTTTTCGATATCCTCTTTGATTCCAACCTCTCCCGCTCCAGCATATTATAAAAGTCCATATTGCCGCCAAAGTTTAGCTGGTAGGTTCGCTCCAGCTTTACACCGCGGTCTCTGAAGAGGCTGGTAAGCACGCGGTGGGTGATGGTGGCACCAACCTGTGACTTTATATCGTCGCCAATTATGGGCAACCCCCTCTCGGCAAACCTATTCTGCCAGTACTTTTCCCTGGCGATGAAAACCGGGATGCAGTTAATAAAGCTGCAACCAGCGGTGAGAACCTGCTCTATATACCATTTAGTTGCCTCTTCACTGCCTACAGGGAGGAAGTTGACAACGATATCGGTTTCTGTTTCTTTAAGGATGCTAACGATGTTTGCTGTGGAGCCAGGGGCTTTGGTAATAACTCGGGAGAGGTACTTACCGAGCCCATCGTGGGTCATGCCCCGCTCCACCACCACCCCTGTCTGGGGAACCTGGCAGAACTTGATGGTGTTATTGGGTGGGGTATAGATGGCCTCAGCAATGTCCTTACCCACCTTGTTTCGGTCGATATCGAAGGCGGCAACGAAGTTGATGTCTCCTATGTGATAGCCCCCGATGTTGACATGCATCAGCCCCGGGACCGATTCTCCCTCCACCACGTTGTGGTAGTAGTAGACACCTTGCACCAGTGAGGAAGCGCAATTGCCGACGCCAATAATTGCCACATTTATCTTGCTCAAATTCATCCCTTCCTTTATCCTATAGTCAATCTTTACCGAGGAGGCGATTTGTGATCTATGATTTTCACACTCATACCTCGCTCAGCGATGGCTCCCTGTCACCTATAGAATTAGTGAGGCGAGCGCTGGTAAAGGGCTACAAAGCTATTGGGCTCACCGATCACGTTGGCATTGGCTATCTCGATAGAATGATCAGGGAAATCGCTGAAGATTGCGCTCTGGCCAGAGCGCACTGGGATATTCTGGCGATCCCCGGCGTTGAGCTTACCCATATTCCTCCCAGGGCGATCGGCGAAGTAGCAAGGCGAGCCAAAGAGATGGGGGCATGGTTAGTCGTCGTTCATGGCCAATCGATCACCGAACCTGTAGAGATCGGCACCAATATAGCGGCACTTCAGTGCCCCCATGTCGACATTCTGGCACATCCCGGACTCATCACCATTGAAGAGGCTAAAATGGCAGCAGCAAGCGGTGTCTTTCTGGAGATTACCTCAAGAAAGGGTCATTCATTGACCAATGGGCACATCTCTCGACTGGCACAGCTTGCCGGAGCCAAGCTCCTCCTTAACTCCGATGCCCACGACGAAACAGAACTACTCTCCCCCGATTTAGCCCATAACATCGCTCGAGGGGCTGGATTGGACGAAGAAGAGATCAATGAAATTCTAACAATCAACCCTCGCGCCTTATTGGAGAGGTTGCCAAAATAGGGACAAACCTCGCCCCTGCCGCGACTCGGCTAGCGAAACAGGGTTAGGCCTTACCAATTCGGTACACCTTTGTCCCGCACACAGGGCAAACCCCTTTGGTCGCTGGCCTCTTGTTCTTTAGGGTGATCTTTACGGGATTCTTTATCTCCCTTTTCGCCCTACATTTGAAGCAATAGGCTTCCGGCATCTCTATCACCTCCTTTCAAGCCTGTTGAACTATAATCGCTATCTGGCTAAGATGTCAAGTATTTTGGAGCGGTTTTGGTCACCAGAGAAGACTTTCTCCGGCTGCCAGAGGCCCTTTTCTGGAAGGAAGCGTAGCACAGCTAGGAAGCGTCCGTCAAGAGAGTAGGCGCGGCAGTGGGCTCTATCCCTGCCTTCTTCCTCGCCTAGAGCCAGGGCGCGACCATTTCTGATGGCTTGCTCCTTCTCTTTGCCCACGATGGCGGCAATCCAATGCTCCAAAACCACGTCCATAGGGTAAAGGAGATCCTGCCAGTATCCGTGGCCAAAGGAATCCTCAAGCTGGGAAAGGGTGATGCTATCGTCAATATTGAAAAGTCCGCTCCTTAGACGAACCAATTTTCTTAGGTATGAGCCGCAACCCAGGGATTGACCCAGATCGTGAACCACGGAGCGAATGTAAGTGCCCTTTCCGCACTCCACCTCGATAGTGAACAGGGGAGGATGCCAATTTATGATCTCCAATCGAAAGATCTCGGCCGTTCTCGATTTTCTTTCCACCTCGATGCCAGCGCGAGCCAGATCATAGAGGCGTCTCCCTTGATGCTTTACTGCACTATACATAGGGGGCTTCTGAAGGATGGAGCCACGGAAGGAGGGGAGCACCCCCTCCACCTGCTCCTTGGTGACAAAGGAGGGGTCAACCCGTTGGGTCACATGCCCATCGGCATCGTAGGTATCGGTGGAAATGCCGAGCTCAATCTCGGCCTGATAGGTTTTAGGGGCATCCAAGAGGAAGGGGATGATCCTGGTTGCTTGCCCCAGGCAAAGGGGTAAGACCCCTGTTGCCCCTGGGTCGAGGGTGCCGGCATGCCCCACACGCCTCTGCCCGCTGAGCCGCCTCACCAGATTAACGATCTCCAGGGAGGTTTTACCAGCGGGCTTATCGATATTAAGGATTCCGTCAACGCTCAACTTCACTCGGTCTCTTCAGCAACCTCGTTAGCGGCGACCTCTCTTATCAAATGGAGGACGTGAGCCCCACGCTCGATGGAATCGTCCTTATGGAAGCTCAACTGGGGAACGCGGCGTAATGAAAGGCGCTCCCTAAGCTTTCTCTGGAAGAAGCTCGAGGCAGAGGCTAAACCCTCCACTGCCTCCTTCTTCTCCCCCTCCGTGCCCATGATGCTTACAAAAACCTTGGCATGTCTCAGGTCTGGGGAGACGGTTACCCTGGTCACGGTGAGGAAGCCGCCAAGCCTTGGGTCTTTAACCTGGCGGTGAAGCAGTTCGCTGATCTCCTCTCGAATGAGCTCATTGAGCCTCTCGATGCGCCTCGTCATCCCTAAGCCTTTTCCTTTCTATAGAACTCGATGATGTCGCCGACCTGGAAATCGCTATAGCCCTCAATGCCCACGCCGCACTCAAATCCGGTAGCTACCTCTCTGACGTCATCCTTAAACCGCCTTAGGCTGGAGATGGTGGATTCAAAGATGGCCTCGCCGTTTCTTATTATTCTGGTCAGGGCGCCACGGGTTACCTTGCCATCGGTGACGTATACCCCGGCTACCTTTCCCCGCCCTCTGATGACGAAGATGGCCCGCACCTCGGTGTGTCCTTCGACAACCTCGACATAGGTTGGCTCAAGCATCCCCTTCATTGCCCTTTCCACATCGTCCACCAGGTTGTAGATTACCTGGTAGCAGCGGATGTCCACCCCCTCGGAATCGGCAAGCTGCCTTGCCCCAGGCTCAGGGCTGGTGTTGAAGCCAAGGACGATCCCTTTGGAGGCCAGGGCGAGGAGCACATCCCTCTCGGTGATGCTCCCGCTGCCGGAGTGCAGGATGTTTACCTTGACCTCATCTATGTTTAGGCGCTCCAGGGAGGTCTTTATCGGCTCGATGCTTCCCTGAACATCGGTCTTCAGTATGATATTGAGCTCCTTCACCCGGCCGTCACGAATCTGGGAGAAGAGTTCGCTCAGGCTAAGCGGTGTTGTTGGCTTCAGGGAGGCAAGCCTTTTCTCCTCTTGCCGCCTTTGTGCCAGAGTGTGGGCCTCCCTTTCATTAGCGGTCACGGTCAGGGTATCACCAGCTTGGGGAACGCTATTCAAACCGAGGACCTCTACAGGCGTCGCTGGCTCCGCCCTCTTCAGGCGCTTACCCTTGTCATTGAACATTGCCTTCACCTTGCCCCAGGTGTCGCCGACAAGGAAGGAATCCCCCACCTTTAGGGTACCCGTCTGCACTAACACGGTGGCAAGGGGGCCCTTTGTCTTATCCAGTTTCGCTTCAATGACCACGCCCACAGCACGCCGCTCCGGGTTTGCTTTGAGGTCCTCAAGCTCGGCAACGATGAGCAGGTTCTCCAGGAGATCGGAGATGCCCTCCTTCTTTTTAGCGGATACGGGGACACATACCACATCGCCACCCCATTCTTCGATAAGCAGCCCCCGCTCAGCAAGCTGTTGCTTCACTCGCTGTATATTGGCCTCTGGCTTATCTATCTTGTTAATGGAGACCACAATGGGCACATCGGCGGCGCGAGCGTGGTCTATGGCCTCCAAGGTTTGGGGCATCACCCCATCGTCTGCGGCGACCACCAGTATGGCAATATCGGTTACCTGAGCCCCCCTGGCCCGCATCGCGGTAAAGGCTTCATGACCTGGGGTATCGAGGAAGGTAATCTTTTGCTCCCGAATCTCCACCTGGTAGGCGCCTATGTGCTGGGTGATCTCGCCGACCTCGGTGGCGGTTACCTTTGTCTCACGGATGGCATCCAGGAGGCTGGTTTTCCCGTGATCGACATGCCCCATGATGGTAACCACGGCGGGGCGAGGTTTTTGTACTGTGGTATCGTCCTCCTGAAACCTCTGATACCTCTTGCGTTTTTGGGCCGGGGCTTGAGGTTGCTCCTCGAGCGCCTCATAGCCAAAATCGGAAGCAACAATTGCTGCGGTCTCGTAGTCGATGACCTGATTAATGCTTGCCATGATGCCGTTTCTCATCAATTGCTTGATCACTTCCACAGCGCTGACCCCGACCAAATCAGCAAATTGCTTCACGGTGAGGGAGGGAGGAACGGTGATGCGACGATCCCCCTCCGATTTGATGGGCGGGGACTCAGGGGCACCTATATCCTGAGGTTCTCGATACCTTTCATCAATTCGCTGCCTTTTTGCGCTCATTTAGGTTCCCCTCAGACTAGGGAAGCATCTCCACATACTGGGCAAGCTCCTTTCGGTTTTCCTGGGCGATCTTCATCCTTAGGGCGCGGTCCAGGCGCTCCTTTTTCAGTGCTGCCTCCCAGCAGCCCTTTGCTTTACATAAATACGCACCTCGCCCCGATTTCTTCCCTGTAGGGTCGACCTCTACAGCACCGCTTGTGTTGCGAACTATGCGCACAAGTTCCCGCTTCGGCCTTGTCTCGCGGCAGCCGATGCAGGTGCGCTGCGGGATATGTTTCGGTCGTGATTTCTTCTTTCTCTGCGATGTGGTACTCATCTTTCTCCCAAGCGAAAAATTTAGTTCAGCATTTCCTCGAGCTCGTCGTATTCATCCTTGGCATAAGCTCTTTGGGTTTGGCGAACCTTCTTTGGCCTGGCCGTCTCTTCTTTAACCTCCTCTTTCTTCCCCTTGCCCTTCTTCGCCTTTTTATCTGGCTTAGCTACCCTAGCTACCCTAGCTGGGAAGATGTCCTCGACAAAGCGAAGCTGAGGGGCTGGCTCTACTATCTCAACCAATGCCTCTTCAATGGGGGTCACTTCCTCTATAGGAAGGCCCTCCTCTTCTCCCCCGGGAGCTAGCAATTCAAGGTATTCCTCTACCCCAGCAGCTTGGGTAACCGGCTCTGCCAGTTCTACCAGTAATGGTTCTTCAGTTATGGCTTCCTCTACTGCTATTTCAACAAGGGCCTGTTCCGCTAGCGCAGCCTTTTCCGCCTCGGCGGCGGAAACGCTCTTGATGTCGATTCGCCATCCGGTGAGCTTGGCGGCGAGCCTGGCATTCTGCCCTTCCTTGCCTATGGCGAGGGACAATTGGCGATCGGGCACCACCACCGTTGCCGTCTTCTCCTCTCCATCAACCTCCACGCTCACGACCTGAGCAGGGCTTAAGGCATTGGCAATGAAGGTCGCTGGGTCGGGATGCCACTCCATAATATCGATCTTTTCCCCGTTTAGTTCGTTGACGATGTTTTGGATTCTGATGCCGCGCAGCCCAACGCAGGAGCCGACGGGATCGACACCTGGTTGCCGGGCGACGACAGCGATCTTGCTCCGATAACCGGCTTCGCGGGCAATGGACTTCAGTTCTACAGCGCCGCTGTGGATCTCTGGAACCTCCAGCTCAAGGAGGCGGCGCAGCAGGTTTCGATGGGTCCGCGATACCAAAACCTGGGGCCCCCTGTTGGTGCGGTGCACCTCCATAAGGTATACCTTGAGCCTTTGCCCCACCCGATAGTGCTCGGTTCGCACCTGCTCGGGGTTGGCGAGGATGCCTTCAGTCTTTCCCAGGTCGAGGATGAGCTGTCTCGGCTCTATTCGCTGCACGATGCCGGTAACGATCTCGCTTTCCAAGCCGGAGAACTCTTCGAAGACAAGCTCCCGCTCCGCCTCGCGGAGGCGTTGCAGCACCACCTGCTTCGCTGTCTGAGCGGCAATTCGCCCGGCATCTTTGGGGGTGGCTTCAACCTCGATGGCTTCACCGAGCTTGATGCCCTTTTTAATTCTTTTCGCCTCATCCAGTGACAGCTCGCGGCGGGGGTCGGTTACCGTTTCCACCACTGTCTTCTCAGCGAAGACAGTTACCTCCCCAGTGTTAGGATTGATCCTCACCGAGATATTCTGGTTTGCCGCAAAGTTATTCTTCCTGAAGGCGGAGACTAAACCAGCCTCCACCGCTTCAAGAACCACCTCCCGGGGTAGGTTCTTCTCGGCAGCAAGCTGGGTGATCGCGAGCATAAATTCGCTCTTCATCTTAGCCAGCACCTCCTCCTATCTCCAATACAATAAAAAAGTGGGGAAAACACCCACTTAATCAGTAGTTTACTTCTAGCTAGCTTCTACCTTGTCACAGTCTAGTCAGAGTCTAGTTATAGAGTGGCTATAGTATAGCACAATTAAGGCGATGATGCAACCCTTTGGGGGGATTGTTACAGGGCGAAAAAGGCCTTTAGCCTCTTTGCCACCCCTTCAAGAGGGATAATCTCTGCCTCTTTCTCCCCTCGCCGCTTCAACTCCACGCTTTGAGATTTAATGGTTCTTGGGCTGAGGATGAGTCTCAGGGGCATTCCCAGGAGATCGGCGTCGTTAAGCTTTACCCCGGGCGATTCAATGCGGTCGTCGAAAAGCACCTCCAGGCCCTCTTGCTCAAGATCGAGATAGAGCCTCTCCGCGGCGGAGGCTACCTCTGGGTTATCCATCGATAGAGGGCAGAGGTGTACCTGATAGGGGGCGATGGGAAGGGGCCAGATGATTCCCTTTTCATCGTGGTTCTGCTCGATAGCGGCAGCGAGAAGGCGCCCGATGCCGATGCCATAGCATCCCATAAAGATGGGGCGCTCCACGCCATCGCGGTCGATGAAGGTAGCATCTAGCCTCTCGCTGAAGAAGGTGCCCAGTTTGAAGACATGCCCCACCTCGATGCCTCGCGTCGAGAGTAGCTTGCTGCCGCACCTGGGGCATCCCTCGCCTGCCTGGGCGATGGCTATATCCACCATGAGATCGACAGCGAAATCTCGGGGGCAGTTGACGTTTTTGAGGTGGGTATCCGGCTTATTCGCTCCGGCGACGAAGTTCACCCCCGGGGTTATCGAGGGGTCGGCAAGCCTCTTAATCCCGATGATGCCCAGTGGGGAGGCTGATCCTGCCACCAAGCCTGCCTCCTTTACCTCCTCGTCGCTGGCAAGGCGAAGGTCGTGACATTTTAGGGCGTTCTTCAGCTTCACCTCGTTCACCTCAAGGTCGCCCCTGATAGCGACAAAAACCAGCTCGCCATCGGCGGCATAGAACACTGCCTTGAGGGTCTTGCTCTTGGGGATGCCGAGGAAATTTGCCAGCTCTTCAATGGTCTTCACCCCTGGTGTTGCCACCTCTTCGATGGGAAGCTGCTCTTCCTCGTCACCAGGCCATTTAATGCTCTCAGCCCTCTCCGCATTTGCCGAGTAGTCGCAGCTTGAGCAATAGATGACCTCGTCCTCGCCGCTTGGGGCGATGACCATGAATTCGTGGGACTCCTTGCCCCCGATGGCTCCGCTATCGGCTTCCACCACCACCGAAGGAAGCCCGCATCGTTCGTAGATTCTCTTGTAGGCCCCAATCAGCTTTTGGTAGCTGATATCCAGCGCCTCCTCATCGACATCGAAGCTATAGAGGTCCTTCATGGTGAACTCGCGAACTCGCATCAGGCCACCGCGAGACCGGGGCTCATCGCGGAACTTGGTCTGAATCTGATACAAAAGTAAAGGGAGGTCTCGATAGCTCTGCACGTTGCGGCGAATGAGCTCGGTGATCACCTCCTCATGGGTGGGGGCCAGCACCAGCTTTCGATCGCGGCGGTCGCTGAGGGTGAAAAGGCTCTTGCCGAAGGCGAGGTCGCGCTCCGTCTTCTCCCAGAGCTCCAATGGCTGGAGCACGGGCATCATCAGCTCCTGGCCGCCGATGGCGTCCATCTCCTCGCGGATGATGTTCTCGATCTTCCTTAGCGCCCGCCAGCCCAGGGGGAGATAGCTGTAGACCCCCGCCGCTACTTGGTGGATCATGCCCGCCTTGAGCAGCAGTTGATGGCTGATATTCTCCGCCTCCGCCGGCGTCTGGCGCAACGTCTTTCCGAAGAGTTTTGATAGTCGCATTTTTTCGCCCCTATTATACTATCTTGTCATCTTTCTAACGAAGGTTATCAAGAACAATGCTATCAGGAAAACGCCGATAAAGGCTTCTGCTGTCCCCAAGGCCTTCACCCAGCCCTCTGGAGCGGAAACCCAAAGGCCATATCCCAATGCGGTGAAGGACGCAGCGCTGTAATAAAGGGCGCTTGGAAATGATAGCGCGCTGGCTGTGTAAATGCCTGCCATACTCAATACCACCACCGCCGCCCAGAAAACGACCCTCTCCGGTCTCTCTGCGTATCCACATAGCAATCGGAAAACCCAGTTCCACAGTTTTGGCCAGGGCTTCTCTCTCCAGCTCAGTCCTTTGCGTATCGCTTCCGCCTCGCGGTAATAGAATCGTCCTGCTATGTCATACATCCCGGCATCAGTGTACCACTGCTTAAGCATGCGATACACATGAGCCGCATGTTTAAAGTCTCCCATTGCTTCCTCTCCCACGATACAGCCTGATCCCCAATTTGACTGCTCAAGTTTTGTATCTCGCGAGATTTTCGCCCCGTATAAACTTGCTCTGCTGAGTTTAGCTTCCCGGAGGTTGGCTTCTTGCAGGTTGGCGTCCGTCAGTTCCGCCCCTTGCAGGTTGGTGCCCGTCAGTTTGGCTCCTTGCAGGTTAGCGCCATCGAGCTTGGCTCCTTGGAGATTGGCGCCACCCAGCCAGGCTTTTTCCAGGTTGGCGCGCGCGAGGTCTGCTCGTTGTAGGTCGGCGCCGCTTAGATCGGCCATTTTTAGGTTGGCTCTATACAAAATAATGCCGTGAAGGTCAAGCGCTAGGCTGTCGGGTCGATGAGAGAGGTCTATCTCCTCGAGATTCCTGTCCCGAAGGTCAAGGCCTTCCGCTGTGCCTCCGTTTTCCTCTATGAGCTTGAGCACATCTTCTCTGGTGAGCGGCTTTTCTTCCTCCGTCATATACCCTCCACCTCTGCCATCAGCGCGCTCAAAAAATCCTTCTCCTCCACTGTCCGCACTTGCTCCCCCCTGCGAAAGATGACCCCTCGCCCCTTGCCGCAGGCGATGCCCACATCGGCGTCACGCGCCTCCCCAGGGCCGTTCACCACGCACCCCATGACTGCCACCTTGATCGGCTTCTCTATTTTCAAAAGGCGCTCCTCTACGGCATTGGCTAATCCTATTATATCAACCTCAGCTCGACCACAGGAGGGGCAGCTTATGAGGGTCGGGCCGCGCTCTTCCAGATCGAGCGATTTCAGGATTTCGTAGCCGGCGATGACCTCCTCCCGGGGGTTGCCGGTTAGGGAGACGCGAATCGTGTCGCCGATTCGTTGGGAGAGGAGCGTGCCGATGCCCACGGCGCTGCGAATGGCTCCCCTTCTTGGGGTGCCGGCCTCGGTAATGCCAAGGTGAAGGGGATAGGGCATCCTCTGGGCGATGGCAATATTGGCCTCGATGGTATCCGGCACATCGAAGGCTTTTAGCGAGACCTTGATCAGCTCGAAATCGAGGCTTTCAAAAAGCTCGATCTGCTCTAGGGCTGCACTTACCATCTCGTCTGCGATATTGGGCTCTTGTTTTTTATGATGCCGAGGCCCAGTTTGAAAAAGGCTTCCTGCGTTGACCCCAATTCTTATCGGGACCTCCCGCTCCCTGGCGGCGCGAACAATTTGGGCAACCTGATCTGGGTCATTGATATTGCCTGGGTTTAGCCTGATCCCATCCACACCAGCCTTAAGGGCGAGAAGAGCGAGGCGATAGTCGAAGTGAATGTCGGCGATGAGGGGGATGGCGATGCCCCGCTTTATAGCGGGGATGGCCTGGGCAGCCTCGCTGTCGGGGACTGCGACCCGAACTAGCTGGCAGCCGCATTCCTCAAGCTCCCTTATCTGGTCGATGGTTGCCTGGGCATTGCGAGTGTCTGTCTTGGCCATCGACTGCACTACGATGGGGGCGCCGCCGCCAATGGTGAC
>SOJQ01000008.1 GCA_004376075.1 Dehalococcoidia bacterium | reverse complement strand
GCTGCCAATCGGGGGCGGCGGGGTTGCTAGTATACGTGTGGGGATGCTGCTCTCATTTTTAGTCGGAGTTACGCTTGCAGGCACAAACACGGTTGCCTTCGCAGCGGTGTCACAAATCGTATGGTTCTTTTCCATTTTTGTTGGCGGAGCGATCGCCGGGGCCATGGCCGGGTTCAGGGGGGCACTGCACGGACTACTAGCAGGCCTCTTAATGACTATCATTTATATAATTTTTATAATCTGTATCCTAACCATCTCCGAGTCTTACTTCTTCGCTTGGAATATACTGAGTACTCTTATTTCCACTGCCATTACCCTGGGGCTAAGCGCACTGGGCGGCGCCTTCGGGCGCTGGTTACGGGCTCGGCATCATCTGCGGCGCTCGATGACGTAGTCCGCCAGATCGAGGAGCGAGCTTCGGCAGTCCTTCTCCGGCAGCACCTCCAGGGCATGGCAAGCCCGGGAGCAGAAGTCGGCGGCGATCTTGTAGCACTCCTGCACAATGGAGGAATTGCGAATCATCTCAATAACCCGCTGCATCCCTGCCCGATCTCCCCTCTTTTCAAATATTTCCCTCAATAGGGCATCGTCAGGGTATTGCTCCATGAGAAGGATTGCCGGCAAGGTGAGGGTCCCCTGAAGGAGGTCGCTTCCCACAGGCTTTCCCATCTCCTCCTCTTCACCAATGAAGTCAAGGATATCGTCAACAATTTGGAAGGCCATTCCCAATCCATGCCCATAGGTTCCAAGAGCCTCAACCCCCTCCTCAGGGGCCTCGCTCAAAATCGCCCCCGCTTCGGTAGCTGTGGAGAAGAGGGAGGCGGTCTTGCTACTGATCTGCTGATAATAGTCCTCACGATCCTGCCGCCAGTCATAGGCGCTCATAAACTGCCTCAACTGACCACTGGATATATTCATCAGCATTTGGGCGAAAAGCCTCACCACCCTGAGGTTGCCGGTGCTGCAAATGAGCTCCGACGAGTTGGCAAAGAGATAGTCCCCCAGAAGAACGGCAATCCCTTCCCCCCAAAGGCTATTAACTGTGGGCCTGCCCCGGCGCACCAAGGATTTGTCCACAGCATCGTCGTGGACGAGGGTAGCGGTGTGGAAGAGCTCGATGGCCGTGGCCATAGGAATCAATTGCTCAGGGTTGTAGTGGTAAAACCTTCCTGCGAGAAGGGTCAACGCGGGGCGGAGGCGCTTGCCCCCACCCTCCAGAACATATCTTAGTGGCTCCGCCATCCAGGGCAGATCAACCTTGCCCGCCGCTTTAAGGCGCTCCTCCATCTCAGCCATGCCTTGTTGCACCGGTTCGTAGATAGAAGAGATAAGCAAAGTGCTCCTTTCTCAAAAAGCCTGAAGGGGCAACCGAAAAAGATTAATCGCATTTTGGGTAGTGCCCTCAGCCACCAGGTCGCTTGACATCCCCCTGATTTGACCAATCCTTTCCGCTACCAAAGGCAAATACGCTGGCTCGTTCCTCTTACCGCGATAAGGAACGGGGGTAAGAAAAGGGCAATCGGTCTCGATGAGAAGCTTATCCAAAGGAAGGTCATGGGCAATCTCAAGGGCATGAGAGGAGGAATAGGTAACAGGACCAGCGATGGAAAGGAGGAACCCCATCTCAATATATCTTTCCCCAAGCTCCGTATCGCCGCTAAAGCAATGGAGCACGCCCAAGGGCTTGCTCTGAGGGCGTCCCGCCCACTCGGTGAGGATGCTGAGCACCTCTTCCTCGGCGTTACGGGAGTGAATGATCACCGGTAGGCCGAGCCTCTGTGCCAGTTCCAGTTGGCGTTTGAAGGCTTTGATCTGAGCCTCCCTTGGCGATAGATTCCTATAGAAGTCCAGCCCAATCTCCCCGATAGCGACCACCTTGGGCTCCTTGGCGAGCTCAGCCAATCTCTCAAGGTCGCCATCCTTCATCTTAGCGGCGTTATGGGGGTGAAAGCCAAGGGCAACAAAAACCTCGGCGTACCTCTGGGCAAGCTTTATCGAAGCCCCGCTCGATCCAAGGTCAAAGCCCGCATTGATGATAACGCTCACCCCGACCTTCTTCGCCCTGGCCAGCACCTGGTCGCGATCCTTATCGAAGCGGGGCGCATCGATGTGGGCATGAGAATCCACTAGCATCAGCCACCCCCCAGCTTGGCACTTTCCTCTTCCGCTATTTTCTCATCCAGTTTGACGAAGAGGGGCTCAGGCGGAGCCAATTTTTGGCCCGGGGGAAGAAAAGCAATGGCCCAGCTTGTATCCTCCACCCTTCCCTCAAACCCTAAAAGGCGATGCAATTTCTGGGAGCTGAAGGGGAGGAAGGGATAAAGAAGCGTCTTGAGGCAAGAGATCGCGGAGAGGGCAACATATAGGCTGGTGGCACAGCCCTCCCGGTCCTCCTTGATCCTCTTCCAGGGGGCCTTCTCATCAAGGTAGCGATTCGCCTCTTGCGCCAGGGACATCACACTCCTCATCGCCTCTCTGAAATGACACTGATAGAGAAGCCTATCGACGGCGTCGAAGGTATCCTCCGCCCTTTTAAGAAGGGCCTTGCTTTTCTCATCCAGCTCAGCGGGCGATGGGATGGAGCCATCGAAGCTGCGATAGGTGAAGGTGAGCACCCGATGAACCAGGTTTCCATAGGTGGCAACCAGCTCATCGTTGTTGCGGCGAACAAACTCCCGCCACGAGAAGTCGGTATCCCCGCCCTCGGGCATATTCGCAGAAAGGAAGTAGCGTAGAGGATCAGGGTCATAGCGCTCCAGATAATCGGGCAGCCAGACCGCCCAGTTGCGACTGGTTGATAGAGGCCTCCCTTCGAGGGTCAAGAACTCGTTGGCGGGCACATCATAGGGGAGGTTAAGCCCTCCATAGCCCAGGAGCATCGCCGGCCAGATTATGGTGTGGAAGGGGATATTGTCCTTGCCTATGAAATAATAGGACTTGACATCCCCCTGCCAAAAATCACGCCATTTCTCCTCATCGCCCCGGTTCTTGGACCACTCCATACTCGCCGAGAGATAGCCGATCACCGCCTCAAACCAGACATAGATCCTCTTGTTATCGAAGCCAGGCACAGGAACAGGGATCCCCCACTCTATATCCCTGGTAATGGCGCGGTCCTTCAGCCCCTCGGTGAGAAGGTGGGTGGTAAAGTTCAAGACGTTATGCCTCCAGTGAGACTGCTCCTTCACCCAGGCGAGAAGCTGATCGTTAAAGGCGCTGAGGCGGAGGAAGAAGTGTTCCGATTCCTTGACCTCGGGAAGGGCGGAGCATATTCGACAATAGGGATCGATAAGGTCCACCGAGTTTAGCGGCTTGCCACAGTTATCACATTGGGCTCCTCTCACCCCTTCGAAACGGCAGTAGGGGCAGGTCCCCTCCACATAGCGGTCGGGAAGGAATCGGTTGCAACTGGGGCAATAAAGCAGGGCCATAGTGTCCTTATAGATGTAGCCCTTATCCTTAAGGGTGAGGAAGAAATGCTGAGCGAGCTGGTGATGGTCTTGGGTATCGGTGCTGGTGAAGAGGTCGAAGGAGATGCCCAGCCTCCGCCATGAGTCAAGGAACTCCTCGTGATATTTCGCCGCAATCTCCCGGGGTGGCCTCCCCTCCTGCTCGGCGCGCACCGTTATCGGGGTGCCATGCTGGTCTGAGCCCGAGACCATGAGCACCTCATTGCCCTTGAGACGATGGTAGCGGGCAAAGATGTCCGGAGGCAAATATGCACCGGCGATATGACCCATATGAAGAGAGCCATTGGCATAGGGCCAGGCGACCCCGATAAAGATTCGCTCCCCCATGCTGAACCATCCTTCCCCAAAAAAGCTAGTTTATTCTATCACAATTCGTGGCCAAAACACAAAATCTAACTCAGCTTCAGCCAGACCTTGTAGAGTTCCTTCTTGGGCACGCCCGTCGCTTTTGCCACCTGGGAGATCGCCTCCTTGGCGGAAAGCCCTTTTTCATATAAGCGGCGCAGTTCCCCTTCAATGGGGACGGTGAGCGCCCTTCCCCCCTTCAACTTCCCTTCAATAACCAGGGTGAATTCCCCCTTCGGCTCCCGAAAATGAGCAATGGCGGCGCTCACCGTCCCCCGAAAAACCTCCTCATGAATCTTCGTCAGCTCGCGGCATACCGCGATCCTGCGATCCCCCAGGACGTCCAAAATATCCTCCAGGGTAGCAATGAGACGGTGAGGCGCTTCGAAAGCAATGATTGTTCTCTCTTCCTCAGCAACCTGCTCCAAAAGATGCCTCCTCTGCCCTTTCCTGCGGGGAAGAAAGCCAAGATAGACAAACTCGTTGGTGGGAAGTGCGGAGACGGCGAGGGCGGTGACCAATACGGAGGCTCCAGGGATGGGAACAATGGGGATGCCCCGCTCGCTGGCAGCCACCACCAGCTCATAGCCGGGATCGCTTATCCCTGGCATCCCCGCCTCGGAGACCAGGGCTATATCCTCCGACTCAAGACGACTCAAAAGGTAGGAGAGCTTGGCTTTTTTGTTGTGCTCGTGATAACTGGTGAGCGGTTTTTTTATGCCATAGGTAGCAAGGAGGCGCCTTGTCTTTCTGGTATCCTCGGCGGCAATCAGCGCCACCTCATTAAGGATGCGCAGGGCGCGCAAGGAGATGTCCTCCAGGTTGCCTATGGGGGTGGCTACGATATAAAGGGTAGGCATCAATCCTCCGGGGCAAACCATTATATAATATCGACCCCTCCTTCGTCCACTTTTTCAACCTTGGCCACCATTGACTCTGGGCCTCCCCCTCTGATATAGTTTCTCTTACAATCAGAGACTTGGACGAGGAGGGATAGATCATGGCTGCCCCGCAGTTCAAAGAGATGAGGCGGTGCTACAGTTTTGACGAGGTAGCGCTTGTCCCAGGAGATACTACCATCAACCCAGAACAGGTAAATATCGATTTTACCCTGGGAAACTTCACCTTCCCCATCCCCATCCTCGCCTCCGCCATGGATGCCGTGGTCGACCCCCATTTTGCTGTTTTGCTGAGCAGGCTGGGGGGGCTTGCTGTGCTCAATCTTGAAGGGGTGCAGGCCCGCTACCAGGATGCCGATGAGGTTTTAGCCGAGATCGCCAAAGCCTCCGACGATGAGATTACACCGCTGCTGCAAAAGGTCTACTCTGCGCCGATTAAGGAGAATCTCATTGGCGACCGAATAAGGGAGATTAAGAGCAATGGGGCTGTCTGCGCCGTTTCGGTTACCCCCCAAAACACCAAGCGATTCACCCCCATCACCGTGGAAGCAGGGATCGATATCCTTGTGGTGCAGTCCACAGTGACCACCGCCCACCACGTATCGAAAAGCTATCACGGGCTCATCTTCTCCGAGCTTTGCCAGGTAATGCCCGCCCCAATTATTGTGGGCAACTGTGTAAGCTACAGCGCCGCTCTAAATCTGATGAGAACAGGCATTTCAGGGGTTCTCGTTGGCGTGGGCCCCGGGGCAGCATGTACCACAAGGGAGGTTTTAGGGGTCGGTGTTCCTCAGGTGACGGCGACCATGGATTGCGCCGCTGCTCGAGAGCAATATCTCCGAGAGACAGGAAGGTATGTGGCGATAATCACCGATGGTGGCATTCGAACCGGCGGAGACCTTTGTAAGGCCTTCGCCTCCGGTGCCGATGCTGTAATGCTAGGTTCCATTTTTGCTCAAGCCAAGGAGGCTCCGGGGCGAGGCAGCCACTGGGGCATGGCTAATCCTCACCCGGCATTGCCAAGGGGGACTCGGATTAAGGTGGGCACCCGCAGCACATTAGAGCAGATCCTCTTCGGACCTACCTCGGCCACCGGCGGGACGGAAAACCTCATCGGGGCGCTGCGCACTGCGATGGGCATGTGTGGCGCCCTCACCATCAAAGAGATGCAGCGCATCGAGATGGTGATCGCCCCCGCGATAAGGACCGAGGGGAAGTACTTTCAGACGATAAAGGGCTTATCCTGAGCTAGAAGAAAAGGGGACATAAAATGGGACTCCCGGGATATGCTGGCAAAATCCTATACGTCGACCTAACCAGTGCTGGGATAAGGAAAGAGCCCCTTGACCCCGAGCTGGCGAGAACCTTTATTGGCGGTTGGGGAATCAACAACAAGCTGGCCTATGACCTCATCCCTCCCGATGTCGATCCCCTTTCCCCTGAAAATTGCATTATCATCGGCAGCGGCCCCTTTTCAGGCACAATAGTTCCTGGGTCCGCCGAGCTGTTGGTAACCAGCAGATTCCCCCTCAACGGGGCCTACACCACCGCCTGCGGGGGAGGAAACTTCGCCCTCATGCTCAAATTATCGGGATACGACCATTTGGTCATCAGCGGGCGAGCCGAAAAACCAGTGTACCTCAAGATTCTAGATGACGATGTGGCACTATGTGATGGCCAGCATCTTTGGGGCAAGGATATCTTTGAAACAGTGGATGAGCTGCGAAATCGCTATGAGCCTTGCAGCGTGATCCCCATAGGTCAGGCAGGGGAGAACCTGGTTAAGATCTCGGTAACATCCATCGATAAGGGGGGCACTCTGGGCAGCGGGGGTCTTCCCGCAGTGATGGGCTCGAAGAACCTCAAAGCCATTGTGGCCCTTCAGGGGACCAGGGGGATAAGGGTTGCCCACCGCCTCAGGCTCCAGAGGGTGGTGGATAGCTTGCTGGAGCGCATCATGAATTATCGCCTGCGTGACACATTGATCGATGGTGGCTTCTTCGGCATGACCGCAAGCTGGGAAGAGCTCAAAACAAGAATCTCCCAGAACTGGAGCGAGGTTAGCTTTGACCCAGGAAAGGATGTGAAGGAAATACACTATGGGGCGAGGAAACCCCTCGCCTGCGCCAGCTGCCCCACCGCTGACAAAGAGCTCAACAGGCTTAAAGAAGGCCCCTACGCCGGCATGGTAACCTACATGACCCATTACGGATTAGAGGAGGATTACGGTGGCGAGAGTGCCCTAGAGGAATATAGCCGCTCCATCAAATTCCTGGATACAGCCAATAGATACGGGATTTGCCGCTTCTGCTTCGCCGCGGTAAGAGACCTCATGGTCTATCTTTACCAAGAGGGGGTCATCACCAAGGAGGATAGCGGCGGCCTAGAGCTGAAAGATGATTTTGAAACCACTATCAAGCTGCTTGAGATGGCAGCGTTGAGGGAGGGCTTTGGCGATGTGCTCGCTGAGGGTATCGTGGGCGCTGCTAACAGGGTTGGGAAAGGAGCGGAGGAGCAAGCAGTCCATATCAAGGGCCACTATCTTTTTGGGGAACCCAGGCTAACAGGTGTCGGCACGTCCCAAGTGGCGGAAATGGTGAATCCAGCACGCAGCGGGGGCTGCGCCAGCATTGCCGGGACCCTTGGCGCCCCCTCCTATAACCCAGGAAGACCTGTAGAGCAATGGGTGAGAGAGGCGGAGAAGGTGGGGGTTCCCGCTGAGGCAATGGAGCGCATCTTCACCCCAACCTCCTTCAACCCCGGGCGGCTCACCAGGTATGCCGAGGATTGGTATTGCCTGGGTCGGTGCCATCGACTCTATATCAATAGGTTCTACGATGCAAAAACGGTCGCCGAGCTCTATTCAGCGGTTACCGGGATCGAGATAAGCCCAAGCGACCTCTTGAAGGCGGCAGAGCGGGCCTGGAACCTATCGAAGGTGCTCAATATTAGAGCCGGGTTCAGCCGAGAGGATGATAGGGCCCCGAAGGTATGGTTCACGCCCCTCAAAGGCGAAGGGGAGGAATATCGCCTTATGGACTACTATAAGACCACCATGCTAACCGAGGAGGATATGGAGAGGATTTTGGATGATTACTATGAGGAAAGGGGCTGGGATAGGAAGAGCGGCGCTCCTACCGCCAAAAAGCTGAAGGAGCTAGGTCTAGAGGCGCTTTAGAAAACTGGCCTCATCTCCCTGGCGATATCCTCGGGCAGGGTCTCAATGACCCACACATCGTAGAATCTTTCCATAAAACCGGCGTCGTTGGTATAAAAGGGCTGCAAAACCGGCCTGGAAATTATCCTGGCGCTCAGGGAGTAATAATCGGGGTTCTCCTTCACAGCCGCAGAATAGGTGATTAGGTTGAAGGAGTTCACCCCCATCTCTTTATAGCAACGAAGTATCTTTATGATGGAAAAGGCGAAATCCTCCGCTTGCTTCTCCTCCAAATCTGCCAAATTGGTCAACCCTTTGAATATGAATTGAACCTCTCTATTCCCCCTGGGGGCATAGCTTGCGATAACCGCTAGAGAATCGTTCTCGCCGATATACCTTTCGCCAAGCCCCTTTTCTTGCCTGATCAAGTCCTGCCAGTAGTTCCTACCGTGCCTAGCGAAATATTCCTCGCTTTTTTGCAAAAGCTTCCTTAATTGCGGTGCCGGCGCTCTATCTACAAGAATTTGAACGTGGGGATGGATTACGCTGGCCGCACTGGGCGGCAGATGATTCCAGATCCACATCGGATATTTCGCTTTTTCGTCCTTTTGATAAACAGAGACTATGTATTCTTTGGAAGCAAGCATATTATCTAAAAGCATCCTGGGGGTGAACTCCCCCAGATCGAGAAAATGCTCCCTAGTCAAGGTTCCAACGGCATGGTACTCAGCGAAGGGAAATAGGTTGGGAAAGAGCGTAGATTCCCCCCTCTTTATCCTAGCACCCCGGCAAATCTCCTGCGGGAATCTTGGCGTTCTCTGTTCAATGTTTTCCGGACAGAAAAAGCAGCCTGCCCTCGTTCCCTCTATTACCTCGCTTAAATCAACCTCGACCCTTTGCGCCTGCCTCGTCCTTCCCGCCCTTGCCACGTTTACCCTGCTGTGGCAACCGGTCAGTGGATCCTCTCTATACTCTACAAGCTGAGCCTCGCTTTCAAATCGGTGCAAAGGGCTCAACAGTTCCATGGCTCTTATCTCTTTTCTAAATTCCATCGGCCACCCCTCAAATAAGGTTCTCTATGCTGAGAGAAGAAATTATTATAGCATATTGCCGTTCCCTCGGTTCTTATGATAGTATAGCCGAAAAGAGAGGGCATAGCCCCCAATGGCAACCCTTCTTGACGACGGGGGAACTTTATAATAATATGTCTTTATTGAATTCCTTTTGCTTTCAGCGATAGGGATTTTGATTCGCCATGAAGGAGGGCCCCCAATGGTGGTGCAGAGGAAGCAGGTTCCTGGTAAACCAAATGTGGCGCTGCAACACAACGCCGGCATCGGCGGTGTCATTGTAAGTATCTACAAAAGGTAGGGGCTTGACAACGGAGGGGGTTTATGTCTAGAATGAGATGAAGGAAAGATTAAAATAAGATAAAATCGCCGAAAATCTTTATTCCAGAGGAAATGGAGGTGCGAGATGAAGTTGGTTGTTGTAGGATTGGGACAGTGTGGTGGAAGAATTGCTGATGAGTTTGCCCTGATGGGCAAAAGGGCCTCATCCCATCGAGGTATTGAGGTTATCACCGGCGCCTTTGCCGTAAATAGCGATGAAGCTGACCTGACAGGGCTGAGAACTATACGCAGCGATTTCCAGCATAGAATTCTCCTAGGGGGGCGAAAGACAGGCGGTCATGGCGTGGGCAAGATAAATGAGCTTGGTGCCCAGATAGTAAGAGAGGGCGTCGATAAGGTTATCGATTCCATAAGAACCACTAAAAAGTTCTATGATACGGACGCCTTCTTGCTAATTGGTGCTGCTGCCGGAGGTACAGGCTCTGGAGGGCTGCCGGTGATCACTGAGGCTATGAAGGACCGGTATATAGATAAGCCAGTTTATGCCATGGTTGTCCTTCCCTTTGAACACGAGGAAAAAAACGAGGAAAGATGTATTTACAACACAGCGACATGCCTCAAGTCGGCATACGAGGTGGCGGATGCAGTGTTTCTTGTTGATAATCAAAGGTATCTGAGGAAGGATGCAACCCTGATCAGCAATATGGACAAGATCAATAGGCAAATGGTGGAGCCCTTCTACAATCTACTGTGCGCCGGCGAGGAGAAAAAAAGAAAGCATATTGGGGCAAGGATGGTTGATGCCGGCGATATAATACAGACACTGGGAGGATGGACGGTAATCGGCTTTGGCCAGTCACCGCTATCGATATTCAAGCTACCCTGGGAAAGGGCGCGAGACTTCAGGAGCAAGGGGAAGGAGACCCACAAAGGGATACAGGCAATGGATGAGGCCCTGAGCGAGCTTTCCGTTAGCTGCAACCCAAGGGATGCAAGGAGCGCCTTATATCTCTTATCAGCTCCAACAAATGAAATGAATGTCGGTATCATCAAGGAGATCGGGGATTACTTGAGGGAGCTGGCGGGAGATGCCATGATCAGAAGCGGTGATTACCCCAGAGAAAGGGGAGAGGTCAATATAACGCTGCTCCTCTCCCAGCTTAGCGACATGGAAAGGGTGAGGGATTTCTATTACAGAGTAACAGAGTCCGTTCCTGCAATGAAGAAGAGGCATGAGGAGGCGGAGGCGAAGCTTAAGGAGATAGCAGAGGCCTCAAAGGATATACCCTCGCTACTGTAGAAGCGATGCTTCCCTTTAAGGCGGCAAATCAAAGGATCTCCTCTATTGCATCCACAAAAGCGTCCGCTATTTCGGGGTCAAATTTTGTGCCCTTCCCCTCCAGCAGCATAGCAATCGCTTCGTCCCGGGCAAGGGCCTGTCGCCAGGGGCGCGGCGAAGTTATTGCATCATAGGTATCGCATAAGGACACTACACCGAGTGCAGGGGTTATCTCCCCGCCTGAGAGACCATCTGGGTAGCCTGTACCATCTAAGTGTTCATGGTGATGCCTTACGATATAGCGAGCCCCCGATAGGAACCGAAGAGGGGCCAGGATCTGGTCTCCAATTATGGGGTGAAGTTTCATCATCGCCCACTCTTTTTCTGTCAGCTCAGCAGGCAGGTTCAGCATAGCCTCGCTTACACTGATTAGCCCGATATCGTGAAGAACTGCCCCCAAGTGCATCGTCCTTATCTCCGCCTCACTAAAACCAATCCTCCTGCCAAGCTGCTCGCTCAGCCGAGCTACCCTTTCCATGTGCCCTTGGGTGTAGGGACTCCTCCCATCGACCAGTGAGGCTATGAAGCGGAGGGCGGCAAAGCAGCCCTCTTCTAGCTCGGAGAACAACTGACGGCTCTTTATCGATGTGCCTGCCTGAGTAGCAAGGATGGTAAGCAGCTTTAGATCGCTCTGGTTGAGCAGCCCCGCTTCCCCCTCTCTATAGACATTCAGCACGCCAAAAATCTCGTTTTCGCTCCCTATGGGCAGTAGCAACATCTCTACACCCTTGGAACCGGGGCCGATTAACTGCTGATCAGGATATAACTGGCGAACCAGAGCAAAAAGGGGATGGCGCTCCACGTCGGTAAAAAGGGCGGGGCGGCTCATTTTCGCAATCCAGGAGTCTATGCCCTCCCCCAGCATGGCATTGGCTAATCGAGCGGCAGGCTCCCATCCTCCTAAGGCAGCAGCGATCACAAGCCCTTGCCTCGATGTATCGAAGAGGAGAACGGCGCCACCGCTGGACTTTGTCTGACTTACCGCGGTATCAAGGACAAATTCCAGCACCTCCCTCTGTTCTTTGCTGGTAACCATGGACTGGCTCACCTCATATAGTCCCACCAGCTCCTTGAGACGGGAGTTCTCGTCGCTAAGCCTTTTCCTGCGCAAGGCCTTGGCTACGGCAGCGCAAAGATCAGCCCGATCAAAGGGTTTAACGATATAATCATAAACCCCCTGCTGCATCGCCGCCTGCGCCGTTTCGATACTGGCATATCCAGTGATCAAAAGGGGGATGGTCTCAGGGCTTATCTCCCGAAATTCCTTAACCAGCTCAAGGCCACCCATACGGGGCATGACGATATCGGCAAGGAGTAGGTCAAAACACTCGCCCTCGGCCCGGCGCAGGGCATCCTCTCCGCTTCCCACGGCAACGGCATGATAGCCCTCTCGCTCAAGGATCTCCTGCATCATCTCCCGAGCCCAGGGCTCATCATCAACAATTAGAATTCTCTCCGCCTTCATTTTCACCAATCCCCCTTTTAGGTATCAACATGGTAGCGCTCAATCCTCACTGCCCAACAACTCGCCACCTGTGCTGAAAGGGCTTCTTTGCTAAAGGGTTTCGCAATCACCCCATCAACACCTATTTTCTCCATCTCCCCGGCATCCAGTTGCACCCCCCACCCTGTGATCAGAACTACTGGCGTCCCCGGCTTCCTCTCCTTCACCGCCCTGGCAACCTCCCGCCCCGACATATCTGGCATCCCCAGATCGGTGATTACCAGATCGTAGTCACCCTTTTCAAAGGCACTAATGGCCTCCTCCCCCCTTGTGGCCACCGTTACTCGGTGACCTAGCTGAGTAAGCATGAGCTCAAGAACCTCGCTCACCTGCACATCGTCATCCACCACGAGTATCGTTGCCATCTTGGTGGAGGATATCATATTGGCGGGGCGCCTTCTCCTTCTCAAACCAGTGGCCACAGGCAGCCTTATATAAAAGGTGGAACCCTCTCCAGGTCTGCTATCTACCTCAATGCTCCCGCCATGCCTGGTGACGATACCATAGGTCACGCTGAGCCCGAGCCCGATGCCTTCAGGACTCTTAGTGGTAAAGAAGGGGTCGAAGATCTTCCCTTTCATTTCCTCAGGGATGCCAACGCCTGTGTCACTGATGGAAAGAACCACCCAGCTATCCTCCTGCTCGCTCTTAATGGTGATCTTGCCCCCCTCGGGCATGGCATCCATGGCATTGAAGATAATGTTCACCAAAGCTTCCCTTAACTCCGCCGGATTCCCTTCCACAGGGGGCACCTTATCTAGGTGGACACTGATCTCTATCTCCACATCCCCTGTTTCGTGGCGCTCCGCCCTGCGGGGTTCCACCATCTGCAAGGCACCCCTCACCAGTTGGTTCAGGTTGACAAATTCGAATTCTTGATCCACCCTCACCCTGGTAAAATCCTGAAGGCGACGCACCGTTTTCGCAGCGTCGAGAGCGGTCTGCTCGATAATCTGGAGGCTCTTTCTTAACCTGGACTCCTTGGCATCCTCCAGAGCCAACTGAGCCCTGCCTAGAATCACTGCCAGGATGTTGTTGAAGTCGTGGGCGACACCACCTGCCATCTCCCCCAGAGCCCTCAGCCTCTCCGACTGGACCATGTAATCCTGTGCCGCCTTTAGCTCTTCGTAGGCTCGTCTCGTCTCCTCGTAGAGGCGGGCATTCTCAATGGCGACCGCTAACTGAGCGGAGATCTGCTCCAGAATTTTCAAATCATCCTCCCCATAGGCCTGGGGACGGCGACTCCTCAGGTTAAAGGTGCCAAAAACTCTGTCTTTGGATATCAAGGGTAGGCGGATTGTCGATCTGAATCCCTGGGCAATAAGAAGGTCGTCTGAGGGAAATCGACGTTCCTTGGTAATGTCTCCCTCAATGCAAGCCCTTTTGTTGAGGACAACCCATTCTGTTCCAGACCCCTTTAGGGGGAGAACGTCTCCCTCCTCCACCTTTGATGGTGTCTCCTGGGAGAGGGCAAGGACTCGCACCTTTTGCTCCTTTTCGTCAACCAGGTCGACACTGGCCTGATCGAAATCCACAAGTTTCTTTGCTCCCACGGTAAAGGCCTGAAATACCTGCTCGATGTTCAAGCTGGAACTGAGGATCTTTGTCAGCTCATTGAGCACCGCTGTCTTCTCCGCAGCATCTTTGGCCTGTTGATAAAGACGGGCATTCTCCACAGCGACCACCGCCTGGTTGGCCACAGTAAGAAGGAGCTCCAGATCATCGAAGGAATAGGGCTCTTCGGACATCTTAGGACCAAAGACAATGATCCCGATCAGGTCGTCCTTGGCCTTCAAAGGCACCACCACCGCAGTCTCCAACTGCTTTAGTTGTCCCCGCTCTGATTTCCAAAGGCTGCGAAGCTGGGGGAGGCGGTCTATATCATCCCCGGTCAAACAAGCGTTTCCTTTGCTGAGGCGTTTCACCACAGGGTTATCGGCCCTGAGCCTAATCTTGTTCACCGCAGGGTCATCATATCCCTTCAACACCGTGGGAATATATCGCTCTGTTTCTTTATCAAGGAGAAAAAGCCCACCCTTTGCCGCCCCCATCGTCACCATGAGATTATCGACCAGCCAGTCCGCCAGCTCCTCCAGATCGAGCATAGCGCTCATCTTTTGGCTCGAGGTCCTCAGGGTACGGCGATAATCGTAGGCCTCCCTGTAGAAAAGACGATCGATCCACCGCTGAGCGAAGCCATACACTGGGCGGAAGACTGCGGCGATGATGAGCGCCATGACCACCGCTGAGAGCCAAAAACCGTAGCCCATTTGACCACGAAAGGCCGATTGCAAAACAAAAGCGACGATAAGGAAAACGGCCAAAATGAACATAGTGAGCGCCGAATAAAGGAATCCCCGGCGAAGGGCAATGCAGACGTCAATAAGCCTATACCTGAGGACAGCATAGGAGAGCAGGGAAGCGTTAAACAGGTTGCCTGCCTGATCCACGGGGTACCACTTCCAACCGGGGAGGAAGTTTGTCAAGGAGAGCACGCCGGCGACAGAGACACCTACTAACGGGTAGAAAATCCGGTTGCGAATAAAGGGGTCTCTCGTCCTCCGATACCCCTGCACCAAGTTGACGATGGACCCCCCTACGAAGGAAAGGGCGACGGGTGTCATGAGATAGGTAGCGATCCCCAGCTCAAGATGGTAGACCCCCTCTTCCCAGTAGGCGTAATTTACGGTATAGCCCAGGGCGGCGGCGATGGCAAAG
Organism: Dehalococcoidia bacterium; assembly: GCA_004376075.1. Taxonomy (GTDB): domain Bacteria; phylum Chloroflexota; class Dehalococcoidia; order E44-bin15; family E44-bin15; genus E44-bin26. Next base: position 2,551 of record SOJQ01000008.1, on the reverse strand, counting down.
ATGAGGCACAGTCCATAGCCTAAAGAAAGCCATAATAGAGGCTCAGGTTTCCTGAGGAAGACGTACACAAAGTGAAAGAAGGCCACGGAAGCGAACATGAGGGGCACAATCAGGAAACTGTTCCAGACAAAGGAACTCATGCCCGGGAAGTTGGCGTAGACCATGAAGGCGCCAAAGGCCCAGGCAGCAAGAAGGAAGACATACCAAATAAAGAGCTGATTAACCCTCCTTCTAAAGCTTTGCCGGGCCACCATCACTATGAGAACAAGGAAGCCGCACAAAGCGCCTAGAGGAACCAGTGCACTAACACTCAAGTTCATGATAGAACACCCGTTTTCTCTAGCCCCTCCCCAGCAACCTGTTTATCACCTCATCCGGGGGATCTATTTGCGGCGGCTTTAGCTGATCCGAAGCAGCCCCGGCAGCTTGTTGCTCCAACATATACCTTTGAAATACCCCTTCCGGGAGCAGGGTTACTCGCAATGGCTGAAAATGGAGCATATCTTCCAAAGCAGCATAGTCATGATCCAGCTCTTTTAAGCTGCGATGGATGGCATACCTGGCATCTGAGGGAGGATTATAATGATCCTTTAGCTCGATGTATAGATGAAGCACGGGGCCACCATCCAGCACCTCTTTCCTCGCCGTCCACCCCTCATAGGAGAGACTAGATTTACTGATGGCCTTACTTATCGCCTTTTCCGTGAGGCGGGCAAAACCGCAGATGTCGATGATGCCATCAACGCGAGCGTCAACAGCTATCTGGGGAAGATTTATATTTAGCCTCCCATTGCGCAGTGCAGTTACTTTGATCATATCGCCAATCCTATATCTGACAAAGGGCCCCCCCTGGAGGCTGGTAAACACCAGCTCGTATCTATGCCCTGCCTCAACCTGGTTCAGGAGCACGGTCAATGGCTGATAGCCGGGATCCTGCTTCGATTTCAGGTGTTCCTCCTCAGGAATGAATTCAAGGAAGACAATAGTAGGGACAAAGGTCATGTCCTCATAGTCCCAGGTTTGCATGGCAATGATACCCGCCTCAGCGCAGGCATAGGTCTCCAAGGCGTGTCTTCCCCAATAGTATGCTATCTTGTCCCTAAAGACCTGGCTGTCGGTGCCTGTGGATGCCAGTCCTTTCAGGGTCCAGAGATCCCTGGGAAGCAAAGGGCGTCTTGCCAGCTTGCTTCTCAAGAGCCCCCTGGCCACGCGAGGCAGAGCCTTGAGGTTGGAAAAATAGTTGGAAATATTGGCCTTATTCATCCCCTGGCTGATCTGATCCCCTATCGCCACCAGGACACTGGAAAGGGCAAAAACAAAGTCCAGCCCCTCGGAGACTGCTGAGGCGACACCTTGATCCATCCTTCTTTGAAAAGCCATCCTCTCCGCCTTGCCCATGGGAGGGAAAACATCAAGCACCAGCTCTCTATGCAGCGCCCGCGCCAAGGCCCCGGTAGGATAAGGGGGAGGAGCCATGCCGTAAAGAAGCTTATCATGATCCCGGAGAAGAATGTCACCCCTTTCCCTACAGGAGGAGAAAATGGCCCAGGTAACGAGGTATGTCCCTATCTCATTATAGAGTCTCTCGGTAACAGGAACCCATTTGTAGCGGTATTCTGCAGACCTTCCTGAGGTGCGCTGCCAGAATAGCGGCGCCTCTGGCAAAACGTCCTCCCTTTTCTTCACCAGGTAGGGAGCATAATCCTCATAGGTGGTGAGGGGGACCTGACGACGAAACTCCTCCACAGAGGTAGGTCTTGCACCCATCATTATCTGCCCCAGCTCGCAGTCGCTCAATAGCTCCAACTGCTCCAATAGTAGATGGCGCTGGGTATCCATGAACTCCTCAATAGTTAGATCGAGGAAGCCGCAATACTTCTGCCAAACGTCCTCAGTCTTGCCCAAGCGCAGTAGCCCTGTGGCAGTGCTCATATTGGAACCTCCTTTACCCTTAGTGCCCTCGCTCTAGCCTTACCCCATTGCTGATTAACGTCTTCCCCTGACCAGTATAGTTAGAACCTCTACGATGTCCTCTACCCTAAACGGCTTTCTAATGAGAAACAGAGGTCCCAGCGACATCGCCTCTAGAGCTATGGGATCATCACCATAACCGGTGATGATGATCACCACCGCTTTCTTATCCTTCTCCTTTATACCTGAGAGGGCCTCCACTCCACTGATGCCAGGCAACACCAAATCCAGGAAAATTAGGGCGAAGTGCCGCTTCCGCACCTCCTCTACAGCCTCCTCCCCAGTTCCCACAGCCACCACCTTATAACCTTGCGCTGTAATGACGTCCTTAAGCACTTCACGCACCCTGGGGTCGTCATCAACAACAAGCACATCCCCTTCAACGGTAATCGTCTGCTTGGCGATCCATTCATCCAGGATCTCTTTTTTGAACCTCCAGTTCCCTCCTACTTTGGAGGCGGGGATCTTGCCCCTCTGAGCCAGCTTGTACACAGTCATGTAATTCAATTTGAGATAATCTGCTGCTTCCTTAGCGGTCATTAAACTTTCCACAAGAATCAACCCCCTTTTAGTCTGATTC
>SOJQ01000074.1 GCA_004376075.1 Dehalococcoidia bacterium | reverse complement strand
ACACGGTTGCCGGCTTTGTTCTCAGCCTCCTCGGGCACATCCCCAAAGAAGGGGAGCAGGCGAGGTATAATGGCTTGAAGCTGGTGATCATAGAGATGCGCGGACTGAAAATCGAGAAGATCCTAGTTACCAGGGAGTAGTATGCAGCGGCTGCGCATTGCATTTTCTCGTGGCGAGGAGGTGAAATACATCTCTCACCTCGATCTGATGCGGCTCTGGGAAAGGTCGTTGCGCCGCGCTGGCATCCCCATGGCCTACTCCCAGGGATTCAGCCCTCACCCCAAGATCTCCCTTGCTGCTCCCCTCCCCATCGGGGTGACCAGCGATGGCGAGCTGATGGACATCCTGTTAGGGAAGAGGGTCTCCCCTTATTTCTTTATCAAGGTGGTTTGCGATCAGCTGCCCTGTGGCATCGACATCCTAGGGGTGGAGCAGGCGGCGCTTACACTGCCCTCCCTGCAATCGCAGATTCGGCAGGCTGAATACCGGGTTGAGGTGGAGACCGATATGAGGCTCGAGGAGGTGGAATCAGCGCTTCTTTCCTTCCTAGGGAAGGAACACCTGCCCTGGCAGCATCGCAGGGATAATGAGGTGCGCCACTATGACCTTCGCTCTCTGGTGGATCGCCTCTGGCTCGTGGGGTGGCAAGAGTCGCTATCCACTTTGGGGATGCGACTGCGCACCGACAACACCGCTACGGGGAGGCCGGAGCAGGTGACCGCTGCCCTGGGCTTCCCCAATCGCCCAAAGTCCATCCACCGCACCAAATTGATCCTGGCAGGTAGGTAGAATGGAGCAATCCCTCGATGTTGAAAGGCAGGAGAAGGCTCGAGATTACGCCAGGATCAGGCGCCGCCTCTCTTTTTTCGACCTGGGTCTCGGTTTCTTTTTTCTACTGGTCCTGTTACTCACCCCCCTCTCCGTTGGCCTGCGCAACCTCTTAGATTTTCCACAGCCGTTGAGGGTTGCCCTATACTTTGCCACCCTGATGCTCTGCCTGGGGATTGTTTCCGCTCCCCTCAGTTTCTACCGGGGGTTCGTGCTGCCCCGCCGCTTCGGTCTTTCCCTCCAGAACCTGAGGGGCTGGCTCCTCGATGGGATCAAGGGGGGAGCTTTGGGCTTTTTCCTGGGAATCGGAGCCATGGTGCTTCTTTACTGGCTTCTGGGGAGCTTCCCCGACCTGTGGTGGCTCTTCGCCGCCCTTCTCCTTCTTTTCTTCACCGTATTGATGACCAATCTGGCCCCGATCATCATCGTGCCCCTTTTCTATAGACTGGAGCCTCTCGCCGATGCCAACCTAGGGGAGAGGCTGGTTCGCCTTGCGGAGAGGGCTCAGACGAGGGTAAGGGGAGTTTTCACTATAAATCTAAGCAGCAAAGCAACCACCGCTAATGCAGCGCTCCTGGGGCTGGGGAACACCAGGCGCATCGTCCTTGGCGATACCATCCTCCATGGATACTCTGCCGAGGAGATCGAGGTGATCATGGCCCATGAGCTGGGACACCATGTTCATAGCGATGTCGCCAGGCTGATCGCTTTTCAGTCGCTGATCACCCTCGCTGGACTTTACCTGGCTCACCTTGTGCTAAAGGCCAGTGTTCTTGGGCTAGGCTTCAGCGGCATTGCCGATGTCGCTGCCTTTCCCTTGCTTGCTCTGGTGCTGGGTGGCTTCGCTCTGGTGATGACGCCACTGAGCAATGCCTACAGTCGCCTCCTCGAGGGTTCTGCCGATGAATATGCCCTGGCGTTGACCGATAATCCCCAGGGGTTTAGGGCGGTGATGACCAAGCTTTGTGACCAGAACCTATCTGAGGCGCAGCCCAGTCGCTGGGTGGAGCTATTTTTCTATGACCATCCCCCCTACTTTAGGAGGGTGGATCGAGCGCGGCGTTATCAGGCACGCCGACCGGAAGGGGCAGAATGAGACTTATCTTGGTGAGACACGGTGAAACCCAGTGGAACAGGGAGAATCGCGTTTTGGGTCATACCGAGATCAAGCTCAATGAGGAGGGGAGGAAACAGGTGGAGAGCGTCGCCTTGGCGCTCAGGGAGGAAAAGGTTGCCGCCATCTACTGCAGCCCACTAAAGCGCACCCGGGAGACGGCTGAAGCCATCGCTCGTTTTCATCAGGTAGGGGTGGAGGTCGATGAGGCTTTCAAGGAGATGGACGCTGGGGAGCTGGATGGGCTGACCTATGAGGAGATGAGGGATCGCTATGGCGATTTTTTGAGGGAATGGATAAGGGATGCCGCTTCCTTAAGGATGCCCGGTGGTGAATCCTTGGCCCAGGTTCAGCAGAGGGCCTGGCAAGGGGTGGAGGGGATAATCGATAGGAACCCCGAGGGTGTGGTTATCGTGGTCAGCCACAATTTCGCTATCCTGTGCATTATTTGTAGGGCCTTGGGGCTCGATCTTTCCCAGTTCAGAAGGCTGAGGCTAAATGTAGCCTCGATAAGCATTCTCAACTTCGGGGGGTGGGGCATACAGCTTGAGCTCTTTAATGATACCTGCCATTTGGAAGCGGGGGTCGATTAATGGAGGACCTGAGGCGGCGAATCCTGAAATCGATTCAAAGAGAGGCTCTGATCGAGGGTGAAGAGACCCTTCTCGTTGGCGTCTCCGGTGGTCCAGACTCGGTCTGCCTGCTGCACATTCTTTGCCAGCTTAAGGAGACCCTTGGCGTGGTCCTTCACGTCGTCCACCTCAACCACATGCTGAGGGGCGCCGCTTCCCATGCTGATGCTCGCTATGTCTCCCAGCTAGCGCAGCGCCTGGGCCTTGCAGCGACTGTGGAAGAGCGCGATGTGCTTGCTTATCAAAAGGAGCATCGGCTCTCCCTGGAGGAGGCGGCTAGAGTGGTGCGCTACGATTTTTTCGCCGAGGTGGCAACATCCCTGGGGGCAAGGCGCATCGCATTGGGGCATACCGCAGATGACCAGGTGGAGACCATACTGATGCATCTGGTGCGGGGCAGCGGTCTTGCCGGGCTAAGGGGCATGCAAGCTATCACCCTCTGGAGATCCTGCCAAAGTGGCGCTTCAGTATTGGTGGTGAGACCGCTTCTTGAGGTCACCAGGGAGGAGACTGAGGAATACTGTAGGGCCTATGATCTTGAGCCCCGAACCGACTTTTCCAACTATGCCCTCGATCATACAAGGAATCGGTTTCGCTATGAACTGGTTCCTCTCCTTCAAAGCTACAACCCTAATATTGGCGCTGCCCTAATGCGCACCGCTCGCGCTGCCGCCGATGACCTATCCTTCCTTGAGGAGCAGCTCTCGTTGGTATGGGACCGGGTGGTAAGGGAGCAGCCCAATGGGCTCCTTCTCGATACCAAGGCGGTGGACTCCCTTCATCCGGCGCTAAGGCGGCACCTTTTGCGCCGGGTTTTGCAGGGGCTGCTGGGAGACCTCGCCGATATCGAATCCATCCACATCGAAAAGATGATGGAGGCCCTTTCAAAGCCAGCGGGCAAAAGGCTTTTTTTGCCCAAAGGGCTGGTTTTTTATATAGGCTACAACACATGCGTAGTGACAAAAGGGGCTTTTGATACGTGTCCCTTCCCCCCCTTGGAAGGGGAGAACAGGATCAACCTTCCTGGTGAGACCATCCTGCCCGGCTGGCGGGTGAAGGCTACCATCACTCCACATCTGCCGCAGGACGCCAGAGGCGGTGGCTTTAGCACCTATCTCGACCTCGATGAGGCGGGAACCAATTTGCTGGTGCGGGGGCGGAGGGCAGGCGATCGCTTTCAGCCCCTGGGCATGGAGCAGCCGAAGAAGCTTCAGGATTTCATGGTCGATGCCAAGATCCCCAGAGCGTGGCGCGATCGTGTTCCTCTGGTCTGCTCCCCTGAGGGCATTCTCTGGGTGGTGGGCTGGCGCATCGCCGAGCAGGTCAGGGTTAGGGATAATACCAAGCAAGTTCTCCTTCTCGAATTCGAGAGGATTTGATCTGTCGGCTCCCCGGTAGCTTCACCAGGAGCCCTAGAGCGACAGTTACTCAGTTTGAGCCTGAGCGGCCGTTGTATACCATTACGACATTACATACGACGGTGCAAAAACCTTTGGCGATTATCCCCTTTAACAAAGCACCTTTCTATATGAGTCGGGATACCCCAGTCCTTGTATTGTTTTCATACTGCCAAATCACGGCGCTCGAACGTGATCAAAGCCACAGCCACTAGTAGGAGAGTAAACCCCAGCAGGATAGCCGCATGTCCCAGGTTCAGCCCGTTTATTAGGGGTTCTGCGCCACTATAGTAGTAGAAGGGCGAGAGTTTGCGGTAGGGCTCCAGGACTTCTACTAGCGGCGCGAAGCCGTTGAGGAAAAAGCTCACAATCCCGAGAGCAGCCGCTACGCCGATGCTCAAGCCGCGCTTGCCTGTAGCACACGCTACGGCCAGCGCCAACGTGCCGAAAGCCAGCCCCAGCAGTGCACCGCTCAACGTGGCCTCCGCCATTCGCAAAAAACTGATCTCCACATTGGCGATTGTGGCGCCGATTGCAAGCCCAAGCCAGAGGAACAAAGCAACCAGCATGGTGATCACAGCCATCGCCGCGAACTTCTCCACTACCACCCGCCAGCGGGATATCGGGTTGCTCAGCAGCAGGTCAAGGGTTCCCCGTTCCTCTTCTCTAGCAATCGTGCTACCGCCAAAACCTATCGTCAGCACAAGGAACAACAGCGGCACCATGAAGGAGAATATCTCTATGCTGAGGTAGCCTTCTGGAGACGCTATGTCCGATACACCGCCCATAAAGATTGCCAGGCTGGGTGGCAGATCCTCGAGGTAGTCCGCATAAATTCCGCCGATGGTTGGGTAGAGGACTATAACCCACAGTGCGAGCAAGGCCATGCCGATGCCCCACAACGGCAGCGAACGGCGGCAATCTCGCAACGTCTTTAAAAACACATTACTTAGCATGCTCATCACCTCCACCGTAGTAGGTCATAAAGACCTCCTCCAGGCTTGGTTGGTGACTAATCAGGTCCACCACCGGTAGGCGGGCGGCCGCCTTGATAATTGGGTCCAGCGACCCCATAACTGTGCAATGCAAAGTGTTATTTTCGACCCGCAGGTCGGAGACGCCGGGCAGGCCAGCAAAGACCTCTTCGGTCACCGGGACGGCGAATCGAATCTCTAACCTACGTAGCGCACGCTCTTTCAGGCTGGCCACGTGTTCCACAGTGATCAGACGTCCCTCGCGGATGATCCCCACCCTATCACACAGTCGTTCCACTTCTGGCAGGACGTGTGAGGAGAGTAGTGCTGTTCGCCCATCGTCGCGCGCTTCGGTGATCATGTTGTAGAACTCTCGCTGTATAAGTGGGTCCAGGCCGCTGCTTGGCTCATCCAGTATCAACAGTTCAGGCCGGTGCATAAGCGCCTGGATTAGGCCGATCTTCTGCCGGTTGCCTCGAGAGAGAGCGCGGATGGGTTGTGAGAGATCGCTTTCTAGACGCTCTGCCAGTTCCTGGACGAACCTCCACTCCACGCCGCCGCGCAGGTGACCGAAGTAGCGTAGAAACTCGGCAGCGGTCATGTTCCTGTACAGCGTGAGGTCCGCAAGCATGTAGCCGGTGCGTTTTCGGATCTCGAGGCTGTCGCGGCGGCTGTCTAGCCCAAAGATGGTGGCGCTGCCGCGCGTGGGACGGATAAAGTCCAGCAGCGTGCGGATGGTTGTCGTCTTGCCGGCGCCGTTAGGGCCAAGAAAGCCGAAGATCTCTCCTCGCTGAACCTCGAGATTGAGGTCTATCACGCCACGATTTTTGCCGTAGAACTTGGTGAGGTTTTCAGTTCGGATCATCACGCTCATCTGTTGCCTCCCTTACGTTCTTGCTCCCAGCGCTGCAGCAAGGCAGGGAGTTCCCGCTCAAAAAAGGCGTACATGTCACGCCTCCGCTCCAGCCGCTGTCTTAGCTGGGGATCTTTGCCTTCAAGTAACTCCAGCCCGCGTTCAGCTAGGTGCCGAAAGGCTGCCATCTTGGCCAGACTTCCCTTGACTATCTCGTCCCAACCACTGGGGCTTGATGCGGAAGTAGTCGCGCCGCTGTCCCGGTAGACCGGTCCGCTGGATCATGCCCATGTGGTGGATTCGAACTCACATTATCCGCTTGAGGCGAGGGTTTGGGGTGATGCCGGGTATTCGGCCCCGCTTGGCAATGGGCTTTCCCTCTATCTCGTGGAGGTCTGCGGTGAAGTCGATAGGCCTGGCGCCACTGAGGTAGCTCCCCACCCCAAAGCCATCGACAGGGGCACCACTGTCCAGAAAATACCTGATCCGCTCCGGGTCGAGCCCGCCACTGACAAAGATGGTCACCTCTTTAAAGCCAGCGAGGTTGAGCCATGCCCTCACCTCCTTGACCAAATCAGCGGTAACCCCGCCCCGCTCCGGGGGGGTATCGAGGCGCACCCCCTGGAGATGCCCACCAAGGGCCTGGGCGACGATGACGCTCTCCTCAGCCTCGTCTTTGAAGGTGTCGACCAGGGAGATGCGGGGCACTTCGGGGGGCATATGCCTGTGGAATGCCAGGGTAGCCTTTGCCGTGTCCCCCATGATCAGGATCAGGGAATGGGGCATGGTTCCCGAGGGCTCGATGCCGGCAAGCCTGGCGCCGGTGATGCTGGAGCAGCCAACGCAGCCGCCGACGATGGCGGCGTAGTCCATGACCCCGGCGATGAGGGGGTGAACGTGGCGGACGCCGAAACTGATGATGGGAACGCCACGGGCAGCCTCGACACACTCCCTGGCCGCCGTAGCCCAGCCGCTGGAGTGAGCCAACATGCCCAGCATGACAGTCTCATATACGCCATAGCTCTGATAGGGGGCAGTTATCCGCAGCACCACCTCCTTCATCTCAAAGGGCTCCCCTTCATCAAGGGCCCATACCTCTCTCTGATCAGGCAGCGCCTTGGCGAGCAGGGCCTTGATCTCCTCGATGCCGCAGAGGATCCCCGCCCTCGAGGCGAAGATCTCCATAGTGGCCAGCGGATTAAGGCCCTCTTTGCGCAGTATCTCCACGGTTCGGGCGAAGTAAACATCGGTGGTCTCCCCGGAAAGGATAGGATCAAGGGTTTCGAAGCGGGGCTGAAGCACCTTTTGTGCTTGGGAGCGAGCCAGTTTTGCCCCCAGCGTCCTCTCCATGTGCTCCAGGGCAAACTGGTGCGCCCTCTCATCGAAGGAGGCGACGCAGCCAACGGGCACCTCCACCGGGTAGTCGCGGTTTCTGGCATCAGCCACGGTATGCAAAACGCAGATGTTGGTGGCTACACCGCAGACGATGAGCCTCTCGGGGGCGAGCGCCTTCAGCCTTTCATCCAGGTCGGTGTCGAAGAAGCCGCTAAAGCGCCTCTTTGGGATGATCTCCACAGCGTATTTGGCAAGCTCGGGAATGACCTCCGTCTCCGCGGTGCCGGCTATACAGTGAGGAGGAAACATTTTGAACTCGGCGTCATCGGGGGCATGATGGTCGCAGATAAAAAAGATCTTAGACCCCCTCTCCATCTCCTGCTTCAGAAGCCGCTCGATATTGGGGATGATACGGCGCGCCGCCTCACCACAGTAGAGGGGATTGCCCTCCTCTAAAAAGCCTCTCAGCATATCGATCACAAGAACGGCATTTGTAACCATTTTCAGGCTCCTCCGGTTTAGTTAGATACCATGTTAATACATCTGAAGGAAAAGTCAAGCTAGCCCGGTCGCCAGGAGAGCTTAACAGGTTTTAGGAAAAGGAGGAGGGCCATGGCAACAAGGGTGGCGGCCATGAACAGGATAAAGGCTAAATCATAGCTTCCAGTAACATCGAAGATGTATCCAGCAAGGGGCGGACCCGCGGCAAAGCCAATGCTGACAAAGACCCATAGGCCTCCGTAGATTGCGCCAAAGGAGGCTAGCCCAAAATACGCGCTGATCAGCAGGGGCTCCAGGGCAAACATCCCCCCTATGGCTAACCCAAATACGACTACGAAGAACCAAACCATGGCCATGGAGCTTGTCCCCAAAAGGAGAAGCAATCCCGCTATCTGAAGAAGGAGGAAGAAAAGGGCCAAATATTTTACAGACATTCTGTCTGCTATATAACCCGCTGCCACCCTGCTCAAGATGCTTACCCCGATGGTAAGACCCAGGATTGTTGCCGCCGTCTGGTGAGGAATTCCCATGTCTTGGAAGAAAGGGATGACGTGCGCGATAACGGACCCCGCTCCAATAAAAGCGAGGCTTAATGCCCCGGCGATGAGCCAGAAGGCTTTCGTTCTCAACGCCCCTTTTAAGGTCAACTCCCTATCGTGTTCATCCTCCACTACTGAGGGGGATGGTTTGCTCTCTTGGGGGGTCTTGCCGTCGGGCAGCAGACCCTTCTCTTCGGGTCTATGTTTAATGACAAATATGCTTAAGGGGATGAGTACAATACAGATGAGGAGTCCCAATAGGTGATAAGCCATCCGCCAGCCTAAGTTGGCGATAAGGTAGCTTGCCAAGGGGATCATCGCCAAGCCCCCCAGACCGAACCCGGTCAGGGTGATACCCATCGCTAGACCCCTTCTCTCAACAAACCAGTTCGAAACCGCGGTAGCGACAGGGATATTGAGAATAGCCACCAGTCCCAGCGCCATCACCAAAGAGATGACATAAAAGTACCAGATGGAGGTGGTCAGGCCGAGGAGAGCGATGGCAGCGCCGGCAATCAAGGCCCCGATGGCCATCACTCTCCTCGCTCCATACCTATCAACCCATGTGCCTACCATGGGACCGAAGAGCCCCACCAGGCTGGCGATGGTCATCGCCAGGGATAACTGCGCTCTGCTCCAGCCAAACTCATCTATCAGGGGAGTGAAGAAGGCGCCGAAGGTGTAAATGCCTATGCCACCGGCCAGGAGCAGGCTTAGCATGCCTACAGTGACGATCCACCAGCCGTAGAAAATGCTAAATCGTGATGCCAAACGGGGCATTGGAATCCATATCTTCCCTAAAGTTATAGGCGAGGTAGGGGATCAGGGCTCTATGGGGGAGGTCGAAAGCGCATCCTCAGCAGTCCCTTTAGATCGTCGAGCGCAGTTTTGGGGATGGAGACCCTCGAGTCCGGGTCCTCGATCCAGGCTACGGGAACCTCCCTTATGCGGTAGCCCCTCCTCTGGGCAAGGATGAGCAGCTCGGTATCGAAGAACCACTTCTGATCTTGGATCAGGGGGACCAGTTCGCGGGCCGCTTCGGCGCTCAACGCCTTGAACCCGCACTGGGCATCGGAGAATTTGGCACGAAACATCGCCTTGATCAGAAAATTGTAGCCTCTGGAGGTGAATTCACGCTTGAAACAGCGTCTTACCGATGAGCCGGGCATGAGGCGGGAGCCAACGGCAACATGGTAGCCCTCCTCGATAGCCTGGATAAGCTGGGGGAAGGCACCGAGGTCGGTGGAGAGGTCGACATCCATGTAGCTTACGATTTCAGCGCTAGAGCTAAGCCACGCTTCGCGCAGCGCTTGCCCCCGCCCCTTTTCGTCCAGGTGCAGGGAGACGACATCGGGATGCTTTTGGGATAAGGCTTTTGCAATCTCCCATGTTTTGTCGGTGGAGGCATTATCGGCGATGACGATTCTCCAGCCTGGGGGTAGGTTCCCTTCCAGGAACTCCCTGAGAGTCGCTATGCTTTGCGCCAAAACGCGCTCTTCATTATAGACGGGGATGACTACGTCTATGGTGGTCACCTTATGCCTTCCTATTCAAGTGATTCTCTCAACAGCCTTGCCACCTCAAAGGGGTCGCTGGAGATGACGCTGGAGGCATAAAGCTCCATGGCCCCGATGTCTGAGGCGATGCTCTTAGGGTCACCCCGATCCACTATGCGAACCAGCACCGGGAACCCCTGCCAGCCCTCCACCTCGCTCAGGGGAGGTGTCGCCAGGGCGAGGTTGAAGGAGGTGACCTGCATCCTGTCTCGAAGGCAGGCGAGCACCTCATATATTCTCTCCCTGAGGGAAAGGTCGAGCTGCCGAGCGATGAGGATAACCTCTCTGTCTTTGAGCGGCGATAGAGAGGCAAGGACCTCGGTTCCCCCCTTTTCCAGGGCCAAACCTAAGGAGGAGTGAACCCGATACAGGTCTTGGAAGTAGCTGGAGTGGTATTCCCCTCGATAGCGAAGGGCAGCGTGTCGCAGTCCCTCTATCTTGGCATAGTGCATATCGCGGCTCAACAGGAGCTGAGCATGGCCATGAATCAGGGAGGCGCCCGCCTTCCACAGGCAATTCCACATGAAGAAATAGTACTTGGCAGAGGGGTCTTGGGCGTGGGCTTTCTCTGCCCAGCGCCACCCCGTTTCTAAATAGTCGATGATCTCCTCCTTGGAGAAGCGAAGGGGATTGTGTTCATGGAAAACCACCATACCGTGAAGCCCATCATACTTGGCAATGTTGCTGGCGGTGATGCACTTTTCCCCTTCCACCCTGCCAAAAACATCCTCAGGGGTATTTCTTTGAGGGTTTTGCAGGGGATCATCTTTGCTCCTCTCCACAATCTGGGCTTCGATATCAGGCTTATCCTCGGCTTCAATGGGGCGGTGGGCCCTGAGCCTGTTGAAAAGCGCCCCCTCAAAGGTGACGAGATTGGTCACCTTGACGATCCTCTGCTCGGTGACCTCCTCCACGGAGCCGAAGTACTCCTCGATCCAGGGATGCATGCTCTGGGGAGGGCAGAGGTGGCCGCTCACTATGTTGAAGTGGAAGATGCGGTGAAAAAGCCGCCTCTCCTCGGGCGGCAGGGATGCTACAATTCTATCCAGTTCGGTGATAATCATCGTAAAATGCCCTCAATGCTTGAAATGGCGCACCCCGGTAAAAACCATCGCCATATTGTGCTCATTGGCTGCCCTGATCACCTCCTCATCCCTCATCGAGCCCCCGGGCTGGATAATGGCGGTGACCCCACGCCTAGCAGCCAGCTCCACGCCATCGGCGAAGGGGAAGAAGGCGTCTGAGGCAAGGACGCTGCCCTGGGCGCGCTCCCCAGCCTTTTTCAGGGCGATCTCCACGCTGTCCACCCTGCTCGGCTGCCCTGCCCCCATCCCCAAAAGAGCAAGGTCCTTAACCAATACAATAGCATTGGACTTTACGTGCCTCGCAGCGCGCCAGGCGAAGAGGAGGTCCTTTATCTCCTCAGGGGTTGGCTGGCGCTCGGTCACCGGGCGAAGGGTCACATCCTCAGCCTCAAAGTCCTCTGTCTGAAGGAGAAAGCCTCCACCAACGCGGCGAAAGTCGAGGGTGGGTATGCCCTTCTCGGCCAAGGGGCCTATCTTGAGGAGACGCAGATCGCGCTTCCGCTTGAGCAGGGAGAGGGCCTCCTCCTCGTAATCGGGGGCGATGATGGCATCGAAGTGGGTCTTTTCGATCTCCTGGGCAGTGGCAAGGCCTATCGCTCTATTGGAAGCAACGATGCCGCCAAAGGCGGAGACCGGATCGCCAGCGAGAGCCCTTCGATAGGCCTCAGCAAGGTCATCATGACATGCCAGCCCACAGGGGTTATTGTGTTTGATGATCGCTATGGTGGGGGGGGAGAAGTCTCGGACCACGCTCAGCGCGGCATCGAGGTCGAGGACGTTGTTGAAGGAGAGCTCTTTGCCCCAAAGTTGGGTTGCCCTGGCGATGCTGGTCTCCTCGCCGATGGCCTCCTCCATATAGAAGGCGGCCTGCTGGTGGGGGTTCTCGCCATAGGTAAGATCGTAGAGCTTCCTCAGGGCGATGGTCATCCTCTCGGGGAATTTTTCCTCCTCAGGCCTCAGGTAATGGGCGATGGCGGTATCATAGAGAGCCACATGCTGAAAGGCCTTCTGGGCTAATTTCGTTCGTTCTTCGATTTCTACCCCGCCCTTACCCAGTTGCTCCAAAACAGGTTGGTAGTCTTCGGGGTCGACGACCACAAGGACGTGGGGGAAATTCTTGGCGGCGGCGCGGATCATCGTTGGCCCCCCGATGTCGATATTCTCCAAAGCCTCCTCCAGACTTACTCCCTCCCTGGCTATGGTCTGAACGAAGGGGTAGAGGTTGACCACCACCAGGTCGATGGTCACTAAGCCCTTTTCCGCAAGCTGGGAGAGATGGCTGGGGAGGTTTCGCTTAGCCAGGATGCCGGCGTGAACCGCAGGATGGAGCGTCTTCACCCGCCCATCGAGGATCTCGGGGAAACCCGTCAGCTCTTCGACACCATGAGCAGGGACGCCCGCCTCCTCAAGCGCCCTTTTGGTGCCCCCGGTGCTGAAGATCTCAACCCCCAGCTCCTTTAGACCGCGAGCAAAATCGACCACACCTGTTTTATCGGAAACGCTAACAATGGCACGCACCAGCTACCTCCTAAACTATAATTATCCTCTCCCTCCCTTTCTGCTCTATAACCTCGCCGATAAGCCTGGCCCCTGGTATCGCCTTCATTAACTCCTGGGAGTTGTTTTGCGAACAGACTATGGCCATGCCGATCCCCATATTGAAAACGCGATACATCTCCCGCTCATCGATATTGCCCTGCTTTTGAATCATGGGGAAGATAGGAGGCACAGGCCATGTCCCCGCTTCAAGCCGGGCTGCCAGACCTTTGGGAAGGATGCGGGGCACGTTGCCTGGGATGCCTCCCCCTGTAATGTGGGCTATGCCTTTGATAAGAGGAAACAATGGCTTGAGCATGGGATAATAGCAGCGATGGGGCTCGAGGAGCTCCTCACCTAGGCTCCGACCGAGCTCGGGGTAAAAAACGTTCAACGCCGAAGGTTCAACGCCGAAGATCTTGCGCACCAGGGAGTAGCCGTTGGTATGCAGCCCAGTGGAGGGCAGCCCGATGATGGCATCGCCTGACTCGATCCTCTTTCCGTCGATGATTTTATTCTTTTCCACCACGCCGACGATGAAGCCTACCAAATCATATTCTCCCTCTGGATAGAGGCCGGGCATCTCTGCGGTCTCGCCACTGATGAGGGCACACCCCACCTCGCGGCAGGCCAGAGCCAATCCCTTTACAATGCTTTCCACATGCTCGGGGATAAGCTTGCCCATAGCGATGTAATCGCAAAAGAAAAGCGGCTCAGCGCCTGACGTCAAGATGTCATTTGTGCAGTGATGAACCAGGTCGATGCCGATGGTTTCATGCCTGGAGAGGGCACAGGCGATCTTTAGCTTGGTGCCCACCCCGTCGACGCTGGAGACGAGGACGGGCTCTAGATATCCCTTTAGCTCAAAAAGACCGCTGAAAAAGCCGAGGTCGCTGAGGACCTCGGGCCTGAAGGTGGCCCGCGCCTCTTTTCGAACAATTTCCACAATTCTATTAGCAACGGTTATATCTACACCGGCGGCGCGGTAGGTTTGCTTGGCTCGCCTGTTAGCCAAAATCACTCCTCTGCGGTCTCCAAAGCCAGCTTATCCATCTCAAGCTGCACCGGCACCGGATAGTCGCCGGTGAAGCAGGCAAGGCAGAAGAGCTCCCTGGGGAGGGCTACCGCCTCGATGAGGCCTTCGATGCTCAAATAGCCTAGAGAGTCGGCGCCGATGAACTGGGCGATCTCGGGGAGCTCCTTATTGGCGGCGATGAGCTCCCAGCGCGTTGCCATGTCCACCCCAAAGAAGCAGGGATAGCGGAGGGGTGGGGCGCAGATACGCATGTGAACCTCCCTTGCCCCGGCCTTCCTCAGCATATTGATCACCCGTGGCGTAGTGGTGCCCCGCACAATGCTATCGTCGACAACGACCACGCTCCTGCCCTCCAGTATCTCGGGGAGGGGGTTGAACTTGAGCTTGACGCCCAGCTCACGAATTCGCTGGTCGGGCTCGATGAAGGTGCGCCCCACATAGCGGTTCTTCAACAGCCCCTCACTAAAGGGGATGCCCGACTCTGTGGAATAGCCGGTGCCGGCTGCCGTTGCCGAGTCGGGGACACCGATCACCACATCGGCATCTATGGGGTACTCCCGGGCTAATCTCACCCCCATCGCCTGCCTTGCCAAGTAGAGACGCCTGCCGGCGATCACACTATCGGGTCGGGCAAAATAGATATATTCGAAGATGCATAGCCCTCTCTTTCCCGTATCCTTTTCCCTATAACTCCTCATCCCTGCCGAATTGATGACCACCACCTCGCCGGGCTCGACCTCGCGAAGGAATTGGGCTCCAATGTGGTCCAGGGCACAGCTCTCCGAGGCGAGCACCCAGCCTCCATCAAGAAGGCCAAGGCAAAGGGGGCGAACCCCTAAGGGGTCGCGAACCCCAAAGAGGGTATCTTCGGTCATCAGCACCAGGGAATAGGCGCCAACAAGCCTCCTCATCGCATATTTGATCCTATCGACCCAGGTCTTTCTTGTTGAGGAGAGGATGAGATAGGCGATGACCTCGGAGTCGGTGGAGGTGGAGAAGGTGTAGCCTCGCCCTTCAAGCTCTTGACGCAAATAGTGGGCATTGACGATATTTCCATTGTGCCCCAGGGCGATCCTGCCCACAGGGCCTTCAACTACGATAGGCTGGGCGTTGGCGGGGCGGCTGGAGCCTGTGGTGGAATAGCGATTGTGCCCGATGGCGATGTTGCCCCGAAGCCGGCCGAGCACCTCTTCGTCGAAGACCTGGGAAACCAGCCCCATTCTGGTATGAACATGAATCCTCTCCCCATCGGCGGTGGCAATCCCAGAGCTCTCCTGACCGCGATGTTGCAGGGAATAAAGGCCGAAAAAGGTAAGCCTGGCTACATCTTCACCGGGGGCATAAACACCAAAGAGGGCACAGCACTCCTTCATCTTTTCGTCCTCTGGGCTGATTATAGTCTCCCCTTGGCTTGGGGTCAATCCCCGAAAGCCTGTGACCTCAGCCAATTTAGGGCGCCCTCCATCGCCCTTTCATCAACACGAAGTCGATGACCTGCCCCCTCAACCATGCGCATCTCTTTGGGCTCCCCCGCCTTTTCGTAGAGCGCCCCGGCGTGGCTTGGGTCTACCACCTCCTCTTGCGCGCCGTGGACGATGAGAAGGGGTCTTGGGGAGATCTTTTCGATTCGATCTATGGCGCTAATCTGGCTGAAGCCATCGAGCCACTCCTCTAAGGAGGCAGGGAAATCCTTATCCCTGATTATCCCAATGCCTCGAAAATGCTCGATGGCCAATTTTGCCCTCTCCGCATCGGGAAAGGGGCGGAACCGGGCGGGGCAGGCGCAGGTGACCAGGGAGGAGACCCTGGGGTCCTTTGCGGCTACGTAGACGGAGACTGCGGCACCACCGCTAAAACCCATAAGGAATATCTTACTCTTGTCCACTTCTGTCATATTATCGATATAGTCCAGAGCAGCCTCCAAATCCCTGGTCCAGCCCAGGATATCGAAGTTGCCCCCGCTATTGCCCGTCCCCCTGAAGTTGAAAATCAGGGTCAAAAACCCGACATCACAGAACCTCTGGGCAAGAAAGGGATAGCCTCGATCGCTGGCGTCAGGAATTCCTCGAGGGACGCCGTGGCAAAGACAGAGAGCGGGATAGGGCTCCTTTTGCTCGGGGATATAGACCTCGCCCACGAGCTTAAGGCCTTCCAATTCAAAGGAAATACCCCTCTTTTCCATCTCTACACCTTCAAAAGAACGAAAAACTCCCTATTTCCCGAAGCACCCAGGATCGGCGACGGGGTCAGCCCCCCGATCCTGAGCCCTTTTTCGATGGCCCAGGAGATAAACCTTCCTAGGACATGGGCATGAACTAAGGGGTTCTTGACCAGCCCTCCCTTGCCCACCTGCCCCCGCCTCACCTCAAACTGAGGTTTCACCAAGCAGATTAGCTTCCCCCCTCTCTTCACCAGCTGGGCTACATTGGGCACCACCTTCTCCAGGGAGATGAAGGAGAGATCTACGGTGGCTAGGTCAACAGGTTCCGGCAGGGAGAAGAGGTAGCGGGCGTTCACTCGCTCCATGACCACCACCCGCGGGTTCACTCTCAATTGGTAGTCCAGCTGCCCATAGCCAACATCGAGGGCATATACCCGACTTGCCCCCCGCTTCAGCAAACAGTCGGTGAACCCCCCTGTGGAGGCACCAACATCCAGGGCCGCTATTGAATTTACATCGATTTGGAACTGATCCAGGGCGTGGGCTAATTTTAGACCCCCTCTACTAACGAAGGGGGGTTTTTGAAGCAGTCGAATAGGGACATCCTCCCTCACCTGGGTGCCCGGTTTAGATACAACCCTTTCATCGGCAATAACCTCCCCGGCTAGGATCAAGGCGTGAGCCTTCTCCCTGGTCTGGGCCAGTCCCCTTTCCACGAGCAGGACATCGATTCTCCGTGCCATGCTATTTTTAGCATAAGCCTCAGCGGGGTAACAGTCAAGGAGATTATAGTTTTTCAAGTTAGTACTGTGGTATGGTGGGAAAGGCTGTTATTGTATAGGACCATTACTCCTTTGATTCCCGTTTCAGGAATAACTTTAGCCCCAAAGGTGCTAAGATGCTGGTCACAATTGCCGCAATAACCACGCTGGAGAACAATGCGGTGACGATGGGTGGTGTTGGTACCGGGACCTCAAAGAGTCCAGCTGCCAATGCTACGGCTGCCGTAATGAGTAGCACCTCCCCTCGCCCATTCATTGCTGAGCCTATGGCGAGGCTCTCCCTGTTGGAGAATTTCAAAAGTCTGGCGGGGAGCCCACACCCAATTACCTTACCCACTATTGCAACCAGTATTAATACCACAGTGAAAGGTAACGCCATGCTGAGGGCCGATAAATCGAGGTATAGTCCGATGGAGGCGAAAAAGATGGGGGCCAGGAAACCGAGGGATATTCCTGAAACCCTTTGCTGAATCTCTCTAACTACCCGCTCTCCAAAGGTTCTCTCCCTGATCAGCAATCCAGCGATAAAGGCACCGATGATAAAGTGCATGCCAAGATAGGCGGAGGCAACTGCAAAGGTCAAGGCAATGGCCAGGGCGACACTGAATTCCACCTCAGCCGTCTTTACCAGGTGAAGTCTAGCGCCTATGCGAGGTATGATAAACCTGCCTGCAAGGATAGCAAACAGGAAGAAGCCCAGTATTTTAACTGCCATAATAGCTAGCTCCCCGCCGGAAGGCATTCTGCCTATTTCCAGGATGCTGACAAGAATAGCAAGCAGGCCGAGCCCAATTATATCGTCTATCACTGCGGCAGTGACGATTGTATAACCTAACTTTGTGCGCAATCGCCCAAGGTCCATCAGTATTTTGGTAGTAATGGCAATGGAGGTAATGGACAGTCCAACCCCAAGAAAGAAAGCCTGGACAAATTTATATTCTGAGGCGGGGAGCCAGAGCCAACCCAGGCCGTAACCCAATGCCAGGGGCAGTAACAGGCCGCCCAGGGCAATTACTGAGCCCCCCTTCGATACCTCAGCCAGTTTTTCCAATCTCATCCCCATGCCAGCCATAAACATCAAGAAAAACATGCCCAAATTAAAGATAGCCCTAAATACCTCGTTCTCACCAATGCCAACAAATTGCGGCAGAAGGTTTGGAAAACTGGTTACCAGAAGCCCGAGAACGACACCTGCTAATAATTCGCCGAGGATGG
>SOJQ01000129.1 GCA_004376075.1 Dehalococcoidia bacterium | reverse complement strand
GCGGGTTCGCCTTCTGCCGGCCACCGCGGAGATGGAGCCTCTTTACGTCACCCCCGAGGAGGGGGAGATTCAAGGCAAGGTCATCGGTGTGATAAGAAAGCTGGGGTGACGCATCATCCTTTTGGTGGGAGGGGTGTTAAAAGATAGGCACCCCGCTATTGAAACCGAAGTGCCCTATTTCCCAAAAACCTATGCAACGCACAAATTGTACTTTATAGCTGACTTTATCCCCGTCTAGTCCGAGGAGGGAAGCGGCCTCGGCTGCTGGAGCGTCATCTCCTGATCGCAGCACACCACGGAGCCATCGCCCGCCTTCACGCACAACACCTCAGTACCGCATACCTCGCAGCGGAACCTCTTCCCCAGTTGATTTGGCATTAGCCATAACCCCCCTTTTCGACCTATAGGCTTACCCGAATCTTAAGGCAACGGTAAGGAGAGAGCCCTTTACTTCTTCAGGGTCATCGGCTGACCACAACAATTAAGGTTACCCTCGCCCCCCTTGGTGACGATCATCTCAGAGCCACACTTTTCGCAGAAGTACCTTTTACCCAACTGGTTCGCCAATTTAGCATCACCTTCCTTTTTAATCCTTATCCCCCAAGACCTCCTTTAATAATTATAGCCACCTTTCAAAGGCTGGTCAACACCAGCAATAAAGGGGCTCCCAAGCTCTCAGCCCTGGGTAAAGAAACTTTTGACCTGGAGCAAGCAAGGTGATAGAATTTGGAGGATCAGTATACTTGGGAGGAGAGCAAATGTCAGGTCATTCCAAATGGGCACAGATCAAGCGCCAGAAGGGGGTGGCGGACACCAGGAGGGGGCAGCTCTTCACCAAGCTAAGCAGAGAGATTGTAGTGGCAGCGCGCCAAGGCGGCGGTAACACGGAGACAAACTTTCGCCTTCGCCTGGCACTGCAGAAAGCCCGCGATAACAATATGCCCCTGGAGAGCATCGAAAGGGCGATCAAGCGAGGAGCGGGGGGCACCGAAGGGGCGAATCTCGCCGAGGCCATCTACGAAGGCTATAGCCCTGGGGGTGCAGCCATTCTTTTGGAGGCGATGACCGACAATCGAAATCGCACTATAGCCGAGATCCGCAACGTTTTCTCAAGAGGCGGCGGCAGCCTGGGGGAAAGTGGCTGTGTTACCTGGATCTTCGAGCCAAAAGGGGTGATCACAGTAGAGGCGATGGACGCTGAAGAGCTGGCTTTATATGTTATCGATGCTGGCGCTGAAGACATCAAGATCATCGATGGCTCCCTTGAGATTCACACGAAGCTCGAAGACCTGGAGGGGCTGAGAAAGGCATTGGAGGAGAAAAGCCTGGCTATAGTTTCCGCTGACGTAGTCATGGTGCCCAAGAGCACGGTGATGCTTGAGGAGAAGGAGGCACTTCAAACGCTACGACTCCTCGATAGGCTGGAGGAATTGGATGAGGTGCAGCGAGTGTTCACCAATGCCGACTTCCCCAATTCAGCCCTGGAAAAGTATCGAAGCCAAGCCTAGAAGGGAAAAAATGCGAATCTTAGGTATCGATCCGGGCACGGTAACCATGGGCTACGGTGTGGTCGAGGAGGAAGAGGGCGAGATCTCTTTGGTGGATTGCGGGGCTTTGACCGCCTCCTCCAGCGCACCTTTGGCGGAGCGTCTGCATACCTTATACCTGGGGCTCCTCGACCTCATCGCCCGCCATCAGCCCGCGGAGGCAGCCATTGAAGAGCCTTTTGTGGCTAAGAACGTTCGCTCCGCTTTAGCGGTTGGGCAGGCGATAGGGATGGCTATGGTGGCTGCAATGGAAAAAGGGGTCCCAGTTCATCACTATACCCCAACACAGGTAAAGCAGGCGACAGCAAGTTATGGGCGCAGCAGTAAGGGGCAGGTTCAGGAGATGGTGAGAGTCCAGCTTGGGCTTTCCTTCCTCCCCCAGCCCAGCGATGCTGCCGATGCCTTGGCAGTGGCGATATGCCACATCCAGAAGAGACGCCTCGCCAGGATGCTGGCAAATCATATATGAGGAAGGGATATGATCGCTGGTCTTGATGGGACATTGGAATCTCGGAGCGCCGAGGGGGCCATTATCAAGGTTGGTGGGGTCAGGCTCCGGGTATTTATGCCCACCTCCACCCTAAGTGCGCTGGGAGCCATCGGTGAGGAGGTTCATCTTCATACTCACCTCCACCTCAGGGAGGATAATATTGCCCTTTACGGCTTTTCCTCCATTGAGGAGCTGGAGCTCTTCCGGATGCTCATTGGCGTTACCGGGGTGGGACCTAAGGCTGCCCTGGCGATGCTCTCAGCGATGAATCCCAGCCAACTGACCCTGGCCATTGCCACGGGAAATATCGATCTCCTCTCCCAGGTGCCCGGGGTGGGCAAGAAGATGGCCAGTCGCCTCGCCCTTGAGCTCAAGGGGAAGCTGGAGAGCGCCTGGGTTGGCGCGGCTGTCTCGCCAGAAGGAAACGCCGAGGTGATCGCTGCGTTAACCAGCCTGGGCTACACCCATGCTGAGGCTGCCTCCGCCGTTAGCACCCTGCCCGATTCCCCAGAGCTCACCGTCGAGGATAAGATAAGGCTTGCCCTTCAACAATTCGCCGCTCGCTAGGGATGAAAGGTGAATAAGGATTTACTTGATCTCTTGGCTTGCCCTGAGTGCGGCTCGGCGGATTTGGTGCTGGAACCTTCTTCCAACAACTTCCCAGTCGCTCAAGGAACGCTGAGCTGTTCTTCATGTGCTACGCAGTATTCCATCCTTAAAGGGATACCACAGATGTTGCCCAGCCGTCTTGGCGCCACCCTCCAGCTAAAAAACGCCTACCTGGAAAGATTGCGGGCTTCGATGCTTCAGGGGAAGGGGAAGCCGCCCGAGCCGAGCAACCTGGAGATCGACCGCTTTATGTGGGAACAACAGCTCTACGCCTGGGCTAAAGAGGTGATCTATAAGGACTCCAGGGCGGCAGAGATTTTTTCGTCCTACTCAGAGGAGGGTGCCAGGTCGCTCTGCCAATTTATCAGAGATCAAGCTGAGGGGGTTTATGGCAAGAGCCTGCTCTATGTGGGGAGCGGGAACGATCGCCTGGTGACGCTGCCCCTCGAGCAAGAGGGAGGCTTCATTGTTAACCTTGATATTGCCAGCGAGCCCCTGGAGCACCTGAGGGAGGCAGGGGCGAAAAGCTGCGTCTGTGGCGATGCCCGCAAGCTTCCTTTCCAAGCCGAGACCTTCGATGTAGTCTTTTCCAAGGGCTCCATCCATCACTCCCACCCCATAGCTGAGCCCCTTGGGGCAATGGCTAGAGTGCTGAAGAGGGGGGGGCATATCGTCGTTGCCGAGCCCAGCAAGTACATGCTCTCTCGCCTTCCCTCTTTCCTCTTCCCACCAAAGCTAACGAAAGCCATAGGCGCATCATCCAAAGCCCTCTGGCCTAAGGGCGAAAAATCCGGACTGGGATACCCCACACCCTATGAGGATGCCATCTCAGCCCGTGAGGTGATCGGCATCCTAGGTAAGGAGGGCATTTCCCAATTTCAAATAGCGAGCCTCACCCATGCCCCTCCCGGGACCCCGACACCCATCGCCCACCTGTGGGAACGCCTGGGGAACGCTATGCCCTGGCTCTTCGACCGCTTCGCCTTTGAGTTTATGGTATATGGGCGAAAGATTTAAGGAGACTTAAAATGAAAATCGCCTTTATTTACATCGATCCCAGCTACCGGATTATGGGACCCTTCCATATTGGGATCGCCTCGCTCATCGCCTATCTAAGGCAGGGAGGATATGAATGCCAATTCCTCCACCTCATGGGCGATGTGGATGAAGGGGAATATATCGATTTCCTGAAAAATACCAGCCCCGATGTAGTGGCCTTTTCTGTAATGACAAACGTATTCCCCCATGTTGCCCCATTAGCCTTGCTCACCAAGCGCCACTCTAAGGCGCTCACCATATGCGGGGGAGTGCATGCCACCCTGAGCCCCGAGGAGGTGATCGCCATCGAAGGCATCGATGCAGTCTGTCTAGGCGAGGGGGAGGAGGCTCTCCTGGAGCTCTGTGAGAATCTCAGCAGTGGGAAAGACATCTCAGGGGTTGCCAACCTCTGGGTGAAGGACGAAAAGGTGCACCGAAATTCCTTGAGACCGCTGATCGAGGACCTGGACTCGCTCCCCTTCCTCGATCGAGAGGTCTTCCCCTATGGGGATAGCTTTGATCTGAGGTTCATGAGGCGAGGCGTTTTCATGGCCAGCCGCGGCTGCCCCTACAATTGCGCCTACTGCTGCAACCACGCCATGAAGCAGTTATATAAGGGCGATAGATATATCAGGTTCAGGAGTGTGGAAGACCTTCTCGAAGAGGTGGAGATGGTCGCCCGAAACTTCCCAGAGATGGAGTACGCCGTTTTCCACGACGACCTTCTGCCCATGAAAAAGCAATGGTTCGAGGATTTCACCAGGGAATATCGTAAAAGGATAAATCTGCCCTTCGAGATGAACTGCCACCCAAACCTGATGGATCGGGAGGTTGCCCGGATGGCGAAGGATGCAGGTTGCTCCCTGATTCGCTTCGGGTTGGAGAGCGGCAACGACCACATGAGGAGGAAGGTTCTCGACCGCCATGTTAGCACAGGGCGCATCATCGATGCCTTCGCCCTCTGCGATGAGATGGGGATCAAGACCCTTAGCTACAACATGATCGGGCTTCCTTACGAGAAAAGACCCCAGATCCTGGACACCATCAAGCTCAATGCCCGCGTCAAGCCGAAGGTGATGCACGTCTCCATCTTCTATCCCTATCCCGGGACCAAGGCCTACGAGATATGCAAAAGGGAAGGCTTTTTAACCGATAAACACATCGATACCTATTACGAGGACACCGTCCTCTCGCAAAAAGACGTCTCCCCGGAGCAACTGAAGGCTTTGAGAAGGCGCTTCGAGCTTTTCGTCCGTCTCTATTCCTGGTGTTATCGGTTGCCGGGATTTTTGGGCAAAATCGCCGAGAAAATTCTTGATATGGGAATTTTGGCAGCCACCAGCCAACAGGTGGCGCGAGCCTTCGACAGGAAATTGAGGCAAAGGGCGAAAAAGGACGCCGGCCCGTGCTATACTATAGAGGAGGGGGAGGTCAGGGTCTGGGGCGAGGAGTAAGGAGGTATTATGGAAACCTTTGTATATGTGATTTTCGCTATAGTTGTCCTGGCGCTGCTTGCGGTCATCGTCGTATTGGCCCTCAGGCCGAGGAGGATTGAGATTCCAGATATCGAGGGCCTGGAGCAGAAGCTCCTTTTCGCATTGGCCTCTCAAACCTCGGTAAAAGAGATCCAGGACATCCTGAAGGGCCTGCCCCATGACCTGGTGCAGTCGATAACGGGGAGCCTGAGCAAGCGGACGGGGAAGCTCAACGAGCTCATGGCCACCTTCGAGCTGACGCAGTATGACCGGCTCTTCTATTTGGGGGAGCCCATCGACTTCGTGGGCATCAAGTATGATGAGGGGGTGGACTTCATCGAAGTGAAGACGGGCAGGTTCCGCCTCAGCGAAGACGAAAGGAAACTGCGGGAGCTCATCGAGGCGGGGCGGGTGAACTATGTCCCCCTCTCCGTGGAGCGCATCGGCATCGCCGAAGAGGTGGAGACGGGAGATTGAAGTACTGCCAGGAAGCAACGACAGATAACGATGAACTCTTGCTATCAAACTTCAATCATTATAAAATTGGTCTCCTACGATGAATGCTAAACTTAATTTGGTACTAGTTTTTCAGTTACTTATTTAAGTAAAATACGTATTGTGGGAGTAGAATATGAAACAGAATCAGGATGATAAGGTCAGCGAAGGCTTGCGCGAAAAATCAGAAGAAGAGACATTCCCTATAAAATACTCAATAACGAGTTATGGGGCTGACTACCCAGTTGATGGTCTTGTCAAGCGCATTAAAAATGGAAGCATTTTTATCCCACCTTTTCAACGCGGATTTGTATGGGACCTAAAGAAAGCTTCGCGTTTTATTGAGTCACTTCTGCTAGGTCTACCCGTTCCTGGCATATTCCTATCAAAGGATGAGGAAACGCAGAAGCTACTCGTTATTGACGGACAGCAGAGACTACTTACGCTTCAATACTTCTATGATGGCATATTCCATAAGACTGGCCGTGAGTTTGCTCTAAAAGACATTGAGTCAGACTATGAAGGAACTACGTACAAGTCGCTACCTGAAGAAGACAGACGCAGACTGGATGACTCAATTATTCATGCTACGATTGTTAAGCAAGATGAGCCTTCCGAAGATAACAGCAGCGTTTTTCACATATTTGAGAGGCTAAATACGGGTGGTGCTCTGTTGCATCCCCAAGAAATACGTACGGCTATGTACCAAGGTGAATTCAATGATTTAATTGAGCAGTTAAACGAGAACAGTTCTTGGCGTGGCTTGTATGGGCCAGTAAGCAGCAGGATGAGAGACCGAGAACTGATTCTTAGATTCCTTGCCCTCTACTTTAGAGGTGATAAGTACACCAAGCCAATGAAAGAGTTCCTCAACAAATATATGGCCAGCAATAGGCATCTCCAACGACAATCTGCTGACCAAATTCGCAAGGTTTTTTTTGGTTCAGTTGAAACAATTAGCAAACATATTGGTAGCACAGCATTTCGTACAAAAGCGACACTTATTGCTGCCGTCTATGACGCAACGATGGTAGGTATCGCACGCAGGTTGGCGTGGGGTAGCATTCATGACTTTGAAGAATTGCAGAAGCGATATGCAGACCTTCTGAAAGACCAACGATTCATGGCAGCTACTACAACTCACACGTCTGATGAAAATAACGTGGCTAATAGGATTGCACTAGCCACTGATGCGTTCGCTGACGTAAAATGAGAAACATTGAAGCTGTACGTTATAAACAGCGCCTCGACAACCTATTTAGCGAGGTCTCGGCCTTCTCTGGCTACATCGAGCTTCAATCACATTGGGCGCGGTATTTATGCATTCTTGTCTCAGGCTTTCTTGAGACTTCTGTGCAAGCAATTTACAGTCAATATGCCAAGGAAAGGGCAGCGGAAAACGTAGCAAACTATGTCACCTCTAGGTTAAGGAGATTCACAAATCCTAACATGGAAGATATTCTCACATTGGCAGCTATGTTTAACCAAGAGTGGAGGGATTGTCTGAAGGTTGCTACCGAAGGTGAACTTAAGGAAGCGGTTGATAGTATTGTTGCCAACAGGAATCAGATTGCGCATGGTGCGAACGTGGGGATAACCTATGTTGCCATAAAAAGATATTATCAAAGTGTCGTAAAGGTGGTCGACCTTATTGAAAGTAACTGTGTCTAAAGACCTGTATTCTGTCCCAAAAAGACAAGGAGGGAGAGCTGCGATTGCACTCCGATCTGACAGCAATATTCGAGCCGACCCCCGCTTTCGGAGGCTCACTGAGGGATCGTAGCCATGCCACCCTTTAAGATCGTCTCAGATTTTAGACCTACCGGGGACCAGCCCCAGGCTGTGGATAAGCTGGTCGAGGGGCTTATGAGGGGCTATGGACATCAGACGCTGCTGGGGGTCACCGGCAGCGGCAAGACCTTCACCATGGCCAACATCATCGAGAGGGTGCAAAGACCAACCCTGGTCATGTCCCACAACAAGACCCTCGCCGCCCAGCTCTGCACCGAGCTCAAGGAGTCCTTCCCCGATAACGCCGTGGAATACTTCGTCAGCTACTACGACTACTACCAGCCTGAGGCCTACATCCCCAGAACCGATACCTATATCGAGAAGGAGACCGCCATCAACGAGGAGATCGATAAGCTGCGCCACGCCTCAACGAGGGCGCTTTTCACCAGGAGGGATGTCATCATCGTGGCCTCGGTCTCCTGCATCTATGGCCTTGGCTCCCCCGAGGAGTATCATGCCTTCGTGGTCAGCCTCAATAAGGGCGAGAAGCGAAACCGCGATAAAATCGTGCGCCAGCTTGTCGATATGCAATACGAAAGGAACGACATCGACTTCACCAGGGGCCGCTTCCGCATCAGGGGCGACACCCTGGAGATACAGCCCGCCTACGAGGAGGTGGCGGTGAGGGTGGAGTTCTGGGGCGATGAGATCGAGCGCATCGTGGAGGTCGACCCCCTGACCGGCGAGCTTCTGGCGGAGCGGGATTCTATAGACATCTACCCGGCAAAGCACTTCGTCACCTCCCACGACAAGCTGATGGCGGCCATCGCCGATATCGAGGCCGAGCTTGAGGAGAGGCTCGCCGAGCTGAGAGGACAGGGGAAGCTCCTTGAGGCGGCGAGGCTTGAGGCAAGAACCAACTACGACATCGAGATGCTCCGCGAGGCTGGCTATTGCACCGGGGTGGAGAACTACTCCCGCCACCTGTCGCGGCGCGCCCCCGGGAGCCCGCCGTGGACGCTCCTCGACTACTTCCCCGATGACTTCCTCCTCTTCGCCGATGAGTCGCACATGACCCTGCCCCAGGTGCGAGGCATGTATCACGGCGACCGCTCGCGAAAAGAAACGCTGGTGGAGTATGGCTTTCGCCTGCCATCGGCGCTGGATAATCGCCCCCTGAATTTCTCCGAGTTCGAAGAGCACATCCATCAGGCGATCTATGTCTCGGCGACGCCCGGTCCCTACGAATATGAGCATAGCGAGCAGGTGGCGGAGCAATTGATCAGACCCACAGGGCTTCTGGAGCCCAGCGTCGAGGTCAAGCCCACCGGGGGGCAGATCGACGACCTCATGGAGCAGATAAAGATGCGCGTCGAGCGGGGCGAACGCTGTTTGGTAACCACCCTGACCAAGAGGATGGCCGAGGAGCTGGCCGATTACCTCAAGGAGATGGGGGTGAAGACCCATTACCTCCACTCCGAGATCGAGACCCTGGCGCGGGTGGAGATACTGCGCGACCTTCGCCTCGGCGTCTACGATGTTGTTGTCGGTATCAATTTGCTTCGTGAGGGGCTCGACCTTCCCGAGGTAAGTCTGGTGGCCATCCTCGATGCCGATAAGGAAGGATTCTTGAGGTCACGCGACTCGCTGATTCAGACCATGGGTCGTGCCGCCCGCCACATCGATGGGCACGTCATCATGTACGCCGATACCATCACCGGCTCGATGAAAGCGGCCATCGATGAGGTTTATCGCCGCCGCAATATCCAGATGGCCCATAATCAGAGTCATGGCATCACCCCCCAGGGGATCAAGAAGGCGATCAAGGACATCACCGATCGAGTGCGGGTAGTGGCAGAGACACGCGCCCCCTATACCGTTGCCCCCCTTCCCAAGGACGAGATGCTGCGCCTGATAAAGGACCTGGAATCGCAGATGAAGATGGCGGCAAAAAACCTTGAGTTCGAGAAGGCAGCCCTCATCAGAGACCGCATCATCGAGCTGAGAAGGGACATGGTATAGTGCTAAAGGCTGTAAATATAGGGTAATTTGGGAGGTGTTGAGCCGGGGCCTATATTTGGTCGCTTGGGCCTCGGGGAACCAGTAGCGAAACTGGCCCGAATGGGTCGGTT
This sequence comes from Dehalococcoidia bacterium, assembly GCA_004376075.1. Taxonomy (GTDB): domain Bacteria; phylum Chloroflexota; class Dehalococcoidia; order E44-bin15; family E44-bin15; genus E44-bin26. The sequence goes on along the minus strand of SOJQ01000129.1, from coordinate 8,193 downwards.
TTTCCTTTTCAAATTTTCGCTAGTTACGGATGGGGCCGAATGGCAATATTAATTGTAACCACCGAAAAATCAGGTCTAGATAAGTGTAGCCAAGAGATAGGACAAAGAACAAAAACTGAAAAAATCGAGACCCCAAGGTATTTCTCTCTGAAGGGGGTTTATTCCTTTGCGAGGAAACTAAGAACGCTGGATGATATAGTTAATCTCCCCAATCAGCATTTTGCCAGGTATGCTGCTTTTCTCAAAAAGCCCTTTCTGGTAACAGTCCATGATCTAGCAAGATGCTGCTTCAACTTCGATAAGGAAACAATCGGGGAACGAATCTTATTAAAGCTCGATATTAGGGGCATTAAAAGGGCAAGCCATATAATAGCGGTATCTCAAAACACTAAAAGCGACCTGATTAAATACTTGAACATCCCTAGGGAGAGGATTACCGTGATCTATGACGGCGTTGATCATAGCATCTTTAAGCCTGTAAAAGCAAAACTCTTTCATGAACCTTACATCCTGTATGTCGGTTCGGAGAGGGCAAGGAAGAACCTCAACAGGTTATTACAAGCATTCTCCAGGTTAAAAGAGGAATTTAAAGGATTAAAATTGGTAAAAGTAGGCTCTCCGGGGAGGAGCGACAAATTCAGAAAAAAGACCATTAAACAGATAGAGAGCCTGGGACTTAATGAAGATGTCATTTTTGTGGATTGGGCTGTTGAAAAGGATTTGCCCGACTACTATTCCGCTGCCTCTTTGCTCGCTTACCCCTCTTTATATGAGGGTTTTGGACTACCACCACTGGAGGCAATGGCTTGTGGTTGCCCGGTCATAACCTCTAACACCTCGTCCCTGCCGGAGGTTGTTGGCGATGCTGCCATTATGGTTGATCCTTACGACGTCGATGCCTTGGCAAAAGCGATGAGGGAGGTCTTAACCAATGCTGCATTGAGGAAGACCATGATTGAAAGGGGGCTAGCCCAAGCGAAGAAATTCTCCTGGGAAAAGACCGCCGAAGAGACATTGGAGGTTTATAAAAAGGTGGAGGCATTCGATGGACTGGCAGCAATACTATAAGGAAAGGGCGGTTTCTCTAGAGAGGTTCATCGATAACATATGGGATCATAAGCCCTTCTTAGTTGAGATAACATCCAGCGCAAAGAAGAACAAGGAAATATTAGAGGTGGGATCGGGAAGTGGCGCCCTTAGCGCCTTTCTATCGCACCTCGGTTATAAGATAATATCCATTGATAATGATGAAGGTGTATTGAATATTGCAAGGCAGAATAATGCCTATTTGAATGGAAAGGTAACTTTCCAAAAGGCAGATGCATATCGCTTACCATTTAGGGATAATAGCTTTGATGTTTGCTTTTCACAGGGCTTTTTTGAGCACTTCGATGACGGACATATCAGAGAATTGGTCCAAGAACAGCTAAGGGTGGCCAAGGTTATTATTTTCAGCGTCCCCACATTCTGGTATCCTAAACAGGATTTTGGAGATGAGAGATTGATGAAAAAAGAGGACTGGCTGGAAATCTTATCCGAATTCAAGGCAGAAAAGGCGGCTTATTATGCCGGGAGAGAAGGGATGGAGGCCAAACCGTCACAAATCTATTTTAAGGTGATGAAGTGAACCGAGAGACGAGGCAAGAGCGGCGGGAGCGGCGCCAGAGGAAGAGGCGGGAGAGGATGCCTCAGCATGGCAAGAGCCTGGCCAGGGTCTATAGAGACGCCATCCTCAAGCGATTGAAAGGCAAGACGAAGTCGGAATGAATTCAGATAATCCCCTCCTCCTGGAGTTCGGCTAGCTTTTCGCTGCTAAAGTCCAGTAGGCCGCAATAGATCTCCTGATTATGCTCCCCGGTCAAGGGACCCCGCCCCTCTATCTCGCCCGGTGTCTCCGAGAGCTTTATGGGGAAGCCGGGCAAAGGGACCTTGCCTATTACAGGGTAATCGACATCTACAATCATCTGCCGAGCCCTAACATGGGGGTCGTCAAATACCTCAGGGATTGTATTCACCCGACCACAGGGAATTTGCATCTCCTCAAGCAGGGTGACCACCTCAGCGACGGTTCTCTCCTCTACCCACTGGCTGATTATAGGGTAAAGAAGCTCCTGGTTTTCATAGCGCTCATTGTCGGTGGCAAACCTGGGGTCACTAGCCAGATCCTCCCTTCCCATCGCTTTGGTCAATCGGCGCCAAAGCCTATCGGTAATGATGGAGATATAGACCCGCCCATCCTTGGCCCTGAAGCAATCGGAGGCAGTGAAAAAGCCACTATTGCCCAGCTGGGGGCGTATCCAATCAAATACCTTATAGAGGGCGAAGACCCCTCCCATAAAGGAGACTGCGGTATCCAATAGGGAGACATCGACCATCTGACCCACACCCGTCCTCTCCCGGTGATAGAGGGCGAAAACGGTGCCCAGGGTGGCATGGAGGGCGGTGCCATAGTCCACAAAGTTCACCCCAGATTTGAGAGGGGGTTGCCCGGGGAAGCCTGTTATGCTCATCGCCCCCGACATCGCCTGAGCAATGGGGTCAAAGGACACCCGATGAGCATAGGGACCGTACTGACCGAACCCGGTGATCGCCACAAAGATAATCCGAGGATTAACCTCCTTTAGCGCCTCATACTCAAGCCCTATTGCCTTTGCCGCATCGACACTGAAATTCTCCAGCACCACATCGCACTGCCTCACCAATTCTTTAAATATCTCCCTTCCCTTTTCATGCATCAGGTTTAGGGTGATCCCCTTCTTACCGGCGCCATAGAGCACCGAAAAATAGTTCCACCCATCGAATTTGAAAGGCAATACCAGCTCCGGCTCCCCTCCCGGTCTTTCCAATCGAATCACCTCCGCCCCCATGCCAGCGAGGAGCAGTCCGCAGTAGGGGCAGGCGATATAGCGCCCCAGATCGAGAACCCTGACCCCCTGCAGTAACTTCCCCATTTTTTAATCCTCCTCTAAAATGCCAGAATGCCTAAAAGCTTTGTTCAGGATAGCTTCGGAAGAGGAACCCTCTTCGCCAGAAGATTTCTATTAGGGGGTGGTGCTCTATCTTTGGAATGCTATGATGAAGGTTTCTCTTCCTCCAGGGGAACTTCCACTGCCCTCGAGGGGAGAAACCCCTTCCAGTCCTCTAATCTCTGGGAGAGATATTCCTGAATCTGAGCCCTCTCCCTGGAGATGGCAACACTAAGGCGGGAGCTATAGCGCCCCATATGGCGAAACTTCTCGTAGCGCTCTTTCACCAGCGTGCGAGGATGGATATTTTGGATTCGGATCAGCTCGTTTAAGAGGCACCTTTTGAGCTGGCGGGCCGCCTCATCGGGGTCGGTATGAGCACCACCCTTGGGCTCAGGAACCAACACATCCACCACACCGAGCTCTTTACAGTCGTGAGCGGTGAGCCTCAAGGCAGGGGCGACCTCCTCCGCCTTGGTCACATCCCGATAGAGCAGGACAGCGGCCCTCTCCGGAGGGATCACAGAGAAGATGGCGTTCTCCAGCATGAGGATAGAATCGGCAACCACCAGGGCTAGCGCCCCCTCACTTCCCCCCTCGCCAATGATGGCGGAGATTATAGGAACTGGCAGGTCGGACATCAGGGCCAGGCAATGGGCGATAGCATTTCCCACCCCCCTTTCCTCAGCCTGGAGCCCTGGGTAGGCCCCTGGGGTATCGATAAAGGTGATCAGCGGCAGCTTGAATTTTGCCGCCAGTTTCATCGCCCGCTGCGCCTTGCGGAAGCCCTCGGGGTAGGCTCGCCCCCGGTTCCTCTCGTCGCCATCGTGGCCCCTCTCCTGGGCAACGATCACCACCGCCTCCCCACCGATATCCCCTAAACCACAAACCACGGCGCCATCATCGCCATAGAAACGGTCTCCATGGAGCTCCACAAAGCTGGAGGTAATCCTGCCTATGTAGTCCAAGGAGGTAGGTCGCTCCTGGTGACGCGCCAATTGAACGCTCTGCCATGCCGGCTCGCCGCGGGTCACCACCGAAGGATAAATCTCCTTCCCCTTCAGGGTCAACCTATATTGAGAGCAAAGCAGGTCAAGAAGGATGGAGAGGAGCCCCCGAAGCCTGGTACGCTCCATCACGCAGTCGATCATCCCGTGCTCCAGATGGGACTCGGCGGTATGGGCATCCTCCGGAAGCGGTCTGCCCTCGGTCTGCTCCACCACCTTAAGGGGGGCGAAACCAACGAGGGCATTAGGTTCGGCGATGATGATATCGGCGAGGTTGGCAAAGCTGGCATAGACCTCCCCTGTGGTCGGGTTTGCCAGAAGGCAGATGAAGGGGAGCCCAGCGCTGTGGAGCCGCTTTGCGGCAGCAGCAGTCTTAGCCATCTGCATCAGGGAAAGCACCCCCTCCTGCACTCGAGCCCCTCCACTAGAGACCACAGCGACCACAGGGAGCCCCCTCTTGAGGGCGAGCTCAAAGGCAAGGGTAACCTTCTCCCCAACAACACAGCCCATGCTCCCCCCCAAAAAGCCGAAGTCCAGCACCATGATCACCGTAGGGTTGCCCTCAATCTGGCAGAGCCCGGTAACTACCGCCTCAGCGAGCCCCGTCCTTTTTTGGGCATCGAAGATGCGCTTCTTGTAGGAGGCTTCCCCAGAGAAGGAGAGGGGATCTAGAGAAGCCAGGGAACGGTTTACCTCTTTAAAGCTGCCCTCATCTGCTAGAAGTTCTATCCGCTCCCCTGCTGGGAGAGTATAGTGAAATCGACACCCGGGGCAAAGGCGATAGCGCTGAAACAGCTCGGAGGAGGAAAGGTCCATGCCGCAATGGAGACAATTCTCCACTTCGGCAAGACCACCTTTCTCCTCCTTGCGCCTAACTCGCTCAAAGAAGTCCTTTACCAATTTAACCTCCCTTCTCCTCTTCCCCTCTGAGCACCTCCCGAGACTTCCCCAGCTCCCCGGTGGCGACAACACCCTGCTCCTCCAGCAGGTCCATGAGCCGAGCTGCCCTGGGATAGCCGATACCCAATCTTCTCTGCAGGAAAGAGGTGGAAATGCGACTATGTTCTTGGGCAAGACGCCTTGCCTTTTCCAAAAGTGGATCCTCAGCGGGGGAAAGAGATGGTTTGGCGAGGTCTTCAACCAGCTGAGGAATATAGACTGGCTGCCCCCGCTGGCTGATCCAAAAGCTTACCAGCCTTTCAATCTCGGCCTCAGAGACAAAGCTTCCCTGAAGGCGCTTTGGTCTGGCAGCATCAGTAGGCAAAAAGAGCATGTCCCCCTGACCCAAAAGCTTCTCCGCACCACCACAGTCAAGGATGGTCCGTGAATCCACCTGGGAGGTCATCGCAAAGCTGATCCGGGCGGGGAAGTTAGCTTTAATCAGGCCGGTAACCACATCCACCGAGGGCCGCTGGGTGGCAATGACCAAGTGAATCCCGGTAGCCCGCGCTAACTGCGCCAAACGGCACAACCTGCGCTCCACCTCATCGGGGGCGGCTGCCATCAGGTCGGCAAGCTCATCGATGATGAGCAAAAGATAGGGGAGGGGCTCCTTTACCCTGGGATTCCTGTTGTAGGCTTCGATGTCGCGTGCCCCCACCGAGGCCAGTTTGTCGTAGCGATGGTCCATCTCCCGGTTGAACCACTTTAGCGTCGCCACCGCCTTCTCTCGGTCAACAATGACCGGGGATACCAGATGGGGCACGTTGGCGAAGACCACCAGCTCCACCCTTTTCGGATCGATGAGGAGGAAGCGAACCTCCTCCGGGGTAGCTTGAAGCAGAAGGGTGGCGATCATCGAGTTTATGCAAACGCTCTTGCCGCTCCCTGTTGCCCCGGCAATAAGCAGGTGGGGCATCTTGGTCAAATCTGCGACCACGGTCTCGCCGGAGACCCCCTTGCCCAGGGCTAAGGGAAGCTTAGCCTTGGCCTTGAGCTTCTGAAAAGCAGCGCTCTCCATCATGCTGCGAAGGCTGACCAGGGCCGCCGTCGTATTGGGCACCTCAATCCCCACTATAGACTTCCCCGGCACAGGGGCCTCGATCTTTATGCTCGGGGCGGCGAGGGCGAGGGCAAGGTCATTGGCCAGAGAGGTAATGCGCTCCACCTTGACCCTGGTCTTGGACACCTCCTCAAGATGCACCCTGACATTGCCATTCCTATCCCTCTCTTTCACCTCCCGATATCTTCGATCCCATCCAGGTTCAACACCAAACTGAGTAACAGTGGGACCTACGTTCACCTGAACCACCTTAGCCTCAACGCCATAGCTTGCTAAGGCCTCCTCGATGAGTCTCGCCCTCCGTTCCGTGTCCACCTGCCCCAGCTCGACCTCAGGGGTTCGATCGAGAAGACCGATGGAGGGCAACTGCCATCTTTCCACCCTTTCCTCGGCTCTTTCGACCCTTTCCTCGGCTACAGGGGGAGGTGTTTCCGCCATCAGCGGCACGGCAGGTACCACCTCAACTTGAGGCATTACCCTCGGCTCAGCCACCTTGGGGGCTCCGTACTCCACCATTCTCTCCACCATTCTTTCCACAGGCTCCACCCGGGGCCTGGGGGGTCGCCGAATCCGGGAGAGCAGCATTCGGGGCAGGGGGTAGCGCCGATAAAGGGCCAAAAGCCAAGCTGCCAAGCGACCCGGGATGCGATGGAGAGGATAACTTCGATATAGATTTGCTAGAGCGGAGGCGAAGGTTGAAAAAAGGCGCCAACTCCCGCGCGGTGCCACCAAAAAGGTGCCTGCGAGTCCTATGGCAACCAGCCTGAGGGCGGCGAGAGGGCCTGGTGTGCCCAGGATGGCCCTGCCTAGATTTCCTCCCCAAGTAACCTCGCTAAGGATGCCCCCTTGAGGTACAAAGAAGGCGAGCAGTCCGAAAAGGGCCACAGAAAAGGCGATGCTACCGAGCCATCGGTTCCAGGCGCGGAGAAAGCCAGGGATTCGCCACCGCCACGCCATCCAGCCCAAGAGCAAAATCGCCGCCGCTGGCAGAATAAGGCCCACCCCCAAAAAGCTGATAAGGCTTTCCCAGGCGGTGCCGAGCGCCGACATCACTGGGACGCGAAAATAGAATAGAAGCCCCAGAACAATCACCAAAAGGAGAAGTCGCCTCACCGGGCGTGAGAATAGAAAGCGAAAGAAGCGCCCCAACAGGGAGGGCTTCCCTTTCGGTAGCCTGCGAGTCCTTTTTCGAGCCTTTGACATAGTGCACCCTAAAACATAGATAACTGCTGCGGCTTAGCCTCCGCTTCCGCAACCTCCTCTGCCTCAGCGAGCAGGGAGGGAATCTTAAGCATATCCTCCTCGATGATCCGGCGCAAGCTCTGTTGGTGAAGGGCAGCGGCGGGATGGTACATGGCGAAGTAGATCCTCCCCTCCTTCTTTCGCGCCGTACCACGGACCTTGCCCATGGAATCGCCGGGAAAGAACTGAGCCAGGGAGTAGCGCCCCAGGGTAACGATCACCTTGGGCTGAATGATCTCAATCTGGCGGTCGAGCCACTTTCGGCAGGCCCTCATCTCTGAGGGCAAAGGGTCTCGGTTTGCCGGTGGTCTACATTTAACCACGTTTGCGATGTAGACATCTCTCCTGCTCAGCCCAATGGAGCCAAGTAGCTCATCGAGGAAATGACCGGCGGGCCCCACAAAGGGGAGTCCCTGCTGGTCCTCATACCACCCCGGGGCCTCGCCGATGAACAGAATCGACGCCTCCTCCGACCCCTCGCCGGGAACCACCCTGCTGCGATGCCTGGAGAGCTCGCAATCCTCACAAAGGGCGATCTCCTCATAAAGCTCGCTCAGTCGCGACACCTCGCCTCTCCTTTTAAAGCGAAAAAGCTTGAATCTGTCTCTTCATATCTTATCCCTTTCCCCACCGCCCTAATACCATAAAAATCCCCGTGACAATCAACAGGGCACCGAAGATTTGACGAAGCAATGAAGCATCGATCTTGTCCGCCACCATGCCCCCAAGGAAGCTAAAGATGACTGCGGCGGGGATGATCCATAGCGCCACCCTGAGCCTGACATTCTCCTGCCGATAATGGGTGAACGTGCCCACCAGTGCCATTAAGGTGATCACCGCCAGGGACACCCCCTGCGCCGTGTGCTGCTCCACCCCCATCAAAAAAACCATACCCGTAATCACGATCACCCCTCCCCCAACGCCCAGCATCCCGTCAAGCACCCCTGCCAGAAGCCCGATCCCGATCCCGATGGCT
>SOJQ01000110.1 GCA_004376075.1 Dehalococcoidia bacterium | reverse complement strand
GCAGATCATGGGCATCGCCGTCAGCGCATCCCCCCCCAGCCCCGCCCGGCGAAGCCGCGCCATCCCCGAGTAGGTGTATTCTAAGCCGTAGCCTAAAGCTCCTGTGGTGGGGTCCATCAGGATGGAATCCGGCGAGAGGCCGACATCGCAAAGAAGGATATTGAGCTGCTTGGCAAGATTGATCTCGATGGGAGTCTTGGCAATGGCGACATGGCCATCGGCGATGCAGGCGGCGGCGATGGTGCGATGGTTCTTCTCTTCACAATTCCCCATGGCGACCCTTTGCCCCTTGGCCACCTCCGAGGCTGCCACCAGCACCTCGTTATCCTTTTCCGCCACCCCGGGCCCGGTGATCACCAGGGGGAGGTCCACTGCGGAGAGAACCCCATCTACAGTTCTTCTCGCCTCATCAGCGCCCGTATTGCCCTCTTCGGGGTGGGCGCTTCTTAGAGAGAGGGCGATGATATCAGCGCCAAACTCCACCGCCTTCTTAGCCCAGGCCCCTGGATCGGCGAGGACATCGCCCCAGGCAGCAACAAGGTGTGGCGACCAGTCCCTAGGTTCACAGTCACGAACTTCGATGGCGATTAAGGGTCTATTGGGGAACGAGCCCTCAAAGTGGAGGAAGGGGAGGGTGGCCTCGCCACCGACGACCACGCTCCTTCTGCCATTCCCGCCAAGTCTCACCTCCTTCACCTTTCCCGTCCACTTCTCGATGGGCACTTCCACTACTGTCATAACGATCTCTCCTTTCCCTAGTCCTCTTTTCCTTCATTAAACAAGGGCCGCAGAAGTCGACCCTTGTTCAGGTGTTCCCTCCGGGTTTTCCGCTATATTAAGGGCTCCATGGTAAGAGCGGGGTGTCCCTTCTCCTCCAAGAAGGGGAGTAATTCTTCCACAGTGGTTGCTATAGTGCCATCGGCAATCTTATCCATCAGGTCGGGAACGCCTTCGCGCTCACAAACCTCCCTAAGCTGCTCCTCAAACTCCTCCTTGACATTCTTTGACAGCCAAACCACCCGCCTAATACCCCCCTCCACGGAGATGAACTTCTTGCTGGTGAGATAGAGCTTGCTGTGCCCCATCATCCCTGGATTCTGCAGGCCACCGCCTATGCTGCCCATCAGGGTGGTGAAGGTCATCCCACAGGGGGTCATGCTGTAGTCCTCCCTATTGACGATCATCACCCCATTTGCCTCGGGGATGATCACCATAACGCACTCACAGCAACCGCAGGTGGTCATCGGGGCATCCATCAGGGAGTAGATGGTGAAGCGCTCCACAGCCCTGTTGGAATGCTCATATGTGAAACTGTTAACCCCCTCCCACTCCCCCTTCACTGCGTCGATGCACCTCCCTTTAGGAACGGGTTGGTTGGGACCCGCGGGCTTGATCTCAAAGGCGGCGCGGCAGTCGAGCCAGGTGTAGCCGCCACAAAGACCGGTGCGCTCGGGATTGATGACGCAGACATGATTGGGGGCAAAGGACTGGCATAGGGTGCAGCTATAGAAGGTATCCACCGCTTCATCGGTGAGGCCTCTTATTCGCTCATCCCGTTCATGGTAGACAGCGCGAGCCTCCCCTTTCAGCGCCTCAACCCTATCGCGCTCGGTATATAAAGTTATTTGCACCTTGTCCACAAGGACACCGAAATCGTTGTGAAGGTTGGCATGCAGGATGTCGCCAAGGTGCTTGATACGAAAGCCTCTTTGTACTGCACTCTTGCTGAAGCGGATCCAGGTGATGTCCCGCTGCGCCATGTGCTGGATCCCCTCAGCGCCATTAACAAAATGGTGAATCTGGCGCTCCAAAACAGGCTCAAAGTCCTTCTGCATCTTGCGCCCCGCCACCTCGACAACAATCCCCAGGGGGATGTTCGCCCCCTCCTCAAAGGCATCAACCTCAGGCCCTACCACCTCGATCTTGCCGTCCTCCACCTCCTCCATATCCCTCATGGTTAGCCACTCAAAGCACATACCCCCCTTGCCCCCAAACTCGGCACTGAGGTTCTCGCGGCGAACCACCTCCCCCTCGAAGGCGGGGCCATAGGCAACAGGGATGGGCACCGTGGGGATCTTGATCTTGATGCCCCGAACCTCAATACAGCGCTGCACCAGCCTTTCCGCCCGCTCCAGGTCGTCCTTTCCCGGGATGTCATCGAAGGGCATGCTTACCACATGCTCATACTTGGTCACCCCGGTGGGCAGGATATTGGGAATCACCGTATCGGCAATGACCGGGAAGCCGTAGGTGATAGCCCCTGCCGCTGTAGCGTATTTGAGGTCATCGACATGCCCCAAGGCTAGGGCAAAGGCGAAGCAGCGGAACTTGTTATAAAGGAGAACCTGGCGAATGTCGCCGGGCTTGACATTGCCAAAGCTGAAGGCAGCTCGTGTGGCATAGCCGGCAGCATAGACCACAGAGATGGTATCGGAGCCGAAGGGAACAGTGAAGGTGTGATACCCCAGGTCCACACCCTCCTCCAATAGCTGGTCGACAATGGAGCGACCCTTCACATTGCCGGAGAGGAAGACGAGCTGCCCCTTCGATTGAAGCTCACGCACGATCTTAACCGCTACCTCGTTGCTCTTGGCACAGCCAATGATGGCAGCGAAACCTGGCATGCTGCCATCGACCATCTGAATTCCCCAAGAGCGCATTTGCACATCATCGATGGGACCATTATAGCGATAGCCATTGCGCATCTCTGGCTGCTCGCCCCTGGCAAAGCGGATGCCCTCGATGATCTCCTCGGCGAAAAGGGTCGCTACACCAGCGTCCAAGGTCTCACCAAGATAGGGTAGCCATAGGTCCTCCTTGGGCACCGGTGCCAAAAGACTCTTGGCATGCTCTAAAGGCCACACCAGGTCGCCAATCTTCTCCACTTTGTGTCCTGTAAAACCATAGATCACGGGCAGATAATAGGCGGTAGCAGGGAAGGCTACGGGTATATCCGGTCCCAGCTTCTCCAAAGCATCTTTGAGCAACGCCTCCGCCTCGTTAACAACGCCGTGAGCGCCTCTGATCGCTGAGGTAGCAATAAACCGAGACATTCCTCTCCCTCCTAATAAAAGACTAGTATCTTCGGAAATCGCCGGTCATCTTGGCATCAATGGGGTCCGTCTCCGTCATCCTTCCCGCGGTGGCGAATCCAGGGCTTGTGGCCCACATCTCTCCCCTCGCCGCAGTGACCAGGACATCGGCTGCCCTTAGAATCTGCTGAGCCTGGAGAAGGCGCGCTTCATCGCTATGAACGCTGATAAGGACGCCACCTACAGAGATGCCAAACTCATAATATCTAAGGGTTTCCTCGGGGAAGTCTAGCAAATTAGTTAAGGCCGCCCCTATCTCTTCGGTTGCCTCTGTACCCAGTCTTTCAGCCTTCTCCTTGTCGCGCACCAGAATGCTAATCTCCTCCGCGCTGAAGCCCTTCGACCTCAGCTCCTGGGCTGCTTTTTCCGCATTTTGGGGGTCTTTAAAAAGCTTTACTGCTGCCTTTGGCATAGAGCCCTCCTCCCTAAGAATAAACTGCCTCCCCCTAGAGTGTGCTTCCATACACAGAGTAGAGGCAGGCAAATTTCGCTTCAAGAAAATATAATGCAACAATAACCATGAGTAAGCGTTGCTTAATAGCTCCTATATATATTTTATCACCCAGCCATAAGCAAGTCAATATCAAAAAAGGACTCCATTTTAATATAGGAGTCCTCTTAGTTCATTGGTGGAGACGGGGGAGAGTCGAACTCCCCGTCCAGAGGAGGTCCACCCAGAATATGCTACAGGCTTAGTCGGCTCTTTGCTCTCACCCAACCTTCCTCTGCCGACCGAGTCCGGTTGAGCCAGTCGATAACATCTTGGGCAACCCTTATCGACCTCTGGACTGCCGCACCTCGACTTCTCGTCGCCCACCCCCGCCCATCGAGGGAGGCGAAGGGGACGTGTCCAGCTTAGCTAGCGTAGACGTAGTTGTCAGTTACTTTTTTGCCACCTGTTTTACGAGGTGGATGGCACCTCGGCCTGCAATCCTGTGGCGCTCCTCCCCTGTCGAAACCACTCGTCCCCATTTTTCGCTCTTTGCCAAGGGAATTTATTCGGTGTCATCGAGGATACTAAAGGTCGAATTCCCTCCGTCCCTTTAAACCCTTTTCGCCAGCTTCATGGCGCGCTCCATCTCACGCTCCGCCTCGCGGCGCGCTATGGATTCGCGCTTGTCATGAAGCCTCCTTCCCTTAGCCAGGCCCAGTTCCACCTTGGCGATTCCATTTTTAAGGTACAACTTTAAGGGCACTATGGTAAAGCCCTTTTGCATTACCTTGCCACCAAGCTCATCGATCTGCTTGCGGTGAAGTAGAAGCTTCCTCGGGCGCGTTGGTTCGTGATTATAGCGATTACCCTCTTCGTAGCGAGCGATATGAGCATTAAAAAGCCATAGCTCGCCGCCCTCTGGATGGGCATAGCCATCGCCAAGATTCACCCTGCCGGCACGGATCGACTTGATCTCGGTGCCTGTAAGAACAATGCCCGCCTCAACGCTCTGGTGAATATCATAGTCATGATATGCTTTGCGATTGAGGCTAATCGTCTTCGCCGTCATAGCTTATTTTAGCACACGCCTTTAAGCTTTTCAAGCTTACCTATAGCTGAGCCTTAATATACTCGATAGCAAATTCCAGTTGTGGATCCCGGCCGCTTTCGATATCTTCCTCGGTGATCTCCACCACAAAATCCGGGTCAAGCCCCTCCCCCTCTATTTGGCGACCATTGGGGGTCAGCCAACGGGCGGTGGTCACATATAGAGCAGAGCCATCGCTGAGCTCACGAATCACCTGGACACTTCCTTTTCCGTAGGTTGTGGTGCCGATGAGCGGGGCACGCTCACGATCCTGGAGCGCCCCGGCAAGCACCTCGCTGGCGCTGGCGCTGCCTCCATCTACCAGGACAGCCAAAGGCAGATCGGTGGCAAGCCCCCCTGGCTTTGCGTTCCATGCCTGTAGGTTGCCCTCGCTATCCTCTTCATAGAGAACCACGCCCCCCGAGAGGAACTCGCTTGCCACATCAACCACGATGTGAAGATAACCGCCGGGGTTGCCTCGCAGGTCGAGGACAATGCCAACCGCCCCATCGCTGAGGGCATCATTGAGAATGGCGCTGAGCTCACCGCTGGTGTGTAGCGAGAAGTAGGTTATTTGAATATGGGCGATGTTATCAGGCAACATTTCAAGGTAAACGCTGTCTACATCGATCCTCTCTCTAATAATTTCGATCACCACAGGGTCAGTCTCACCCTGGTGGAGAACAAGGAGGGTCACCATTGTGCCTTGAGGTCCTCGGATTATTAGCACCGCCTCCGTCAGGGTCATTCCAGAGGTAGTTTCTCCATCGATCTCCAATATCCTGTCCCCAGCCCTGATCCCCGCTTCCTCAGCGGGTGTGCCGGCGATGGGGGAGACCACCGTTAGCTCCCCGTCTTCCATAGTAACAAAAGCGCCAATGCCCTCAAAGGAGCCCTCCAGACCGCTCAGCGCCAACTCGTAGGTCTCTACATCGAGATAGTAGGTGTAGGGGTCACCTAAAGCCTCAAGCAGCCCCTCGATCGCCCCCTGGGTTAGCTCCTCGGGGTCAAGCGCCTCCTTGTTGACATAATCTTGCAACAGGAGTTGCCACACCTCCCATAAGGTATTGAACTCCTCAGGGACCTCCTGGGGAACGCCAGGGGACAACGCTCGAGAAAAGCCGAAGCCCGCCCCAAAGGAAAGGATGAGAAGCAAGACTATCAATAGGGTGAAAAGCAGACTTCTTTTGATTTTCATGCCCAGGCACTATAACACAAAGTCCCTTGTCAGACAACCCGGGGGCTTTATCAGGGTTGACAGGGTTTCCCGCGGGTGCTATCATTCTCACTACTAGTGAAGGCGCTCACTAGATAGATTACAGGAGGAGGGAGCTAATGGCAGGTATAACATCTTATGGTGCCTATGTTCCGCTTTACCGGCTCGGCGGGCAAACGGCGGGGTGGTCAGGATTGGTGGAGAAGGCAATGGCCAGTTTCGATGAGGACAGCATAACCATGGCAGTTGCAGCCGCTATCGATTGTATGAATGGCATGGATCGCAGCACCATCGATGGCTTATACTTCGCGACGACGACATCCCCCTACGTCGAAAAGCAGGCGGCAACCACGATAGCCACCGCTGCTGATCTGCGCCGGGATTCCATTACCATGGACTTCACCGATTCCTTGAGGGCAGGGACGAATGCCCTCAGGGCTGCTTTCGATGCCGTCAAGGCAGGCTCGGCGAAGCAGGTGATGGTGACCGCTGCCGAAATGCGCTTGGCACAGCCCCGTTCCGCCTACGAGGCCGGATTCGGTGATGGTGCCGCCGCTCTGCTCATCGGGGATGAAAAGGTTGCGGCAAGCATAGTGGGCTGGTATTCCGTTACCAATGAGATACTGGATGTGTGGCGGTCCTCGGGCGAGACTATTGTGGACTCCTGGGAGGAGAGGTTCGTCCTTGATGAGGGTTATCGCAGCGTCCTTAGCGAGACCATCTCCGGACTATTTGCCAAGTGTAATGTGAGTGCCAAGGATTTCGCTAAAGCTGTCTATTATGCCCCGGATGCCAGAAGGCACACCGAGATGGCAAGAAAGATAGGGCTTGAACCAGGCCAGGTTCAGCCGCTGCTAATTGGCGCGGTGGGCAATACCGGCGCTGCCTTCGCTTTGATGATGCTGGTGGCTGCTCTGGAGGAGGCTAAGCCCGGAGACAGGATCCTCCTTGCCAACTACGGCGATGGCGCCGATGCCTTCATCCTTGAGGTAACCGAGGAGATAAATAAGATCAGGGACAGGCGAGGGATGAAGGGCTATATGGCATCGAAGAAGATCCTCGGTGACTATCAGACCTATGCCGCCTGGCGTGGTTTCATTGACGTAGCGGCAGCGGTTCGCCGCCCCGAAATGGTCCAGCCCTCGCCAACGGCGGTGTGGCGGGAGCGGGATGCAAACATCCGCTTCCACGGGGTGAAATGCAAGAGCTGTGGTTACCCACAATATCCCCCGCAAAGGGTTTGTACCAAGTGTCACGCCAAGGATAACTTTGAGGATGTAAGATTCTCTGATAAGAAGGGCACAGTTTTTACCTATGCTATGGACTATCTGGCGCCAACCCCGGACCCGCCGCTGGTTATCGCCATTGTTAACTTCGAGGGTGGGGGAAGAATTGTGAGCATGATGACTGACCGCGATATCAACGAGGTAAAGATCGGGATGCCGGTGGAGCTGACCTTCAGGAAGCTTTTCACCGCTAAGGGTGTCCACAACTACTACTGGAAATCTATGCCACTAAGAGGGTAAATCTAGTAAATAAAGGAGGATAAGGAAATGGAAGGGATCAAAGACAGGGTCGCCATAATTGGCATGGGGTGTACCAAGTTTGGGGAGCTATGGGACAAGAGTGCTGAGGATATGCTGGTGGATTCCTGTTTTGAGGCTATTGAGGATGCCGGCATCGAGCCCAAGGATATTAAAGCAGGCTGGTTCGGGACGGTAATGTCTGGCTTCAGCGGGCAGATGCTTACCCATGCGCTAAAACTGGAGTATATTCCCGTGAGCAGGTTGGAGAACTTTTGCGCCACTGCAACCGATGCCTTCATGAATGCCTGCTATGCCGTGGCTGCGGGTATTTACGACATTGTGATCGCTTCGGGGGTGGAAAAGCTGAAGGACACCGGCTTCGCTGGGCTGGGGACCGCCGGTGGAGGGATCCCATCATCTATGGTTGAGCCGCCGGTGCCACCGCCGGTTCAGTTCGCCCTAGTAGCCACCAGGTATGCCCATCACTACGGGCTGAGCATGGAAGAGCTGAAGACAGCGCTGGCCAAGATCGCGGTGAAGAATCACCATAATGGCACCCTCAACCCCAGAGCCCACTTCCGCAGGGAGATAACCGTGGAGCAGGTACTCAATGCCCCCATGATCGCCTGGCCCTTGGGCCTCTTTGATTGCTGCGGGGTCAGCGATGGCGCCGCGGCAGCCATAGTAACCACGCCAGAGATCGCCAGGAAGCTCAAGGATGATTATGTGCTGGTCAAGGGGGTGAGGCTTGTCTGCGGTGGAAAGCAGGGGACGCTTCACGACTGGTACGACTTCGTCCACTTTGACGAAAATGTAACCGCCTCCAAGATGGCCTACGAGGAGGCGGGGATCAAGGATCCTCGTAAGGAGCTCGACCTCGCCATCGTTCACGACTGCTTCAGCATCACCGAGATGCTCATCTATGAGGACCTTCAGTTCAGCCCTCGGGGGAAGGCGAAGGAGGACATCGATGCCGGGACCTTCACCCTGGAGGGGGAGCTACCGGTGAATACCGATGGTGGGCTGAAGTGCTTCGGTCACCCCATCGGCGCTAGCGGACTGAGGATGCTCTACGAGGTGTACAAGCAGCTTCAGGGCAAGGCGGAGCAGCGGCAATTGAAGAAGGCAGACATCGGGCTCACTCACAACCTCGGTGGCATGCCTGGCTCCTTCACCTGCGCTGTGGCCATCCTTGGCAGGAGAGACTAAGGATTTCGATTCGCTTCCTTACTATCTTTATGTCAATAAAAGAAGGTGGCTCCCTGGCCTATGCGACATAACAGCTATTGTGCGAACCACTTCTCAATATAAAGAATAGGCTAAGCCCCCTCTTCGGCAGAACCAAGCCCTTGAAACCTTGGCAAAAACCTTCGCGGTATTTTGCCCTTGATTAGAATACCAGAATCGTGATACTCCAGCCCAATAGCTGAACCGTGACGTCGGAAAAGGTCCAGCAACTCTGTGGCACTATAAGGCAGTTTTAGGGCTACGCCCGTCATTCGCTGAGCCAGTTTCTCGGCGATCCCCTCAAGTAACCCATCGAGCCCCCAGCCCTTGGCAGCCGAGATCAATACCGCCTCTTGACCGCTGTCTTTGATAACGCTCACAAAATCGCTAATATCCTCCTCCTCGGAGACAAATAGGTCAACCTTGTTAAGAACTGCGATCCTCGGCTTTTCAGCCAGCCCTAGCTTAGAGAGGATCTTCTCCACAGTTATGCTCTGCTCAACGGCGTTCTCATGCGTTATGTCAACTATATGCAGGAGCAGGTCTACCTCGGCTAGCTCCTCCAGTGTTGCTCTAAAGGCTGCGATCACCGTAGTGGGCAACTTCTGAATAAAGCCCACTGTGTCGGTGATCAGCACCCTTTGCTTATTGGGGAGGGTGAGCCTTCTAGTGGTCGGGTCGAGGGTGGCGAAGAGCTTGTCCTCAACGAAGACATCGGCATTGCTCAGGGCGTTTAGTAGGGTGCTCTTACCCGCATTAGTATAGCCAATCAGGGCCACAATAGGGATGCCGCGCAGGGTGCGCTGACGCCGATAAAGGGCGCGATGCTTTCTTAGCTCTTCAATCTCTTTTTGCAGTCGGTGGATCTTTTGTCGCACAAGGCGGCGATCGGTCTCCAGCTGGGACTCACCAGGCCCCCTAGTGCCGATGCCACCGCCGAGGCGCTCCAGGTGACTCCATTGCCCGGCGAGGCGAGGCAAAAGATATTGATGCTGCGCCAGTTCCACCTGGAGGCGCCCATCGTGGGTCTGTGCCCGCTTGGCGAAGATATCCAAGATGAGGGCGGTGCGATCGATAATCTTGACCTGGAGCGCCTGCTCCAGATTTCTCTGCTGTGTCGGTGAAAGCTCATCGTCGAAGACGAGCACATCATACCCCACCTTGCTCTTAAGCTCAGCCAACTCCTTTACCTTTCCCTTCCCCAGGTAGTAGGTAGGCGTTGGCCTTGTCAGGCGCTGCACCAATGCCCCTACCACCTCGGCCCCTGCGGTAATAGCGAGCTGGGCAAGCTCCTCAAGGGAGTCTTCCACGGACCAGGTATTTCTCGCCCCCTTTACTTCAACCCCTACTAGGAAGGCTTTTTCTATTGGTGCTCGGGTGGGAAAGGTACTCCTAGCGATGGTTCCTCCTTATGTCAAGAACTTTCTATCCCCTCTTTGAGGCATGCCATAAAGTGAGTCGCCTCACCGCTTCCTCCAGGCGCTCATCAGGGATGGTCAGGGAGAGGCGGATGTAGCCCTCTCCATACTTTCCATAGCCGGTGCCCGGGGTGACAACAACCCCCGCTTCCTCCAATAATTTGGTGGCAAAATCTAAGGAGGTATAGCCATCTGGAATTCTAGCCCAAATATATAGGCTAGCACGAGGCGGCCTCGCCTTAAGCCCTATTTCGCTGAGGGTCTGGAGCAGCAGATCGCGGCGGCGTTGATAAATGGCGTTATGTTCCTCAATGCAGTCCTGGGGTCCTGTTAAGGCCTCGATGGCAGCGTGCTGGATCGCCTGGGGAATCCCTGAATCAAGGTTTGACTTCACCCTGGTTAGGGCATCGATTATCCTGGCATTTCCCACCACCATTCCCACTCGCCACCCTGTCATGTTGTAGCTCTTGGAAAGGGAGTGAAATTCCACCCCGACCTCCTTAGCCCCTGGCGCTTGCATGAAGCTTGTCGGTCGATAGCCATCGAAGGAAACCTCTGTGTAGGGCCCATCATGGCAAACGGCGAGGTCATACCTTTTGGCAAAGGCAACCACCCTCTCAAAGAAGTCCAGCTCAGCCACCGCCGCCGTTGGGTTATTGGGATAATTTATCCAAATTACTTTCGCCTTTCGAGCGATATCCTGTGGTATATGCTCCAAGTCTGGCAAAAAGTCGTTCTCTTCAGTCAGCGGCAAATAGTACGAAAAACCGCCGGCAAACATGGTGCCTATGGAGAACACAGGATAGGCTGGGTCGGGAACCAGGGCGACATCTCCGGGGTCGATAAAACAGAGGGCGATATGCCCGATGCCCTCCTTGGCACCGATGAGGGGCAACACCTCCCTATCTGGGTCAAAGGTCACCCCAAACCTTTTCTCATACCATTCCGCGATGGCACTGCGGAACTCGGGGAGCCCCTCTGACTCGGGATAGCGATGATTGGCAGGGTCCTGGGCCGCCTGGCAGAGGCGCTCGATGACATGTTGAGGCGTGGGGATGTCAGGGTCGCCAATGGCGAGGCTGATCACATCATCACCCTTTGCCCTCTTCTCAGCGATCTTCCTCGAGATCTCAACGAAAAGATAGGGCGGCAATTCCTCAACGCGCTTCGCCATTCTCATAGATTTTATTCCTTCTTTCGGTGAGCTTTACTTTAATATGCTACCATGTAAGTCTTTTCTCTGAACCCATGTGGCTTCTTCAGGTGTGAGAAGTAACACATCGATTTCCCCGCCTACGTTCTTGGGTCGTGCTTGGAATCTTATAGTATCAATAGTTATCCTGACTGCATAGATAGCGAAATCAATTGCATCTTGGAGATTCATAGCATCGTAGATGATCGGAAACTTAGGTGCGGGAGCGGGTTTATTGTCTGGTCCTAATATTTGGTAAGCTTTTAACATTGTCGATATAACATCAATTTGGCCTCCCCAGGAACAAGTATATCTCACTCGCTTTGCATCCATGTCAAAATTCACTCTCTCCTTCTCGTTTCTGCCTATATGGCACCGATACGCATGTGGAACGCTTATCTCTTCTTCCTTTTTAAAGTCCGCAACGTAAAAGCTAGTATTAGCTTCAGGGAACCTTTCTCTAAAGTAAGAGATGAGCTTATCTACTACTTCATCTACCGTGTCACTATCACGTAACTTTTCTTCTTGTAGGCGCTTGATATGGCTTTCCATTTGCACTCCGCCCAAGAGAGAATCACCGTGTAGTGATATCCCTACTTTTTGCTGTTTCAAGAGAAATGTCTTGTAAGTAAAGTCTGACGCTATGGTTTGAACAGGCGGCAACTTTTGGCCCTCGGGAGTCGTAGCCTCGATTGTAATTGACTGCCGGCTATCGGAAGCCATGACAATACCCTCTGGTACATAAACAACTACTACAAATGTCATTTCTACCTCCTCTTCGCGCCCCGTTATCCTTAGGCTTGTTCTATCCAAATTTTGCTTTCAAAGCCTGGAAAACATGCTCATCCCACTTCGCCTCCTGCCAACTCCGGGCCCCCGAGATGTCCAGGTTTTCCACATCGATTTTTGCCCCGCGAAAGTCGGCGTCCTGAAGGTCGGTGCGGGCTAAGATTGCGCCTGTTAGATCGGCGCCACTAAAATTCGTGCCGCGTAATCTCGCCCGAGTCAAATCTGCACCTACCAAGTTGGCGCCTGATAGATCAGCGTCGGTGAGGTTAGCGCTATTCATGTTGGCGTCCTTCAGGTTAGCCCCGGAGAGGTCGCAGGCCATCATGTCGGCCTGGATCAGAATAGCACCCGACAGGTCGGCGCCACTCAGATCCTCTCCCCTAAGAGCAGCGTTTGGCAGGTTTGCCCCAGCTAGGTTTCTCCCTTCGCTCATTCTAAAACCTCCAGACTATTCTAATTGCCCAACCCTGATATGTCCACGCCTAGTCAGGCCACTCCCCCCCAAACACCAGCTCCGCAGGTCCGCTGAGCATCACCTCCCCGACCCCATCCCAATCGACAGTGAGCATGCCCCCCGGTAATATGATATTAACATGGCTATCCACATAGTCATGAAGTCGGGCGGCCACAGCCACAGCACAGGCACCAGTGCCACAGGAAAGGGTCTCCCCTAACCCCCGCTCCCAAACCCGGGCCCTCACCTTTTTTCGAGCTAAAACGTTCGCCACCTCAAAATTTACCCTGTTGGGAAATATGGGATGGTTCTCCACAATGGGCCCAAGCTCGAAAAGGGGAAAGTCGGCCACTGTCTCCTCTGTGAAAAAAACGGCATGGGGGTTCCCTATGGAAAGGCAGGTCAGAAGGAGCTTCTCACCACCGATAACAATGGGGTAATCTAGTATTATGTCAAACTTCTCTTCAATGACCATCGGTATCTGCTCAGCCTTTAGCTCAGGCATTCCCATATTCACTTGGATGTTCTCTCCCCTGGCCCTCGCCTTTCTAATGCCTCCCAGCGTTTCCACCGAAAGTTCCCCGCTGGCGTCAGCCAATCCCCTGTCGATGGCATATCTGGCGAGGCATCTCAGCCCATTGCCGCAGGCCTCAGCCTCTGAGCCATCGGGGTTGAACATGCGCATGCCGAGGTCAGCGAGCTTCGAGGGAAGCAAAAGGATCAGCCCATCGGCGCCGACGCCGAAGTGGCGGTCACACATCGATTTAGCAAGCCGGGACCAGTCCCGCTCCGTCTCGCCAGCCTCGATCAGGACAAAATCATTGCCCGTGGCTTGCATCTTAGCGAATTTCACTTCAGATATCGGTAAGCCTCCTATAGCGTACCTATTGTCACCATCTCCACCATGCAGAAATAGAATTCCTCCAGGTCAAGGATGTACTCATCACAGGTTGGGTCAAAGTGTGCTCGCCATTGACAAACGTCCTCTTCCGATAAATAGGGAGCTGCCGTTTTCACATACCATTCGGCATTACCTGCGATGTAGCGTTTGGTTTCTGGTTTGAGGGGGACTGTTTTTGAGATAGCGTAGGTGGTAGTAGAGACGTCTTTAAAGCCTGCTTTCAGCAAAAGCCCATGCATTTTTCGCCCGACAAAGTTATCGAATCGCGGCTGTAAGGGATTTCCC
Organism: Dehalococcoidia bacterium; assembly: GCA_004376075.1. Taxonomy (GTDB): domain Bacteria; phylum Chloroflexota; class Dehalococcoidia; order E44-bin15; family E44-bin15; genus E44-bin26. The sequence goes on along the minus strand of SOJQ01000110.1, from coordinate 4,331 downwards.
TTGAGGCCCCTGGCGGTCGCTGTGAGGACTTTTAGCGACAGGTAAACGTCAATAGGGTGAAAAATGATGATGGCGCCATCGAAATCTTTAGCAACAAGCCTCCCCCCCTTTTTCAGCACCCGCTTCTGCTCTTCCAGGGCTTTGAGAGGATCTGTGACGTAAGCCAGGGTATTGCCGAAGAAAACCACGTCAAAGGTATTATCTTTGAACGGGATAAAGTACAGATCACCCTCTATAAACTCAATGATGTCCCTGTGAGGTTCGTTTTCCAGATTTTTTATGGCATACTCTATCAAATCAGGGGTGAAATCAATCCCGATGATTCGCCCAATAGGCGCTACCTTCTCGGCCATCAGGAGTGCCCAAAGCCCCGGTCCACATGCTAGGTCGAGCACCACATCGCCTGGTTTAAGATCTAAACCAGCAACCATTTGACGTCGTTCCTGTTCTTTAGCCTTATGATGGTCAAGAAGCCAATCTAAAGATGTCAATTCCAGACACTTTTTGCTCTGAAACAATTTCTCAACTGCCGCCATAAATGACCTCCTCATCACTCCCTAAGCCGAGCATCATCGCTCATTTTCCAAACCCTTTTTGGCAACTCAGCGCTGCATTTAGGAATCCCTGCACCAGGCTCTGGATAGGCTCCCCAATCTCCTCCCCTATGTCAAACCAGTGGATGCTCTCGTCCTTGAGGCGGAACCAGGCATATTGGTGGCGGGCGAAGCCGTGGGTCTCGTATTTTATACGCTGCACCGCTTCGGCGAGGTCCATCTGCCCTCGAAGATAGAGCCCGATCTGCTTGTAGCCTACTCCAGACATCGAAGGTAAGTCAAGCGAGTAGCCCCACACCAAAAGCCCCTCCACCTCCTGAACCAAGCCTTGCTCCATCATAGCATCTACCCTGGAATCAATCCTGCGATACAAATCCTCCCTGGCAGTGGTGAGCCCGAGCACTAAGGTTCGAAAAGGTGGCTCACTTCGCTGGAGCTGGGAGAAAGGGACCCCACTAAGACGGCAGACCTCGATGGCTCTGATGAGGCGCCGGATGTTGCGGGGATCGATATTTTTCGCCGCATCGGGATCGATCTGCTCTAGTTCCTCATAGAGCGCCATATAGACTTCCGTTGCCGCTTTTTCCTCCAGGCTACGCCTAAATTCAGCATCTGGTGGAACCTGAGGGATTCGTAGACCCCTGATCACCGCCCTCACATAAAGACCACTGCCGCCAACCAAGAGCGCCAGCCTTCCTCGCCGCTGGATGTCCTTCATCGAGCGATATGCCATCTCCTGATAGAGGGCGAGGCTGAAATCCTCATCGGGGTCGACGACATCGATGAGGTGGTGAGGGACAAGGGCGCGCTCCTTCGGGCTTGGCTTTGCCGTGCCGATGTCCATATAGCGATAGACCTGGCGACTGTCGGCGCTCACAATCTCGCCATCGAAAGCTTGCGCCAGATGAATCGCCAGCTTGCTCTTGCCTACCGCAGTGGGACCCACAATAGCAACAAGGTAGCTCATTTCGCCCTTTTGATCGCCGCCGTCTGTTCCACGATGCTTAGAAACTCCGTTGCCTTCAGGCTGGCTCCGCCTACCAGGGCGCCATCGATCTCAGACTCCGCCATAAACCCGGCGATATTGGCTGCGGTGACGCTACCTCCATAGAGGATTCGCATCCCCTGGGCAAGCTCTTCACCATATAATTGGGCAACTGTGCGGCGAAGAAGTCCGATGGTATCGTTGGACTCAGAAGGGGTTGCTGCCTTCCCTGTGCCGATAGCCCAAATAGGCTCATAGGCGATAACCAATCCCCAAGGCGATTCAATGCCCTCAAGGGCTGCCCTCACCTGCCTGGTCACCACCTCCTCGGTCTTTCCCGCCTCTTTCTCCTCAAGCTTTTCGCCAAGACAAAGGATGGGGGTCAGCCCTGCCTTCAGCGCCGCCCGAACTTTTTCGTTCACTCTTTCGTCCGTCTCCTTGAATTGCTCTCTTCTTTCAGAATGACCAAGGATAACGAAATCGCAAATTCCAGAAAGCATCAAGGGCGAAATCTCGCCAGTGTAGGCGCCCCTCTCCTCAAAGTGCATATTCTGCGCCCCAACCTTGATAGATGACTCCCGGAGAAGCTCCTTGACCAGGACCAATGAAATGAAGGGAGGACAAATCACCTTCTCCACGCCTTCTATGCGGTCCAGCCCCTCCTTCATCTCCCTCACCAGGGCTAAGGCTTCAGCCACGGTGGTATTCATCTTCCAGTTGCCTGCAATGAGCGCTTTTCTCATAACTATCCTAAGCGCCGAATTTGCCCAGCTTCAGGGCATTTGCCAGAGCTAAAGGCATAACATCGGTAGCGGGGAACCTTCCCAGAGCGCCAAGGCTACAGGACCTCTCTGAGAACTCCTCCACCCCGTCAGGGCGGCACCACTGGGAGCGCAAAAGAAAGGGAACGGGGTGCCAACTATGCCCTTTTAACACAGCAGGGGTGGAATGATCGGCGGTGACGATGATAACATCCGGATCGAGAGCGATGAGCCTAGGCAAGGCTCTATCCACCTCCTCAATAACCCTAACCTTCCTGTCGAAGTCGCCATCCTCACCAGCGATATCTGCTTCTTTGACATGTAGAAAGAAGTAGTCGTAACTATTATAGTGATCGACTAGAGCGAAAAACTCCTCCTCAATGGTAGCGCCTGTGGCGAGAGGCTCCATGCCCACAACCTTGGCCAGCCCCCGATACATGGGGTAGGAGGCGATGGCAGCCGGCTTAAGCCCGAAGACCTCACTCATCTTAGGGAAATCGGGATAGTGAGCAAAGCCCCTGAGGAGCACCATGTTTGTCGGGTATTGATCGGCCAAGGCAGCCTTCGCCTTGGCAATGAACTCGTTGGCAATACTGGCAGCCCTTGCAGCCTCTGGAGAAAGGGCGATAACGCTCTTGGGTGCCAGTCCCTCCTTCTGAGGGTCGGAATCGCTGAGCTCACTGGAAAGCCCCTCCCCTCGGAATACCACCACAAAGCGGTGCTCCTTCACCGGCGAGACGAAGAGCCTCGTGTTTTTTATGTTAAGCCCGCTTAAAAGCCCACATAATTCGGTGCACCTTTGGCTGGAGATGCGCCCCGCCCTGCGATCGGTGATGAGACCCCTCCCATCCACAGTGCAAAAGTTGCCCCGGGCGGCAACATCCCTTTCCTTAAGCTCGAAGTCAATGCCCAAAGCCTCGAGGACGCCGCGCCCCACAACGAACCGCAACGGGTCGTATCCAAAGAGGGCGAGATGACCGGGGGCGCTGCCTGGAATGATTCCAGGGCTCACCGGGTCCATTATTCCACAGATGCCCTCCTTCGCCAGCCGATCAAGGTTGGGGGTTTTAGCGGTCTCAAGCTCGGTCATGCCTGTCTTTGGATGGGGCAGCCCCCCTAAGCCGTCGATGACCAGGAGCACAATCTTGGAGGGCGTGGGTCTGGCAATATCCTTAATCTGACCAAGAGCAATCATCAGCTCTCCTTGTCCAAGAGCACTGCCACCCCGGGCAGGGTTTTGCCCTCTAGGAACTTTAGAGAGGCGCCTCCCCCTGTGGAGACATGGGTCATCCTGTCCACCAAGCCCATCTCCTCCACCGCTTCGGCAGTGGAACCGCCCCCGACAATCGTGGTCGCATCTAAGCCTGCGAGCAAGTTTGCGATAACACTGGTCCCCTTGCGGAACTTGTCAAACTCGAAGACACCCACCGGTCCGTTCCAGATGATCGTTTTGCTCTTCCTTAGCTTGGCCTCAAAGTGCTCGACGGTCCGTGGCCCGATATCCATAACGTACCAACCCGAAGGCACCTCAGTGACGGAAACGGTTCTAGTCCGGGCATTAGCATCAAACCTTTCGGCAACCACCACATCGGTAGGTAGAAGAAGATGAACCCCTTTCTCTGCGGCTTTCTCCATTAGCCACTGGGCCAGGTCTAGTTTGTTTTCCTCGACCGATGATCGGCCTACATCGTGTTTCAAAGCCTTGAGAAAGGTGGAGCCCAGGCCGCCGGCAATCAGTAATGAATCGACCTTCCCCAGCACATTCTCCAAAACACCGATCTTGTCACTTATCTTTGCCCCTCCAATAATGGCAGCGAAGGGGCGAACAGGCTCATCCAAAGCCTTGCCCATAATATCGATCTCCTTCTCCATCAAGAAACCGGCTACTGCGGGTAGGTGGCTGGCAATACCCACAGTGGAGGCGTGGGACCTGTGGGCGGTGCCGAAGGCATCATTAACATAGATGTCAGCCAGTTGAGCCAGCGTCTGGGCAAAGTCAGGGTCGTTACTCTCCTCCTCAGGGTGAAAGCG
>SOJQ01000056.1 GCA_004376075.1 Dehalococcoidia bacterium | reverse complement strand
AAGGGTGTTGACTTAGCCCGCACCCCATAAGCAGCACATCATAACCAGTAAGCCACTCATGGAGGGCCTTTGATGCCTCGGCGTCGATAAAACCAGGCTCCGATTCGGGCAGGGGGACATAGGTCACCTCGGTGAGCTTTGTTGCCAAGATGGGCTGAAGACTGCGAGCCACTGCCAGGGTAACCAGCCCCGCCCCCACCCTCATCGCCCCCTGGCAGGCAAGATACGCGGCACCAATGTAGTGGATCGACCCAGCACAAACGAGCACCCGGCCAAAGGTGCCCTTGTGGGCGCTTCGCGGTCGCCTGGGGAGCATCGACCTCACAAACTCCTCAGTGATGAGCTCGGTGGCGATGTCTTCGCCCAGGCGTTGCGGGATGCCAATGTCGACAACAACAAGCTCCCCTACCTTGTCTCTACCGGGAAAGGCGAAAAGCCCCAGCTTGGGGTAGCCCAGGGTGATCGTTAGATCGGCGGCAATGCAGGAGGGATCGGTTTCCCCTGTATCGGCATCGAGCCCCGAGGGTAGATCGAGAGCGACGATATTAAGGGCGGGTTGTGCCTCTTTAGCTTGCCTCACTCGGGTCAAAACCTCTTTAAAGATGCCTTCAAGGGGGCGAAGCTTTCCTGTGCCAAATAAGGCATCGATGACCACCTCGCTAGAGGAAAGTATGCTATCAAGGTCAACCAAGTCCTTATCCCCCGAAGCCACGGTGGAGGGAATACCCCCTTCTTTGACGAGCCTATAATTAGGGTCGTCATCTCTTCTCTCGGTGCAGAGGTAGATGTGGACTCTTGCTCCCCAATCATGGAGATGGCGAGCAGCGACCAAGCCGTCTCCGCCATTATTGCCCGGTCCCACCAAGACGAGGATTTGCCGCTGCGCGGCGCTGCCGAACCACCCTTTCAGCTCCTGGGCAATGGCAAGCCCGGCGTTCTCCATGAGCACCCCGGAGGGAATGCCGAGCTCGGCAGCGCCGCGCTCAAGCTCCCTCATCTGGTCTGTGGTTACAATCTTCAATACTGCCCCCTATAACTGAAGCGATAGCATGATCCCTGGAGTGCGAAAGACTGATGGCAAGCTCCCCTAAGCCCAGCTCCGCGGCCTTTTTTTGTGCCCTGCCATGAAGATAAACTAAAGGTTTTCCATCCGGGTTGGAAAGAACCTCAATGTCGCGCCATCCCACCCCCTTGATCCCTGTGCCCAAGGCCTTCATCACCGCCTCTTTGGCGGCAAAACGAACTGCCAATGCTGGAGCGCGATTGCGGCAAATACGGAGCTCCCCCTCGGTATAGATCCGGTGAAGGAAGCGCTCGCCCCAGCGGGCCATCGCCTCTTCGATACGCGCTATCTCTATCATGTCCAGACCGATATGATACATAAGCTACTCAGTTTAGTGCATCTACAAGATGCCGTGGGCAATAGTATATCATATTCCTTGTTCCTTATAGAACGGGAAGCATCCTGCATTGCAAGGGCATCCCCTAATGGCATATATTTTCTGTGGAAAGCAAGAAAGGAGATGCTAAAAGACGGAAAGGGGTCTGTTGGCGCTTTTAGCCAAGATAGGCTTGGAGTCCCAGCGGTGGTGAAACGCACAATTCTCTATCAGTTCCTAGGTCTTCTTGGGGGCTGAATCAACAGTACACTCATCTTGGCCCTAGGGAGTGCTCAGCGCTTCGGCGGCACTCCCCCGATTACCACCGAAGATGGAGGCCATCTCTTGGGCCTTACGACGCATATTGAAGGCTTTGGCATAGTGAGCCACCGCCTGAAGGTTGACCTCATCGGGGAGGTGATAATCCCCTTCATACCTGGGAGCGAAGGGGGCAAGTTCCCCTCGCTCGATAAACCTTTTTATGGAATTTAGGGATTCGCCCTTGGCTTCCCTTCATTATAGAGATTAGAGAAAAAATTCACAATATGTTGCTTTCCACCGCGGCACATGGTATAATTTGAGGTTGGGCAAAGGCTTTAGTGTCTATGGTCTATGTAGCTCTGATCAGTTATACGCCGGATCCTGAGCGTACCATTGCTGCCGCTGCCCGTGTTTCCACCTCCCCTGCTCGCGCCTCCCAGCTTATGCAAAAGCTAAGCCCACAAGCTGTCGATCGTCTCCTTAGCAGGCTCATCTCCTCGGGTCATCTATCTCCCTTCGAACATGCCAGCTTTACTTTCGCCATCGAAGGGATCTCCCGGGTCACCAGCCATCAACTGGTGCGCCATCGCATGGCAAGCTACACGCAGCAGAGCCAGAGATATGTTCCCCTAAAGGAGTTTAGTTACATTACCCCGGCCACGATTAGTGCCAAGCGGGAAATGGAGGCTAAGTATCACCAGGGGGTTCGTGCCGCTCATCACCTTTACCTCGAGATGCTCGATGCTGGCATCCCGGCGGAGGATGCCCGATATGTGCTTCCCCAGGCTGGCGAAACCGGGCTGGTGATGACCATGAATGGCCGGGAGCTGATTCACGTATGCTCGCTAAGGCTTTGCCTAAGGGCGCAATGGGAGATCGTGGAGCTCTTTGAAAAGGTTAAGGCTGAGGTGGAAAAGGTGGCGCCCCACCTGGGGGCGGAGCTTAAGCCGAAGTGCTACCGCCTGGGGTACTGCGATGAGGCTGAAAGCTGTGGCATTTTCCCCATCGCCGTAGAGATGGGAGAAAGGAGATAGAAGGTGACGGCAAAGATCATTGAGGGCACTAAGATAGCGGAGGAGATTCGGGAGGAGCTGAAGGTTAGGGTAGAGAGGCTCAGGGAGAAGGGGGTAATCCCTGGATTGGTCATGTTGCGGGTTGGCGAGGACCCAGCTTCGGTGTCCTATGTCAGGGGCAAGAGTAAAGCCAGCGAGGAGCTCGGCATCTACTCGGAGACCATCGTATTACCTGAGGATGCCAAGGAGGAGGAGGTCCTGGCCAAGGTGGAGGAGCTGAATAGGGATCCGAGATTTCACGGTATCCTGGTGCAGCTTCCATTGCCCAAGCATATCGACTCGGATAAGGTGTTGAATGCCATAGAGCCGAGGAAGGATGTCGATGGCTTTCATCCGGTGAATGTGGGCAGGCTGTTAATCGGCGAGCCCTATTTCCTCCCTTGCACCCCCCATGGTGTGCAGCAGCTATTGCTGAGGAGTGGCTATGACCCCGGGGGCAAGCATGTGGTCATCTGCGGTCGGAGCAATATTGTGGGCAAGCCACTGATGGCGATACTGATGCAGAAGAAGAAGGGGGCCAATGCCACGGTTACGGTGTGTCACACCGGAACGAGGGACCTGGCGGCAGTGACAAGGGAGGCGGATATCCTTATCGCGGCCATGGGTAGCCCCAAGGCGATAACGGCTGATATGGTGAAGGATGGTGCCGTGGTCATCGATGTCGGCGTCAATAGGATTCCCGACGCCACTAAGAAGAGCGGCTATCGGTTGGTGGGCGATACCGATTTCGATGCCATTAAGGAAAAGGCGGAGGCGATCTCACCAGTGCCTGGTGGCGTCGGTCCGATGACTGTCACCATGCTTATGGTGAATACGGTGAGAGCGGCGGAGGAGCAGTCGGGTTTAAAAACTAATTAAAGGAGGGTTGAAAAATGCCGGTAAAAATTAGATGGCCAGTTCCTGAGGATCTATTGATCGCCCAGGAGGCAGAGCTTCGGCTGATTGTCGAGGTGGCCAAGGATGCTGGGATTTTGGAGGAGGAGCTTGAGCTGTATGGGAGGTACATGGCCAAGATAGACTATGTCAAGGTTCTCGAGAGGTTAAAGGACAGGCCAAACGGCAAGATGATCTGTGTAACCGCAATCACGCCAACCCCCCTGGGTGAAGGAAAGACGGTGACCGCCTTTGGCTTGGGTCAGGCGCTAAAGCGCCGGGGCACGAATATCATAAATACCTTCCGTGAACCCTCCAAGGGTCCCCTCTTCGGCATAAAAGGTGGAGCTACCGGTGGCGGCTACTCCCAGGCCCTTCCTATGGAAAATATCAACCTTCACTTCACCGGTGATATTCATGCCGCTGATACCGCTCAAAATCTATGCGCCGCTGCCATAGACGCCAGCATCCTGCACGGCAATAAATTGAATATCGATCCCCTGAACATCACCTGGCGCTATTGCGTTGATGTAAATGCTCGTTCCCTAAGAACTATTACTGTGGGGATCGGAGGCAGGGCCGATGGCTATCCCAGGGTAACCGGTTATGACATCACCGTAGCCACAGAGACCGCAGCCATTCATGCCTTGACCAGCGGACTTAGAGATTTGAGGGAGAGGTTCGGAAGGACAGTCATTGGCTATACCTATGATAATAAGGCGGTGACCTGTGAAGACCTCAGGGTTGCCGGGGCGATGACTGTGCTCCTCAAGGACGCCATAAAGCCGAACCTTGTCCAATCCACGGAGGGTCACCCCATGATCTGCCATGCTTTCCCCTTTGCCAATGTGGCCCACGGCAACAACTCGGTATTGGCGGATTTGGTAGCTGTGAAGCTTGCCGATTATGTGGTCACTGAGAACGGCTTCGGCGTGGACTGCGGCTTCGTCAAGATGATCGATGTCAAGTGCCGTCAGAGCGGGTTGAAGGTGGACTGTTGTGTCATCGTTGCCACTGTCAGGGCTCTTAAGCAGCATGGTGGTGCCTTTCATCTTCGCCCAGGGATGGCCTATTCCAGGGTTAAGGAGGCGGCGGAGACTGAGAACTTACCAGCAGTAGAGAAGGGCTGTGAGAACCTGGCTCGCAATATCGAGATTGCAAGGATGTATGGTGTCCCGGTGGTGGTATCCGTCAACAAGTTTACCTCCGATACCGATAAAGAGCTTGAGCTTGTGCGCAGGAAGGCTCTAGAGGCTGGCGCCGATGGCGGTGCCGTTTTTGAAGGCTGGGCCAAGGGGGGAGAGGGGGCTTTGGAGCTGGCTGATGAGGTGCTTAAGGCTGTGGAGAAGCCCCATGAGATGAAATTCCTCTTCCCCGACGATATTCCTATCAAGGACAAGATCGAGACCATAGCCACCAAGGTCTTTGGTGCCGATGGGGTAGATTTTAGTCCCGACGCTCAGCAAAGGCTAAAGCTATATACTGACCTTGGCTTTGGTTGGATGAC
>SOJQ01000057.1 GCA_004376075.1 Dehalococcoidia bacterium | reverse complement strand
TCTCCACATAGACCACCCGAGCTATGGCGCCCCTGCCCACAACGACGTCATTTAAGGCATGAAAGGTCAAATCCTTACCCGCCAGCTCTGCCTGAAGCATAGCGCGTTCGTCGATCCAGCCCTCCCCGGCCAAGAAGGCGGGGAGTCTCTGGTGAGCCTCCTCGGCACGGAGCTCGGTCATAAATCCGAGCCTTCCCAGATTTATCCCCACGATAGGAATAGCCCAGGGAACAACAGCGCGGGCAGCTCTCAGGATAGTGCCATCGCCACCAACGCTAAGGATCAGCTCTGTGCCCTCAACCTGGGCCTTCGCCCTCCCCTCCTCCCAAGCGGAGCAAAGCCAAACGGAGGCCTCCAGGGAAGGCAAAAAACTTGCTAGCTCCTCGGCTAGAGCACCAGCAGCGGCGATCTTGGGATGATAGAGAATGCCCACTTTCTTCAACAGACTGGACCTAAGCAAATCGACGTAAGACTAAACCAGAGCGTGCATAGGGAAGTCTACCATCACCGCTTGAGACTGTCAAGGAAAGATGCTAACGGCGGTCTCGGCAATTCTCAGCAGCGCCCAGGGGTAAAGGCCGAGGAAGAGCACACCGAGGCAGGCAAAGGCGAGGGCAGCGCGAAGCGCCCACGAGGAGGGCACCCTCTCCTCCGATAGCGGGGTGCCGAGATACATCACCCTAGCTACCCTTAGATAATAGTATGCTGAAATCACCGTGTTGATTACGGCAATGATCACCAGCCAGATTAGCCCGTAGTCCACCGCGGCAGTGAAGATATAGATCTTGGCTATGAATCCCGCCGTGGGCGGGATGCCGATGAGGGAGATGAGGCAGAAGAGGAGGGCTAGGGAAAGAATGGGGGCGCGCCTCGCCATCCCCGAGTAGTCACTGATCTCATCGCTATCGATCTTGTTGGAGATGGCGATGATGGCGATAAAGGCCCCCAGATTAGTCAAGGCGTAGGCAGCCAGGAAGAAGACCAGGGCGCCAGGACCACTGGGACCAAGGGCACCAGGATCGAGGGTGCTGACCGCGGCCAGCCCCATCATCAAATAGCCCGCATGGGCGATGCTGGAGTAGGCCAGCATTCGCTTGATGTTCGTTTGAGCGATAGCGACCACATTGCCCAGGGTCATGGTGATGGCGGCAAGCACGGCGAAAATAATCCCCCAATCTAGGCTCAGCGGTCCCAGGGCCTCATAGAAAACCCTGAGGATTACGGCAAATCCCGCCGCCTTGCTGGCAACGGAAAGATAGGCGGTGATCGGCGTCGGTGCTCCTTCATAGACATCGGGCACCCACATCTGGAAGGGGACGGCGGCAATCTTAAAGCCGAAGCCAGCCACCAGCAAAACAATCCCCATGAGGAGCGCCGGATTAGCTAAGAGTCCCCCTGCCGGAATAGATGCAGCGATCTCATTAAGATGGGTGGTGCCACTGAGTCCAAAAACCATTGCCATGCCATAGAGCAACACCGCACTGGCCACTGCCCCCAGCAGTAGGTACTTCAATCCCGCTTCACTGGATTTGGGGTCTTTCAAAAAGCCGGCTAACACATAAAGGGAGATGCCTGTCAGCTCCACGGCGATATAGATGGAGATCAACTCCCTGGTGGATGCCATGAGCATCATCCCCATGGCGGAGAGAAGCACCAGGGCGTAGTATTCCCCTCGAAAGGCTGAAAACTTAAATGAATAGTCCGTAGAGGAGAGGATCACCAGGGCGGCGATCACCAGGAAGAAGAGTTTGAAGAATAGAGAGAACTGATCCACTACGAGCATGCCATTAAAGGATGTCTCATTTACTCCCCATAAGGCAAGGGTGAAGGCCGCAGGGACGATGAGACCGGCAACGGCTACCACCCCCAGGATCCACTTTCGCCCTATGAAAAGGTCAAGGAGGATCACCACTATAGCTAGGGCGCAAAGACTTATTTCAGGTGCCAGTAGATAAAGGTTCAATGCCCGCTCCCCATCTTACTAAACAACCTTCGCTATCTCCAGTAGCCTCTTGGTGTCGTCATGAAGCTCCTCCCAAATCCCGGGGATGTCTTCCTTAGCAACCCAGATGCCTTCACCCACATCGCTGCCAGGTCGAAACTCTCCCCCCACCAATTTTGCCAGGTAATCGATATAGATAACATGAAGCGCCGTCTTCCCCTCCAATTTCACAATCCTCTCAAAGGGGACAAGCGGGGTGGTGAGGCGAATCTCCAGATTGGTTTCCTCCCTCACCTCCCTTTTTATCCCTTGCTCGATCTCCTCCCCCAGGTTCAGCCTGCCCCCGGGGCAGATCCACTTCCCCTGCCAGAATCCCTTTCTTTCGGGGACATGCCTCACCAACAGGATCCGGCCCCGCTCATCCTCGATCACCGCCCCTACAGCGAAAATAATTTCTCTCGCTTCCATGAAAGCCCCTACAAGCCCAATCCTCTGAGTACAGGCAAGATGCCCATGTTAATAACATCGGTCAATATCCTGGGATAGATGCCGATGAGCATGATCACCGCCGCCAGGGAGAAAATGGTGAACCTCTCCAACCTATCGGCATCAAGAACACCTTCATACTGTGCTTTAGGGGGGCCATAAAATATGCGCTGCAGCATCCAAAGGATGTAGCCTGCGGTGATCACAATCCCCAAAACGCCCAGGATGGTGTAGATCTGGATGCCAGAGACCACAGTGCTTCGGAAGCTGCCAAGGAAGACCAGAAACTCGGCGGCGAAGCCGCTGGTGCCGGGTAATCCCAAGGCAGCAAGCCCAGCAACGCTGAAAACGACAACGATAATCGGCATCTGGCGGGCTAGTCCACCAAGCCCAGGGATGCTCCTTACGTGCGTCTTGTCATAGACCAGGCCCACCAGAGCAAAGAGAAGCCCGGTGATAATCCCATGGCTAAACATCTGTAGTGTGGCGCCGGTCATACTCACCTGGCTCAGGGCAAAAATACCCAGAAGCACATAGCCCATATGGCTGATGCTGCTGTATGCGATCAGCCTCTTCAGGTCGGTCTGCCTCAAGGTTACCGCCGCCCCATAGAGGACGCTGACCACCGCTAAAGCAACGAGGAGCGGGGCATAGCTCTGGGAGGTCTCAGGGAATATGCTCACACAGACACGAATCATGGCGTAACCGCCCATCTTGATCAGTATCCCAGCAAGGATCATGCTCACCGCGGTGGGGGCGTCGGTATGGGCATCGGGGAGCCATGTATGAAGAGGGAAAATGGGCAGCTTCACCGCGTAGCCAAAGAAGAGGAGGAAGAAGATCGCCGTGGCCAGTAGAGAGCCGAGGGCTGGCTCAAGCCCCATCTGAGCCAGCGCCACCATATTGAAGGTGCCGGCATGGGAATAAAGGAGCAGGATTCCGGCCAGCATCAGGGCGCTGCCCAAGATGGTATAAATAACGAACTTCATTGCCGAATACTCCTTCCTCCCCGTTCCCCAGATAGAGATCAAGAGATACATCGGCAGGATCTCCACCTCCCAGAAGAGGAAGAACAATATCAGGTCCAGGGAGCAAAACACCCCCAGGATGCCCATCTCCAGGACGAGGAGCCAGGCAAAGTATTCCCTAGCCCTGAGGTCGACCTTCCAGGAGACGAGAACGGCAAGGAAGCCAAGCATTGTGGTGAGGATTAGCATGGGCAGGCTCAGCCCATCGACGCCAAGGAAATAATGGACATTAATCTGCGGGATCCACAGCGCCTTTTCCACAAATTGAGGCCCCTCAACAGACCTATCGAACATGAGGAATAGAGCAGCAGATAGGACAAAAGCCAACAGGGTGAAAAAGGCCGCGATGAGCTTTATCCGCCTCGGCTCAGCGCGAGGGAGAAGGGCAATGGCAATCGCCCCCATGAGGGGGAGGAAGATGATTATAGAAAGATAGGGAAAGCTCAAAAGTCCCCCCACTATAAAGATTTCTAGCCAAAGATAAGAAAACAGGCCACAATGGCCAAGACGCCAATAAAGATGGCGAGCCCATAGGCCTGCAATTGCCCTGTCTGTAACCTCCTGATAACCCTACCTGCGGCCACCGTGCCATCAGCTACGCCGTTCACCGCACCATCGACAACCTGGTCATCGAACCAATGGAGGGCGGCGAAAAGCCCATCAACCAAAATCCTCATCACAAATACCCTCTCATAAAGCTCGTCGAGCCAGTACTTCCTGGAAAACAAGGTATGGAGGGGGGCAAAGGTCTGTCTTAATGATTCCGCAGAGAGCCACCTCTTACTGTATATGGCATAGGCAAGGAGGATACCAAGCCCAGCCAATAGCAGCGACACCAGAGCCATGGGGCTGGCAAGGGCACTAAAGAAACCATGAGACTCCCCTCCCAGGAATCCGCTTATCGGCAGCCACCCCGAGACAACGGAGAGGATAGCTAATAAAACCATAGGGAGGATCATCACCAGAGGCGATTCCCGAAGGGGGTGAGCACCGGAACTGCCCCCCCGGTACCCCCCACCGAAGGTGAGGAACAACACACGGAACATGTAAAAGGCAGTGAGGAATACGGTAGCCATAGCCAGGAAAAACAATATGGGTTGATGCGCCCAGGCATGGGCCAGGATGCCTTCTTTGCTCCAGAACCCTGAGAGAGGCCAAATACCGGCAATACTGAGGGAAGCGATGAGGAAGGTGGCAAAGGTCCAGGGCATCGCCTTTCTCAGCCCGCCCATCTCACGGATATCGAAGGTTCCTGTAGCATGATTGACGCTCCCCGCCCCCATGAAGAGGAGCGCCTTGAAGAAGGCGTGGTTGAACAAATGGAAAATGCCCACCGCCAGGCCTCCCACACCCAGACCAAGCATCATATACCCCAGCTGGCTGATGGTGGAGTAGGCCAGTACCCGTTTGATGTCGTTCATCACCATGCCCATGGTGGCAGCGAAGATGGCGGTGAAACCACCGATGATAGCTACCGTGATCATCGCCTGAGGGGAGCAGGCAAACATGGGGAACAGGCGAGCCACCAGGTAAACACCAGCGGCAACCATGGTGGCGGCATGGATCAGGGCGCTTACCGGTGTCGGACCCTCCATGGCATCGGGGAGCCAGGTATGGAGAGGGAACTGCGCCGACTTGCCC
>SOJQ01000116.1 GCA_004376075.1 Dehalococcoidia bacterium | reverse complement strand
CTCTTGCCAGCGGTTCGCAAGCCTGGGTCCAAGAAACACGCCGACCACTGTAATCGCCCCCACCACAACCCCCACAATCGCTATGATATCTGCCGTTTCCATCGCGAGAAACCCTTACCCCCTCACCATCTCCAGGAAGCGCTCGAAGGAGTTGACCGTGTCCTTGGGGCCGGGCGAGGCCTCGGAGTGATATTGAATGGAGAATAGCGGAAGCTCGCGGTGCCTCAGCCCCTCCACCGTGCCATCGTTGAGATTTATGTGGCTCACTTCAAGCCCGCCCTTCAAACTGTCCGCATCCACAGCATATCCGTGATTTTGGGCGGTTATGTGCACACGACCGCTGTCTAGGTCACGAACGGGGTGATTAGCCCCTCTGTGCCCGAATTTCAGCTTGTAGGTCTTGCCACCGAAGACGCGCCCCAGGAGCTGATGCCCGAGGCAGATGCCCATTATCGGCTTTCGCCCCAAAAGCCCTCGCACCGTCTCCTCCAGATAGGGCAGCGCCGGGTCGCCCGGCCCCGGGGAGAGGAGGATGCCATCGGGCTTCAAATTCAAAATGTCCTCCGCCGATGTGGTGCAGGGCACGACGGTGAGGGCACAGCCCATGCGGCTCAGGATGCGCAGGATGCTCAGCTTGAGCCCGCAATCGACGACCACGATATGATATAGGGCGTCTTCCCCTGTCGGGGCGTCCCAGCGGTAGATAGTCTCGGTGCTCACCTGGTTTACAAAGTCCATGCTGTCATAGCGGGGAAGCCTTGAAAGCCTCTCCAGCGCCTCCCCAGGGGACTCCTCTAAGGTTATCATCCCCATCATCACCCCGACGGAGCGGAGGCGACGCGTGATGGCACGGGTATCGACGCCGGCGATACCTGGAATACCATTCGATAGCAGATAGTCATGGAGATTGGAAATGCTTTGCCAGTGGCTGGGGATGTGGCACTCCTCACGCACCACGAAGCCCGCCACCTGGATTCGGTTCGATTCGAAGTCTTCGGAGTTTATGCCGTAGTTCCCAATCATGGGATAGGTGGAAACCACGACCTGACCGGCATAGGAGGGGTCGGTGAGCATCTCCTGATAGCCGGTCATGCTGGTGTTGAAAACCACCTCCCCATAGGCGGAGATGGGGGCGCTAAAGGAGTAGCCCTCATATACCGAGCCATCCTCCAGCACCAGGATCGCCTTTTTAGTCAAATCTCGCTCCTGCCTCGCGGCTAATCGTCTCTATTTTCATGGCATCTTCCTTATAAACAACCTCCCCTCGGCAAATTGTGGCCATCACCTTCCCCTTGAGGAGACAGCCAGCGAGGGGTGTGTTCTTGCCTTTGGATGCGAAAGCAGACGGGTCAACGACCCACTCCGCCATTGGATCGAAGATGGTCACATCCCCACAGGCGCCCACCCTTAGCGTGCCCAAGTCGCTCTTGCGAAGGATTTTTGCCGGCTCAAAGGTGAGCTTCGAAATTAGCGTTGCCAGGTCGATCTCGCCACCATGAACCAGGGTGAGAAGGCTTCCCAGCGCCGTCTCCAGGCCGCTGATACCAAAGGCAGCGATGTCGTATTCACACATCTTATCCACATCCTCACGGGGGGCATGATCGGTGACAATGGCATCGATCACCCCCTGCTTCAAAGCGCCGATCAATGCTTGAACATCCTTTGCGCTGCGCAAAGGCGGATTCACCTTGGCATTGGTATCGTAGCCCATAACCCTCTCCTCAGTGAGGGTCAGGTGGTGGGGGGTGACCTCGGCGGTAACCGGGATTCCCTTTTCTTTAGCGCGTCTGACCAGGTCGGCAGAGCCTGCGGTGCTCACATGAGCGATATGCACCCTCCCTCCTGTCATCTCAGCGAGGGCAATGTCGCGGGCGACCATGATCTCCTCAGCGGCAGCGGGAATCCCCTTAAGCCCCAGCCTTGTAGACAACCAGCCCTCATTTATCACCCCACCTTCCGAAAGCGAAACGTCCTCACAATGATCAATGAGGACCAGGTCGAAAAAACGGCTGTACTCCAGAGCGTAGCGCATCAAGCGAGAATCCATCACCGGATTGCCATCATCGCTCAAGGCGACAACCCCTGCCCCGGCGAGCTCGCCCATCTCCACCATCTCCTCGCCCCTTCGCCCCTTGCTGATACATCCTATGGGCAGCACCCGAACCACCCCTTCAGCAGCCGCCTTTCTCTGGATGAATTCCACCGTCGCCCTGGTGTCGATGGGGGGCTCGGTGTTAGGCATGCAGCAGATGGTGGTGAACCCCCCTCTTGCTGCGGCACGGGTCCCGGTGGCGATGGTCTCCTTCTCCTCAAATCCCGGCTCTCGAAGGTGGCAGTGAAGGTCGATGAAGCCCGGGGAGACGACCATCCCCTCGGCATGAAGCAGGGAGAAGGGCTCCTCAGGCATAGCTTCCCTTGCCTTCCCAACCCAGGCGATGCCCCCTTCGGCGATGAGAAGGTCGCCGACCATATCGATTCCCTGGCTGGGGTCGATGATCCGACCGCCGAGGATGAGCAAAGGCTCCATTATCGCTTGGCACCTCCCCGCCCCTTCTCAGGAGTAGTGGCGTATTGGCTACGTTTGAACCCCCGATCTTGAGCTTCGCTCTCCGAACCGAAAATAATCAGGTTCTCCGCTTTGATTCGCTCTAGCATGAAGCTATCGGAGCTATAGTATCTCTTTTTCTCCAACGTCCCGTCATGCCATTTAGAACTGGCGATATATTGAGGATGGGTTTCATGTTCGCAGTAGACACACCTCAGTGTCAAAGGCTTGGTTTTTATTATTTTGAACTCAGGCTTAATATACCTTGTTTCTGTTTCCTGCACAGACACGCACTTTGGGTTTTGGCACTTGACCCCAAAATCGCGTTTATAAAGAGGATAGTCTATCCGGAGTAGAGTTTCCTCCTCAGGGATATCAACCTTCTTAACCCCCAGGAGTAGGGCCACAAGTGCCATTCTAACAGGCACTCCCCGTGCCGCCTGTTCGAAGTACATACTTCGCGGGTCAGCATCTATCTCATAGGCAAGCTCATCGATGCGGGGCAAGGGGTGCATGACTAAGGTGCGCTCGAGCCCTTTCCCTTTAAGGAGACGAGCATTTATCACTGGGTAGTCCTTTTTTGAAACTGCACCCCGGCCTACATCCTCAGCCCTTTCCTTTTGCAACCTGGTGACATAAATGGCACCCTCGCTGATGTCGATCTTAATCTGGACGCCAGGCATAAGTGCTAGTTGATGGGAATCACTTGGCGTAATATATATCGCATCCACACTTTGACCTGCCAGCGTCTGTGTAACCGAGTGTAGGTCATCGGCAGGAGCCTTTAGCAGTTTGCCACCATAATCTTGAGTCAATTTTCCCAGCACATGTGGAGGCATCTCTAGTCCTGGCCCGGGACAAAAATAGATTCTTGCAGCGCCAAAGCGGGCAAGAGCGTAGGTAAGGGAATGTATTGTGCGGCCATATTTTAGGTCCCCACATAAAGCGATCTTCAAACCCTTGACCTGTTGCCTCTCTTTCTTGAGTGTGTACAGATCGCATAAGGTTTGAGTCGGATGCTCGTGGCTGCCATCACCGGCGTTTATCACAGGAACCCCAGCGTAGTCGGCAGCCACCTTGGCAGCCCCCTCCCAAGGATGCCTGATCACGATGATATCCGCGTAGCGTCCCACCACCCTTGCCATATCAGCAATGCTTTCGCCCTTTGCCAGCGAGGTGGCCCCCATTTCCACCACAGATATTACGCTACCTCCCATCCTGTGCATCGCCGCCTCGAAGGATAATCTCGTCCGCGTGCTGGGCTCAAAGAAAAGGGTGGCCATTATCAAACCGGAGCAAAGGTTCCGTTGCTCCTTCATCGATTCGGACATTTCGTCTGCCAAAGAGAAAACTGCCTCAATCTCCTGGTTAGAAAGGTCGTCTATGGTTACAAGGTTTCTCTTTGCTAAACTCACGACCAACCCCTCCTCTGCAAGATAAAAATACTATCTCTTACTCATCGACCGTCGCTCGCCCACACCTTCTACAATGGCTACCTCGTCCCTACCGTCGGTCTCCTTGAGCCGCACCTCAACATCTTCATATCTTGATGTGGGCATGTTCTTTCCTACATAGTCGGCACGGATAGGGATTTCACGATGGCCGCGGTCAACAAGCACCACCAACTGAATGGAGCGGGGTCGCCCGAAATCGATGATGGCATCCATGGCAGCGCGGATGCTCCGCCCGGTGTAAAGGACATCATCGACCAGAATGACGCTCTTTCCGGCGATGTCGGTGGGAATAACTGTGGGGCGAACTGGGGGCTGCCACCCCAGGGAGGAGATGTCATCACGATAAGGATTGATATCCAGGGCACCGACGGGGATCTCCACCCCCTCGAATTCCTTTATGTTTGCCGCAATCCTCCTCGCCAGCGGCACGCCACGAGTGTGCATCCCGATAAAAATAATGCCATCGCACCCGTGGTTCCTCTCCACAATCTCGTGAGCAATGCGGGTTAGGGCACGGCGGATGTCCGCCTCATTTAAGATCACTTTTTCAGGCATTAAAAAATCCTCTTGCCAATTTGCTGGTAAGAGGATTGAAGTTTTCCCTTTATTAACTTTGGCGTTTCCCCTTGCCAGCCTCTCGGGACTGATTTAAAGGTTCAACTGTTGATCACTCTCTAATATTTCATTATATCACCCATTGACCATTTTTTCAACCCCTTTTTGAACATTTTTGCAATGGTTCATCGAAACCAATTCTGGCTGTCAAAGGAGAACGAGCGCTTAGGGCAAAAGCTGCTCCACCCGTTCCCAAATGAGGCTCTCGATCTCCCTTTTAGGAAGTGCGGCATCGATCACCAGCCAGCGCCCGGGGTCTTTTTTTGCCATCTCCAGATAACCCTGCCTCACCCGCTGATGAAAGGCGATCTGCTCCTTTTCGAACCTATCCCTCAGTCTTTTTCGGGCGAGGCCCTGTTCCGCAGCGATGTTCAGGAGTACAATGAGGTCGGGTCGCAGCCCCTGAGTGGCAATGTTATTGACGGCTTCGATGAGGCCGAGATCGAGGCCGCGCCCATAGCCCTGATAGGCGATGGTAGAGTGGTAGAAGCGGTCGCAGATA